>JABTUS010000006.1:300000-383563 GCA_015075305.1 Opitutaceae bacterium | reverse complement strand
ACGGGAGTGGCACACGCCCCGGTCACTCGCGGCCAGCCCAGCTGGCCGTTGCGCGCAAGACCCTTCGGCGTCGGAGGCACGCCCTTCGGATTTCGTCGGCTCGAACATGGGAGGCAGCCTATGGGTGGTATGAAGGGCTGGAGTGACAAGCCATGACGCCCATGATGCAGCAATACTTCGAGGTGAAGCGCGGGCTGCCGCGTGACACGCTGCTGCTTTTCCGTCTGGGCGACTTCTTTGAGCTGTTCTTCGACGATGCCGTCGTCGCCTCCAAACTGCTCGGTCTCACGCTGACCAAACGCATCGACCATCCAATGGCGGGCATCCCCGCGCACGCGCTCGACACCTACGTGAACAAGCTGCTCGCGCACGGCAGAAAGGTCGCCATCTGCGATCAGGCCGAGCCCGCGAAACCAGGGAAACTGGTGAAGCGCAGTCTCTCGCGCATCCTGACTCCGGGGACGACCCTCTCCCCCACCCAGCTCGATGCGCAGCGCAACCATTATGTCGCCGCCCTGCGACTCGACAAGCGCGGCCTGCATGCGTCCTGGATGGACTTGTCGACGGGCGAGTTCCAACTCGCGAGCGACCCGCGCGCGGAGAATCTGCTTCCCGTCCTCACCGCGCTCGCGCCGGCTGAAGTCGTGCTGACGGAGGGGGACATCGAGCGGTGGAGGACAACGACGCACCACGATGCCGCCGCACACGCACTGCTCGCCTTTTGCTCCACCCGGCCCTGCTCGGAGCTGCCCGCATTTCAGTTTGAACCGAGCTCGGCGGTGCCGGCAATTCTCAGCGCATTCCGGGTGCTGAACCTGGATGGTTTTGGCATCGCGGCCGGCCACCCGGGCATCGGACCGGCCGGAGCTCTCGTGCAGTACGTCACCGACAACCTCTGCGCACGACCGGAAAACCTGCGCACGATCCAGGAATACCGCAGCGAACAGACACTGCTCCTGGATCCCGCAACGCTGCGCAATCTCGAGATCTTTCAATCCAGTCGCGGCACTCGTGACGGTTCGCTGCTGCACGCGATCAATCGCACCGGCACCGCACCAGGCGCCCGCCTGCTCGAGAGGTGGCTCGCCTCCCCGCCGCTCAACCTTGCCGAGCTTCAACGGCGCCAGGGCATGGTGGCTGAGTTTCAGGGCCGGCCCGCGAGTCTCGGCGCGCTTCGGGAACAGCTCGCGCAGGTCAGGGATGTTCCCCGCATCCTGGGGCGACTGCAGAATCGACTGCGAAACCCGCGGGAACTCCTGGGTATTCGCGAGACCCTGATGCAACTGCCTGCGGTCCGCAACTCGCTCTCGGAGTTCGGCGGCGTTGTCGCGGGCCTGGCGAATGGCATTCCCGAATTCGCATCCCTGCGCGAGCTGCTCGCCGCATCGCTCGCCGATGACATGCCGGCCGACATCAGCGAAGGGGGTTGCATTCGCGGCGGCTATGACGCGGAACTCGACAGGCTTCACACGCTGACCTCGGGAAACAAGACCTGGCTCTCGGACCTCGAGTCCGCCGAACAGGAACGCACCGGCATCCGCAGCCTGAAGGTGCGCTTCAACTCGGTCTTCGGGTACTACATCGAGGTGACAAAGGCCAACCTGCACCTCGTTCCCGCCGACTACGTGCGCAAGCAGACCACCGCCAACGGGGAGCGCTACATCACCGAAGCGCTCAAACAGAAGGAAAAGGAGATCTTTCACGCCGAGGAGAATGCGCTCAATCGTGAGAAGGAAATATTCGCCACCCTGGTCGCCGCTGTTCTGGACGAATCCGTGGCGCTCACACAGACCGCCGACCAGCTCGCCGAAATCGATGTCCTGGCAGGCTGGTCACTCCTCGCCCGCGAGTGGAACTACTGCCGCCCGGAACTCGACAAGGGGACGCACCTCGAAATCTCTGATGGCCGACATCCGGTGGTGGAACAGATGCTCAAGGATCCGGCGAACGCATTCATCTCCAGCGGCACGGCCTTCGTCCCGAACGACACAATGCTGTCCAGCGACGAGGTTCAGATCGCCTTGATCACGGGTCCGAACATGGCCGGCAAGTCGACGTACATTCGACAGGTCGCCTTGATCACCCTCCTGGCCCAGATCGGCTGCTGGGTTCCGGCGACCCGCTGCCGGATCGGTTTGGTCGATCGCATTTTCTCACGCGTGGGCGCGAGCGATGACCTCGCTCGCGGCAACTCCACCTTCATGGTCGAGATGAATGAGACGGCCAACATCCTGAACAACGCCAGCGACCGCTCGCTCATCATCCTCGACGAGATCGGTCGCGGCACGTCGACCTACGACGGACTCTCGATAGCCTGGGCTGTGGTCGAACACCTGCACAACGGCGAGACCCAGGGGCCGCGCACGCTGTTCGCCACGCACTACCAGGAGCTCACCCAGCTCTCCCGCAGCCTCTCGCGACTGAAGAATTTCTCCGTCGCCGTGAAGGAATGGAATGACGACATCGTCTTCGTCCGCCGCGTGGTCGAAGGCGCGGCCGACCGCAGCTATGGCATACAGGTCGCCCGTCTCGCCGGGCTGCCCGTCAGCGTCATCGATCGCGCGAAGTCGATCCTCGCAAAGCTCGAATCCGACGACGCAACGGTGGAACTTCCCGCCGCCGCTCCAAAGGCGCGGCCCAGGAAGAAGATCACGGTGTCCCTCGAGGACGACCACCAACTCAGCCTGCTCTGAGCCAAATTCCACAATCGTCGGATCAAGCCTGCCCGGAGCGTGACAGCGCCTGCGGAATCAACTGCTCGCAGATTCCATCACATACGTGACCCCGGTGACATTTGAGCTTCTCGCTGAACGCGCCAGTCGGCGCTACCGCTCGTCGGGCATCACGGCGTGGCGATTTGCACGCGGCAAACTGCTCCACGATCCGCTCTATCGCGCGGTCTGGAAACAACAGCTCGTTCCGGAATGCGGCACCGTGATCGACGTGGGCTGCGGTCAGGGACTGATGCTGGCCTTGCTGGCGGAAGCATCGCGGAAAGACACCGGGGAAACAGCGCCAACGGAAACCGGCATGCGCATGTTGTCACCGCGAACGCTCACTGGCATCGAATTGCGCCCCCGCATTGCCGAAGTAGCCCGCGAAGCTCTCGGGCATGACGCCACCATCCTGACGACCGACGCCAGACAAGCCACCTCGACCACCTGCCAGGCGATCCTGCTCTTCGACGTTCTGCACATGATGCCGGCTGCAGATCAGGAAGCCCTGCTCCGTTCACTGGCGTCCTCGCTGGAAACCGGCGGCAAACTTCTGGTCCGCGAGGTGGACGCCTCGGCCGGCTGGAGATTCAAAGTCGTGAAGCTCGGCAATCGCTTCAAGGGCCTCGTCAACGGTTACTCGACCAGACAGTTCCATTTTCGCACTACACGCGACTGGCTCGCCCTCCTGAATGAACTCGGATTCACCGCCAGCTCACAGCCCATGTCTGAAGGCACCCCTTTTGGAAACACGCTGTTCACCGCCTTCAAAAAGTAGCTGCCATCAGACTTCGCTCTGACCGCACCAACGTCGCCGTTGAATACGTCGGGGTTTTCACGCTAGTTTCATTCAAGTCTGACTTGCGGCGACTCGCAACGCGTCGAGAGTATCCTGCGGTTTTTCCATCGATCCGAGCATGTTGAAATACATCCCGCATGTCGCGACTCCCCTGATAGTGAGCCTGGTCCTCGGTGGATGCTCCGCCGAGAGGCGTCAGCAGGCCGCGCAGGGGAAGATTGACTTCAACCGACAGATCCGGCCGATTTTCACCCAGAACTGCACGGGCTGTCACGGAGGCGTGAAGTCGGCGAGCGGCGTTTCCTTCGTCTACCGCGAGGGCGCCCTGCGCACGGGCGACTCCAAAAAGCGCACCATCGTGCCGGGCCACCCCGAGCAGTCGGAGATCATTGCACGAATCACGTCGACAGACCCCGCCTATCGCATGCCCAAGCCCGACCACGGGCCGCCGCTGTCGAAGGAGCAGATCGCCACAATCCGCCAGTGGATCAGCGAGGGCGCCGAGTGGTCGGAGCACTGGGCGTTCGTCGCGCCAGAGCCCCGGCCGGTGCCCGACGTTTCCGACGAGGCCTGGGCGAAATCTCCCATCGATCGTTTTGTCCGCGCGCGCCTCGACAGGGAAAAACTCACTCACTCCCCCGAGGCCGATCGCGCCACGCTGCTTCGCCGGCTCTCCTTCGACCTCACAGGCCTGCCGCCAACACCCGACGAACTCGCCACATTCATCGCCGACAACCAGCCCGGCGCCTACGAGCGCCAGGTCGAACGGCTGCTGGCCTCGCCACACTACGGCGAACGCTGGGCAACACTCTGGCTCGACCTTTCCCGATACGCGGACACCCGGGGTTACGAAAAAGACTCGGAACGCAGCGCGTGGAAATTCCGCGACTGGCTCATCGACGCGCTGAACAGGAACCTGCCCTACGACCAGTTCGGCATCGACATGCTCGCGGGCGACCTGATTCCGGGCGCCACGCTCGAACAGCGCATTGCGACAACCTTCAATCGAAACACACAGACCAACGATGAGGGCGGATCAGACGACGAGGAATTCCGCATCGCTTCCGTCATGGACCGTGTCTCCACCACCTGGTCGGTCTTCAACGGCGTGACCTTTTCCTGCGTGCAGTGCCACGATCACCCGTACGACCCCATCCGGCAGGAGGAGTACTATCGCTTCCTCGCGTTCTTCAATTCCACCAAGGATGCCGACTACGTGAGCGAGTATCCCAATTTGAGAATTCCGCTGGATCGCGCCGAGTACGCGGAGGCCAATTCACTTCACAATGAAGCGGACAAGCTCATCCGCACCCTCGCCGCACAGGTTCAATCCCTTGTCAAATCCACGGACTGGGTGGCCGCAGCCATCGCCAACGCATCCGCCAGCTCCGGCGGCCGTTTTCAATTGAAGGACGGTGAAGCCTTCTCTCCCGCCACTGTTCCCGACAAGGCCATGTTCAACTACTGGCTCGATCTGAGCTCAGTGGGAGCTTCACCCATCACAGCAATCAGGATGGAGGTCGCTCCCCAGAATGACGGCCAAGCGCGGCACACCCCGGAAGTTGGGTTCGTTGTGAACCGTGTTCAGGCCTGGCTGGTCAGGAGGGACGGGACGGAAACTCCCCTTCCATTCAGTCGCCTTGTGGCTGATCAGATGGATCCGGTGGAGTCCACGTTCGATTCACCCAGAAAAGCAGACACTCCGAAGGGCCCGCCCAAACGAAATTCCAAGCAATCACCCGAAAAGTATTCACCACTGGCCGGCTTGTTTTCCGCACCCGGATTCCTCGCAAAGATCCAGCGTCCGGGACCGATCAACGCGGCATTGCCAAAGCCTCCACCGCCGCTGAGCGAGGTATCCACACTCTTTGGCGCCTACCCCTCTCTCGATCGCACGCGTTGGGCTGTCGCAATATTCCAGAAGCCCGTAACTTTTTCAGAGGGTGACAGACTTCGCGTGCGCGTGAGTCAGAATGAATTGATCGCCAGCCGCCCTGCACCGGTCCGCAGAATGCGCATGTCCGCTGCGACAGGCTCCTCATGGACCGAATTTGGTCTGGCACGGCAGTTTCAGGCTGAACGTGACCGTCTCCAGGAGGTTCGGCTCAAACTCGCCGCCATTCCCGGCATCGATGAACCGGTCATGGAGGACCTTCCGGCGGCAGAGGCCAGGGAAACGCGCGTTTTTGTCCGAGGCAACTGGATGGACAAGGGCGACAAGGCATTGAAGTCCGGCGTCCCGCATCTCTTTCCTGCCCTTCCCGACGGAGCCCCGCTGAACCGCCTCACGCTCGCAAAATGGTTCTTTTCCGAAAAGCAGCCGCTCACCGCGCGCGCGGCCGTCAATCGATACTGGGAGCAGTTCTTCGGCATCGGCATAGTGGAAACCCTTGAGGACTACGGAAGCATTGGCGAGCCACCCTCCCACCCGGAGCTTCTCGACTGGCTCGCACGGCACTTCCAGTTCGACCTCGCCTGGAACGTCAAGGCGCTGCATCGCGAAATTGTCACGAGCCAGACCTACCGGCAGAGCGCCCGAGTGACGCCCGCGCTTTTCGAACGCGACCCGCGCAACCGCCTGCTCGCGCGCGGGCCGCGCAACCGCCTTTCGGCCGAAATGGTGCGGGACCAGGCGCTGCTAGCCAGCGGAATGCTCAGTCCGAAAATGTTCGGGGAACCCGTGATGCCCTATCAGCCGCCCGGAGTCTGGGCCTCCCCCTACAACGGCAAGGACTGGAAGGAATCAAAGGGAGGGGATGCACACCGCCGCGCGATCTACACCTTCTGGAAGCGCACCGCCGCCTACCCGAGTTTCCTCAGCTTTGACGCAACCTCCCGCGACATCTGCACGCTGCGGCGCGTCCCCACCAACACCCCCCTTCAGGCCCTCGTCACACTGAATGATCCCGTCTATGATGAAGCCGCCAAGGCGCTCGCACACATCATGCGGAAACGCATCGCCGGCTCCTCCGATATCGGGGCCGGTGTATCCGAAGCCTGGCTGCGCGTGACCAATCGCAGGCCCGGCGACCTCGAAATCGGCGCGCTCGTGGATCTCTACAATGACGCCCGGAAATTCACCGCAGGAGAGCAAGACCCCGACTTCAGCGCCCTGACCGCGGTCGGATCCGCCCTCTTGAACCTCGACGCCGCCCTGACCAAGTAGCCTGATGAAAACCGACGACAACCGCCTGTTGCAGGAATTTGAAGCACGCCGTCTCGGCGCGCAGACGAGGCGCCTGTTTCTTCGCGACTGCGCAACGGGCCTCGGCGCCATGTTTCTGGGAACGATGGGAATGTCCAGCCGCGCATTCGGAGGTGGACTTGATTTCAGCCGTCCGCCCAGTTCGCCACTCGGCGTACTGCCGCCCCAGTTCGCCGCAAAGGCCAAGCGCGTCATCTACCTTCACATGGCCGGGGCCCCCAGCCAGCTCGAACTCTTCGACTACAAGCCGGATCTCCAGCGGCTCGACGGACACGACTGCCCCGCCTCTTTTCTCGAGGGCAAGCGCTTCGCCTTCATCAGCGGCGTTCCGAAGATGCTGGGGCCGCAGTACCCGTTCCATCGCGCCGGAAGAAGCGGCACCTGGATTTCCGACCGTCTGCCGAACATCGAGCGCCACATCGACGACATCTGCGTGGTCAAGTCGATGCGCACCGACCAGTTCAACCACGCCCCGGCCCAGCTCCTCGTTCACACGGGATCCCCCCGGCTCGGAGGCGGCGCGTCACTGGGTTCGTGGGTCACGTACGGTCTTGGCACCGAAAACCAGAACCTCCCGGGCTTCATCGTTCTGGTTTCCGGGGGCAAGACTCCCGACGGCGGAAAGTCGCTCTGGGGCTCCGGCTTTCTGCCGAGCGTCTATCAGGGTGTGCAGTGCCGCGCCAAGGGCGAGCCGGTCCTCTTCCTCTCCAACCCCAAGGGGGTCAGCCGCGATCTTCGCCGGCGGGTGCTCGACACCCTCGACGAGCTCAACCGCCAGCATTTCCAGGAGATCGGAGATCCGGAGATCGTCACGCGCGTCTCCCAATACGAGATGGCCTTCCGCATGCAGATGAATGCGAGCGACGCCATGGACCTCACAAAGGAGTCATCCGAAACTCACGCGCGCTACGGCACCGTGCCCGGCAGGGAGAGCTTTGCAAACAACTGCCTTCTCGCGCGTCGTCTGGCCGAGCGCGGGGTTCGTTTCGTGCAGCTCTATGACTGGGGCTGGGACCATCACGGCACCGGCAAGGAAAACTCCCTCAACTTCGGCTTCGCCGACAAATGCCGCGACATGGACCGCCCCATCGGCGCGCTGCTCGACGACCTCAAGGCTCGCGGCATGCTGGACGAAACCCTCGTGATCTGGAGCGGGGAGTTCGGCCGCACGCCCATGCGCGAGAATCGCGGCGGGACCGAGATGGCATGGGTCGGCCGGGATCACAGCCCGAGCGCATTTTCACTGTGGATGGCGGGCGGCGGCGTGAAGCGCGGCTTCAGTTACGGGGAAACCGACGCCATCGGCATGGAGGTCGCCAATCATCCCGTTGAACTGCGCGATCTGCACGCGACCATCGTCCACCTCCTGGGTTTTGATCACCACAAACTCACGTACGCATTCCAAGGCCTCGACCAGAAGATCACCGGCGTAAAACCAGCGTATGTTGTCGAAGGCCTGCTCGCCTGAAGGGAAGCAGATGCTGACCGCCGGGACGGGACACCCGGCCTGCGATCATGGCGCCCCTCGTGCGATCGCCAGCAGATCGGGGAGATCGACGCGCTTCTCGTAGAGCGCTTTGCCGACGATGACGCCGTCAAGATTCGCGTGATTCTTCGCCAGCTCCGCAAATCTTTGAACATCCTCCCGCCCGCTCACTCCGCCACTCGCGATGACCCGGGACTTCACCGCGTTCAGCATCGCCGTCTGTGCGACAAAATTCGGACCCGTCAGCATTCCATCCGTGCCAATGTCAGTGTAGATCAGCGTCCCCACGCCAATCTCGCTCATGCGCCGCGCAAGCGCGAGCGCACTGGTGGCAGTGGTATCCACCCACCCTTTCACCGCCACCTGACCATGCTTGGCATCAATGCCCACCGCTACCCGGGCACCAAACTCATTCACCAGCTCCGCCACAAATGCCTCGCTCTCCGCCGCCCGCGTGCCAATCACGGCTCGACCGACCCCCAGGTCCAGGGCGCGTTTCACCGAGTCGCGCGTGCGCATGCCTCCTCCGAGTTCAACCTTGAGCCCAAGCGCGACAATTTCCGCAACAACCTTGAGATTCCGGGGCTCGCCTTCGAACGCGCCATCGAGATCGACGACATGAATCCAGGCGCTCCCCGCAGCCTTGAACGATTTTCCAACGTCCGCAGGATGATCCGAATAGACTGTTTCCTGGTCGGCTTTGCCCTGGGTCAGCCGCACACAGCGGCCTCCACGTATGTCTATGGCGGGATAGATGATCATTCGGCGTGAAGTAGATTTTTGAGTTTCGATTCCCCGCCGCTTTCAGGCAAACTTCGTTTTCAATTTTCTCATGCCCAACCTGAACCAGCCACCCGCGTTTCTCACGGACCTGCTCGCCGCCAGGTCACCCTCCGGTTACGAAACCGAGGCACAGGCCGTGTTTGACAAGTACGTTGAACCCGCCGCCGACACCTATGCACGCGACGCGCTGGGCAACCGGCTCGCCACACTCAATCCCAAGGGAGATCCCGTCCTCATGCTGGCCGGTCACATCGATGAGCTCGGCCTCATCATCACTTACGTCAACGACAAGGGATTCATCTATTTCGACACGATCGGCGGACACGATCGCATCATGATCCCGGGTCGCCGCGTCGTCATCCAGACGGCCAAGGGGCAGGTCAAGGGTGTCACCGGCAAACGCGCCATTCATCTCATGAACGAGGCGGATCGCAAGAAGGTGCCCGAGGTTCATGAAATGTGGATCGACATCGGCGCACGCTCGAAGGAGGAGGCGCTCGCGCGGATCGGCATCGGCGACGTCGCCACCTATGACCACGGTTTTGAACTCATCCACGGCAGCATCGGAGCCTCGCGGGCATTCGATGACAAGGTGGGCGCCTACATCGTCGGCGAAACACTCATCAGACTTTCCAAACGCCGGAAGAAACTCGCAGCCAAAGTCGTCAGCGTCGCCACTACCCAGGAGGAGATTGGCGTGCGTGGCGCCACCACCGCCGTGTACGCAGCCAATCCCCACATCGCCGTCGCGGTCGATGTCGGACACGCCACCGATCACCCCGACTGCGACAACCGCAAGTACGGGGAGACCAAACTCGGCGGCGGGCCGATCCTGTGCCGCGGGGCAAACATCAATCCCCGGGTCTTCGACCGACTCCTGAAGGCAGCAGAGATCCTGAAGATTCCCCACCAGATCGAGGCTGATCCCCGCCCGACCGGGACCGACGCGCGCGCGATACAAGTCGGTCGCGCCGGGGTTGCCACCGGTCTGGTCAGCATTCCGCTGCGCTACATGCACACGCCAAGCGAGATGGTCGATCTTGAGGACGTGGAGCGCTGCGTCCAGCTGCTGGTTGAATTCGCCTCAGGTCTGGAAAAAGGCGACTACGCTCACTGGTAGGTTCATGTCCATCGGTCGCGGGGCCGTCCCCGTGCGCTCTTGATGGAGCATCAGCGGATCCGGCGTCCCCAGCCCTGGGTCAGGCTTCTATCGCTTCGTCTCCGATTCGCGCACGCAGATCCGCCAGCACATCATCAATCGGTCGGATCGAGGCATCAGGCCAGAGCGCGTTTATGCGGGCCACGACCTGCTGGATGATCCCATCGGGGCAGGACGCCCCGCCCGTGACCAGGACGCGCTTTGGTGATAGATCGTCATTGGCCCACAGGCGGTGCTTCTCGACATGGCCGCCCCTGCCCGCGATTGGGCCGCTTGATGGAAACACGTAGTGCTCCACGGCCGAACGGGAAACAATGCTGGTTTCACTCTGGATGAAGAAGGCGCGTCCGGGCAGGCGCTGCTCGCACACGCGGTAAAGCTGATAGGTGTTCGACGAATTTCTCCCTCCGATGACAAACGCCGCGTCAAGCGGCTGCTCCAGCGCGCGCGCCAGTGCGTCCTGGTTCACCTGCGTCGCATAGCAGAGCGTGTCGTTCCTGCCGCTGCCCCCCACCCTCGCCGGCTGCCCGGGCACATCAGGCCCGTGCGCGCGAAGGTACGTGTCCCGAAGGAATTGAATGATCTCGCGCGTCTCGTTCATGAGCAGCGTCGTCTGGTTCACGACGGCGACGCGCTGAAGGTCGCGGTCCACATCGAATCCCCGCGTGTGCTTGCCCGCGAACACCGTGTGAAAGCGCGCGCGCACCGCGGGATCGCGGCTCTCGATGATCTCCGCCAGCAGGCGCGTCTCCTCAAGATTGCGCACAATCACCGCCGGCGCGTGGCGGCGCGTGTTCGCAAACGTCGCCTTGGTCTCCTCGTGCTCGTGCTTCCCATGGATCACCACCGTGTATCCACTTCTCCCGTACGCTCGAGCCGCCTTCCACACCTTCTCCACGAGCATGCAGGTGGCGTCGTGGGCGTACACCGCGATGCCCTTCCGCACCAGACGGGCCTTGTCCTCGTCCGTCGCGCCAAACGCGGGGATGATGACGATGTCATCCGCCGTCAGCGTGTCCCACAGAAGCGGCGCTGTCTCCCCCGGCGAATGCGGGCGCCCGCGCGCGGTGTAGGGCACGCCCTTGTCGGTCTGGAGATAGCGCAGGCCGCGCGCCAGCAGGTCCTCGTTCACAAACGGATTGTGAATGAGCTCCGACAGCATGAACACCCGGCGTCCGGGATTCGCAGCCAGGGTCTCGTAGGCGCGCTCGATCGCATTCTTCACCCCGAGGCAGAAGCCGAAGTGGCTGGGAATCACGTACTCCACCGGGCCAAAATCAAGCGTCACCGGCGTTGTCGCCGTCCGCTCATGCCGGCGGGTCAGCAGCTTGATCGCATCGCATAGCTTCGACTGGTACAGCGCGCTTGAACGATCGTCGCGCGCATAGCTGCCGGGGTTGCGCTCCTTCTCGGGACGAAACTTGTAGATGAAATCGGCCTCGCCGAGATGCAGGTAGGGAATCTCGACCAGATGCGGATCGAGACCCTCGAGCATCGCCTTCAATGAAGGCGCCAGTGAGTCCGGCACCGCCAGCAGTGCATCAATGGATGCGAACTTGATCTCGGAATCCGCCGGTTCGCCGCAAACCTGTGTCAGCCAGGCGCGATGGCTCCTGCCTCCAGCATCAACTGAGAAGCGTTCAACCGGCACCGTGTGCTCCGTGAAGGAGCCTTCCAGCCGCTGCGTCGCCATCGCAATGTCCGTGCCCGAAAATGCCAGGCCGTTCCTGCTGCCGAGGCGGCGCACCGCAAGGCGGTTGTTCGCATCGAACGCCAGCACGGCGTGGAGGAGCGGCGGGGATGTCATGGCCTCAGCCCCTGCCGCCGAAACTCACGTAGTCGTCGAGGTCAAGACGGTCAAACGTCGTGCGAATGTCATCGCGCCCCGGCGCAAGTTTCTCGATGCCCTCGGAGAATCCCAGGTGCCGCTGCCTGTCCCCGGGAGCCAGATTCTCCAGCCATCGCGACCAGGCTTCGATCTCGTGCGGCAGGCGCAGGGGTTTCATGTGCTCATTAACCCAAACCGCCATCTCCGTGTCGTTTCGTCCCGCCTTGACCGCATCAAGGAACGCCTGCGCATCGATGCCGGTGAAGGAAAAGAATCGCTTGTCCAGCGGACACGGGAAGACGTACTCGCCCAGCTTGCCATGCGCATGCGCCCGGCATTTGTCGAGGAGACGGCAGAGATGGACAAATCCAGCGAGTCTCACCCGCGCACTGCGCGGGGGGTGCTGGGTCAGGTCGGGAGCGCTGTAGGAAATCGTCGGCATGGCAATGGTTTTTCGAAAAATCTCGTGTCGTCACCTTACGGGGGTTGCGCAACTTCTCAAGCGTCCGCTCCACGCTGGCACAGCTTCAGCGCAACAGAAAAAATTCACCTGACGCCAGCCGGGCGCCGTTGACCTGCAGCTCCACCTTGTGGCGTCCGGCATGGTGCCGTCGAATCGAGAAATCCCGAATCTCCTGGCTCTTGGAAAGACAGATTGTTTCCCCCGGCTTCAGCTTCGTGGCTTTCCACTTGAAGACTTTCGGAAACGGTTCTCCCGACGCCTTAACGTAGTGAATGACATAGTCGACGATCAGCGCCTGTTCCTTGCGTGACCTTGAGCGTATTTCCGCCAGCAGTTCCAGTCTTCCGCCAAGGCGAACCCGCAGCGGTTTCACCAAAAAAGTCTCCACGCTGACCGCCGCCTTCGGCTCGACTCCCATGATCGCGAGCGCGCGCCCGTCACCGCGCTTGACCAGGGTTCGCAGGGCGTGACGCACAATCCATGCTGTCCCGGCGTTTGAACGGTCCCAGCCTTCCACCCGATCCATCACCGCCTCGGGATGATCCTTGGTAATGTCATTCAGGTGGTTGGCGACCGACTTGCGGACATACAAAGACGAATCCCGCTTCAGCGCCTCGAGGATCGGCGCAGTCGGGCCCGGGTCCTTCACCAGTTCGGTCAATCGAAGTCCCCAGGGCAGTCGTGGGCGGCTTCCTTCCGAAGCGAGGCGACGGACATGCTCATCCTCGTCATGCGCCCACCTGTCCATGATCGCCAGCGTGCCCTTCAGGTCGCGCTGAAGAAAGGGACGCACGGCGAACTCCGATGAGCCATGGCGCGTGATTTCCCGCAGCGCCTCGAGGGAATGCACGGCATCGTCCAGTCCCTCCCTCGCCACAAAATCTCCGATCGAAATCACAACGAACGCATGGCCCATCTGTGGCGCCACCCCGCGCAGCACCTCAAGCTTGTCCCGGTACGCGCCGGGCAGCGAGGCCTGATACGCCATGGCCGTGCGGCGGAGCCGCTCCATGAGCGAACACTCGTCGAGACCCGTGAGGGTGACCGCAAGAAACCTCCGCCGGTTGAAACCCCGCGATGCCGAACCAAGTAGGTCGGCTATGCCGCGATACCGGGCCTCATTGAACCAGTGCTTGAACGCGGAATCAGCAGGTGGTGATGCGGCTGGCATCGGGAACCGGGCCGGAATGCGCGCGTGTCGCGATCAGCGGAAGGCGTCGGCCATCCTGGCGACATCCTTGCCGCCGCCCATCGCAAAGTCCGGCTTTCCTCCGCCCCTGCCTCCCAGTTTCGCCGAAAGTTCAGAAATGATCTTTCCCGCCTGGTGTCCCGCCTTGATCGCCGCGGGCGAGCAGAACGCGACCACCGTCGCCTTGTCCCCTATCGCCGCGCCCAGGCGCACCACGCCCTCTCCGAGGCGCGCGCTGATCTGGGATCCGAGCGAGCGAAGCGCCTCCGGACTCTCAGCGGCAACCACCGCGGAAATGAAGGCCAGACCGTCCTCGCGCGTTGCCCCGGCAATCAATTCATCCGCCAGCCCCGCCGCCGCCTTCTGTTCAAAGGCTTTCAATCTGCGCTCCGCCTCCGACTTGGCCGCAAGCAGGGAGTCGAGCTTCGCCACGATGTCGAGCGGACCAGCGTTGAGCCTGGCGCCGAGCGCCTTCAACTGCGCGTCGTGATGCGTTATGCTGTCGATCGCAGCCTGCCCGGCGACCGCCTCGATGCGTCGAGTGCCCGCGGCAATCGCCATTTCCGCGACAATCTTGATGATGCCGATCTCTCCTGTCGTGGTCACATGCGTGCCGCCACACAGTTCGCGGCTGAATCCGCCGATGTCGACCACGCGCACAACCTTGCCGTACTTCTCTCCGAAGAAGGCCAGCGTCCCCTCGGGCTTCTTGTCGAAATCGGTCTCGTAAGTCTCTACCTTCGCATTGTCGATCACGCGTTCGTTCACGAGATGCTCGACCTCGCGCAACTGCTCGGGCGTCGTCGCCTCAAAGTGACTGAAGTCGAAACGCATGCGATCCGGCGTCTTTGACGTACCCGCCTGGCGCACATGAGTGCCCAGCACCTTGCGCAGCGCCCAGTGGATCAGGTGCGCCGCCGAGTGGTGGCGGGAAATGGCGCGGCGGCGGACAACGTCGATCGACAGCTCCGCATGCGCGCCCTTCACGAATGTCGCTGCATCCAGCGCGCCGTCCGCCGGGACCGACAGCTTGTGCAAAAAGCGTCCCGCCTTGTCCTTCACCGTGTCGGCCACAGGCACAAGCCTGCCGTCGATCAGCACCGAGCCCGTGTCTCCGGCCTGGCCACCCATCTCCGCGTAGAACGGCGTGCGATCGAAGACCAGAAACACGTCGCCACCGGAAGCGACAACATCCTCGAGCGTCGCGCGGGCATGCGTCTCCGCATGACCAAGGAAGCGCGTCGGCGTGAAATCCGTGGATTCACCTTCCGTGGCCGCAACGACGATCTCCTTTTTCTGCGCCGCCCGCCCGCGTTCACGCTGCTTCTCCATCTCGACCTCGAATTCCGCGGCGTCCACGGAAATCCCGCGCTCGGCCGCAAGGAGCTGCGTCATGTCGAGGGGGAACCCGTACGTGTCGTACAGCCGGAAGGCGTCCGCGCCGGAAATGCGCGACGCTCCGGCCGCGCGCTTGAACTCCACCAGGCCGCGCTCGAGCGTGCGACCGAAGCTTTCCTCCTCGCTGCGTATCACGCGTCGCACGACATCCTGCTGGGCGACCAGCTCGGGAAACACCTTTCCGAGGCTCTCAACCACAGGCGCGACCAGTTGCTCGAAGAAGCCCGTCCGAAGTCCGATCTTCGCCCCGTAGAGAATGCCGCGCCGCAGAATGCGGCGAATGACATAGTTGCGCCCCTCGTTGCCGGGAAGAATGCCATCGGCGATGGCGCAACTGATCGTCCGAGCGTGATCGGCGAGCACGCGGAACGCAATGTCGGTCTCCTCCTGCTCGCTCAGGCCTTCGCGTTTCGATGGAACGGTGCGTCCATAGGTCCTGCCGGAAAGCGCCGCCACTCTTGCAAACAGCGGGGCGAAGACATCCGCCTCGTAGTTCGACGGCTCCGCCGAAAAATCCTTGAAGCCGCGTGTCGTCGCATGAATGCCAGCGACGCGCTCGAAGCCCATGCCCGTGTCGACGTGCTTCGCCGCCAAGGGCGAGAAGGTTCCGTCGGCATTGGCGTTGAACTGGATGAAGACGTGATTCCAGATTTCGATGCAGCGCGGGCTGGACTGATTTACATTGGCCCTACCCGCCGCCTCATCGTCGCGCGGAAGCAGGTTGAAATGGATCTCCGAACACGGGCCGCAGGGACCCGTGTCGCCCATCATCCAGAAGTTGTCCTTCTTGTTTCCGTGGACAATATGGACTGAGGGATCGAGCCCTTCCGAGCGAAACAGCCCGGCCCAGATATCATAGGCCTCCTGGTCGAACTCCGCCGGATCTCCCTTCGCCTTGTTTGGAGCATAGACGGTGGCGAACAGCCGCTTGGCCGGAATGCCCCAGACCTTCGTCAGCAGGTGCCAGCCCCAGGTGAGCGAGTCCTTTTTGAAATAGTCGCCAAAGGACCAGTTCCCGAGCATCTCGAACATCGTGTGATGGTACGTGTCGAAGCCCACGTCCTCGAGGTCGTTGTGCTTTCCCCCGGCGCGGATGCATTTCTGCGTGTCCGCGGCGCGGGTGTTCATGCCCGGACGCACACCCGCCCAGGTCGACACGTCCGGTGCGCGGTCGCCGAGGAAAATCGGCACGAACTGGTTCATCCCGGCATTGGTGAAAAGCAGGCCGGGCGAATCGGGGAGCAGCGACGACGACGGCACGATCGTGTGTCCCTTGCTCGCAAAGAAATCGAGAAACGACTGGCGAACCTCAGCGGATGTCATGGAAAATTCTGGAATTGGTGTTCAACTGCGGCACCCGTGAACGGACTGGACCGGGCTTCAATGCTTCAGATTGGCGATGACAGCATCGGCCATCGCCTCCGTGCCGACGCTCGGCCGGCCGAAAGCGATGTCGCCGGTGCGCACACCGTCGATGGTCACCGTCCGGCGCACCGCCGCCTCCATGCGCGCGGCCACGGCGTCGAGTCCGAAGCTGTAGCGGAGCATGAGCGCCGCCGAAAGAATCTGCGCACAGGGATTGGCGACGCCCTTCCCGGCGATGTCCGGCGCAGTGCCGCCCGCGGGCTCGTACAGGCCGAACGGCTTGCCGAAGCGATTGTGCCCGACGCCGAGGGACGCGCTGCTCATCATGCCGAGCGAGCCGCAGATTACGGCCATCTCATCGGAAAGGATGTCGCCAAACATGTTCTCGGTGAACAGCACGTCGAACTGGTTGGGGTCGCGCGCAAGCTGCATCGCGGCATTGTCGACATACATGTGGGACAGCGAAAGGTCCGGATGCTTTTTCGCGAAATACTCCGTGACCGTCCTGCGCCAGAGGACCGACGTCTCGAGCACATTGGCCTTGTCGACGGAAGTCACCCGTTTCCCGCGCGCGCGTGCTGTCACCGCGGCGACCTCAGCGATGCGTTCGATCTCCGATGTCTTGTAGATCATCGTGTCGACCGCCTCCTGTTCGCCATTTTCCAGCGTCGTTGTTGACTTCGGCTGGCCGAAATAGATCCCGCCCGTGAGTTCCCGGATGCAGACGATGTCGATGCCATTGGGAATGCGTTCCGCCTTCAGCGGCGACGCGTCGACGAGATCCTTGTAGAGCAGACCCGGGCGGATGTTGGCAAACAGCGTGAAGGCCTTGCGCAGCGGCAGCAGGGCCGCGCGCTCGGGCTGCTCCTTGGGCGGCAGCTTCTCCCATTTGGGACCGCCAACCGAACCGAACAAAATGGCGTCGCTCTTCCTGCACAGTTCCAGCGTGGAATCCGGCAGCGCCTTGCCATGATTGTCGATGCCGGCGCCACCCACGTCCGCGAACTTGTACTCCAGCGTGAGCCGCTCCTGCTTCGCGACATGCGAGAGCACCCGCATGGCGGCATTCATAACCTCCGGTCCAATGTAGTCTCCGGGAAGAACGGCAAACGTAAGCGTCGACATAAAGCCCGCCAGCCTGCCAAACGCCCCCCGCCGCTGGCAAGTGGCGATTCACTCCCGGAAACGCCCTTTGTGATTGCCGATCCGCGCGGGGAACATGTCATCGGCCGCGATGCACTTGCATGTCCTGCCGGCCGGCCCGATACTGACCAACGCCTACCTGCTGACCGATCCCGCCAGCGGCCATGCGATTCTCATCGACGCACCAGGCGACATCTGGGATCAGGTGCAACCCATTCTCTCCGCTGAAAAGGTGGCACTGAATGAGCTCTGGCTCACTCACGGCCATTGGGACCACACGCAGGGGGGCGCCGAAGTCGTGAGAAACACCCAGGCGCGCGTGCTCGCCCACCCGGATGATCGCGAGCTCATCGAAAACCCGGAGGTCATGCGACGATTCATGGGACGATCCTTCAACATCGAACCCATCCGCGTCGATGCCTGGCTCAAGCAGGGCGACGTCCTGCACGCGCTTGGAATGCCGGCCGAGGTCCGGCATGTGCCCGGCCACTGCGCTGGCAACGTCCTCTTCTATTTCGCCAAATCCAAATCCGCCTTCGTCGGAGACGCCCTTTTCGCCGGAAGCGTCGGGCGGACCGATCTGCCCGGTGGAAGCACATCGGTATTGATGAATTCAATACGATCGCAGATCTACACGCTGCCGGGCGACACCGCAATCTATCCGGGACATGGCCCGGCCACCACCGTGAACGTCGAAAAATCCTCCAACCCCTTCGTTCGCGCATGAGCCCGGTGTCTCCACGCGACGAGGAGTTCATGGGACGCGCCCTCGCTCTGGCGCAGGAGGCCTGGGGCGAAACCAGTCCCAACCCCATGGTCGGTGCCGTCATTGTCGAGGACGGGCGAATTGTCGCCGAGGGTTTCCACGCCCGCGATGGCGGACCCCATGCGGAACGCGTCGCGCTTCAGTCGCTCGGTCGCCCGCCAAAGCCGACCGCAACGCTCTACGTCACCCTCGAGCCTTGCTCGACACATGGCCGCACCGGAGCGTGCTGCGATGCCATCCGCGAGGCCGGCATCCGGCGCGTCGTGGTCGGAGCGACGGATCCCTTCCCTGCCCACGCCGGCAGTGGATTCGCCGTGCTGCGGGAGGCGGGAATCGAGGTGACCAGCGGCGTGCTCGCGGACGCGTGCGCCGACATCAACCTCATCTACAACCACTGGGCGTCACGCCGGACGCCGCTGCTCGCGGGAAAGTCCGCCATGACGCTCGACGGCCGGATCTCCACTCGCGTCGGCGACTCGCGCTGGATCACCAACGAGCAGTCGCGCGCCGACGTGCATCGCTGGCGCCGGCTGTTCCCGGCAATCGCCGTCGGCGCCGGAACCATCGCCGCCGACAATCCCCGCCTCACCGCCCGATGTGGCGACAAAGAGGAATGGTGTCCCTGGCGCTTTGTGTTCGATGGACGCCTGCGACTCTGGAACGACCGCTCGCTGCCCGGCGTTTTCACCGACCGCTTTCGCGAACGCACCATCGTGGTGACCACGCAGCACGGCGGCGTCGGCTACGTGCGCAAGCTGATCGACCTCGGGGTCAATGTCTGGACGCTCGAATCTCCCACGGTGCGAGTAAGCATGTCGGCGTTTCGCGCCCGGTGCGTCGCGGAAAAGATCAGCGGCGTCTATTTCGAGGGTGGCGCGCAGTTGCTCAGCGAACTCGTGCAGCTCCGCGAACTCGACTACCTGTTCATTTACCGCTCGTCGATGCTGCTAGCCGACGATCGTGCGAAGAGCGCGTTCAGCGGACTGCGCAGCGAGAAGCTTGCGAACGCGGTGAAGCTGGCCGGCGTGCGACACGAAACCTTCGGCGATGACGCACTCGTCCGGGGAAACGTCATCTACCCTCCCACCCTGCAGGTCGATGAAGCTACATTTAGCCTCGGGTAACGCCCACAAGGTCGCGGAATTCCAGTCGCTCGCACACGCTTCGGGCCTGCCCGTCACGATCGTGTCAGCCAGGGAGGCCGGTGGCATGCCCGCCGTGATCGAGGACACCGGGACATTCCGGGGAAACGCCGCAAAAAAGGTGCACGCCCTCGCAGCCCGGCTTCCCGCGGGGAGCTGGGTGCTGGCCGATGACAGCGGCCTTTGCGTCGACCACCTGAATGGCGCGCCGGGTGTCGAATCCGCGTATTACGCGGGGCCCTCGGGTGATTCCGCGGCCAACCTTCAAAAATTGGCCCAGGTGATGAAGGGGGTGCCCGCAGCGCAACGCGGCGCATATTTCACCTGTGTCCTGGCCCTCGTCGATCCAGACGGAATCCAGCACGTGTTTGAAGGACGGACACCTGGACATCTGATTGTTTCCCCCCGTGGCGGCCATGGCTTCGGTTACGATCCGCTGTTTGTGCCGGCGGGATTTTCGCTCACGTTCGCCGAACTGAGCGAAGCCGGGAAAAATGAGGCGAGCCATCGCGGCCGCGCGTGGGCTCAGCTGGCCGACTTCCTCCGCGCCCGCATCGGCGGCACTCAATCGCGATGAGCCTCGCCCTGCTCAGCTCGATGCTGGTGGTCAGCGGGCTGTGGTCGGCGCTCCTTGTTCGTCGCATCGTGCGCCTGGGCGGTACGGTCCAGTGGCTCGCGGTGAGCGGCGCCGCCTGGCTCGCCGCACTCTGCTGGGTGCCTTTCCTGAGCGCACGGGCCGTTGGCATGGAGTCGTCAATTTACCTGTCGATCGCCATCTTCATCGCATTGTTTCTGCTGGAGTTTTTTCTCGATCGCCGCGGTCCGATCGACGCCTGGATCGCCCTGTGCACCTCGCTGCGGCGCTGGTGCGCTCGCGGCAATCGCGGTGTCTTTGCGGGCGCGTTCGTGCTGCTTCTGTTTCACGCCGCCGGACACTACTGGCACTGCCTGCGCGAGGCCGATGGTTCATACTGGAGCGCCGGCGCGGGCTGGGAGGATCAATCATTCCACACGGCGCTCGCGACATCGTTCTCGTCCGGCGACAATCTTTCTCGCCTCAGCTATCCGCATGTTCCGAACTGGCCTCTGGGCTACCCCTTTCTCCCCGACTTTCAGGCTGGCTGGCTTCACGCCCAGGGTTTCTCGCTGCCGGTCGCCTTTCGTCTCGGCAACATTCTCGCCTCCGCTGTTTTTCTGCTCGCCGCGTGGAGTCTTCTGAAGCGATGGCTCGAGTCGCGAGCCCGCGCCTTTCTAGCACTGGCCGTCTGGCACCTTGCAGCCGGCTGGGGCTTTCTCTATCTCTTGCACGAATGGAAGGACAGCGGATCGCTGGTCTCGGCGCTGTGGGCCCATGACTATGCGAACGACTGGGCGCTCGAGCTTCACTTTCACAACCTTGTCACCGCGATCGTCTGGCCAATGCGTGTCGCACTTTTCGGACTCGCCCTGTCCTGCGCAATCGCGGTCCTGATACGCGCGCTGCTGTCTGCGCGCGACACATCCATTCGCGGATTTGTTTTTGCCGGCGCTCTGGCCGGGACCCTGCCGCTGATCGGGGCCCACGGTCTCGTCGTGCTGGCCTGCGTTGTCACTCCATGGGCGCTGCTCAACCGACCATTGGAACGCCTCAAAACCTGGATCGCCGCCGTCATTGCTGGCGCCGTGTTCGCCGTTCCCCAAATCCTTTGGATGCGTCACCAGTTGTCGCAGTCGGAGCCGGCATTCGTGAGATTCGCCCCGGGCTGGATGATTGGCGACTGGCGGCCGAATGCACTTTGGCAACTGCTCGAGCACTGGGTCTGGAACACCGGACTCTGGGTGACGCTTGGATTCTTGGCCTGGTGTCTTGCGGGTCGCCGGTTTCGCCGGGAGACGATCGGCTGGTGGTTGATCCTTTCGGTTGGTTATCTCTTCGTTTTTCAGCCGTACGTCTTCGACAATATCAAACTCTTCGCCGCCGCCGGCCTCGCCGCCGCCGCGGGTTGTGCATGGATGCTTGCGGAGCTGTGGCGACATCGGATCGGAGGAAGGCTGGCTTCTGTCATTCTGTTTGGCCTGATGACAATTTCAGGCGTCCAGTCGATCGTCTCAGAAGCCCGCGCACCGGCTGTGGTTTCGAATGCGGATGAACGCCGATTCGCAGAGGCCGTCACCGCGGCAACACCCCGCGATGCGCTCATCCTCACCGGCACCCAGCTCAACCACCCTGTGCTTGTTCTGGCCGGCCGTCGTGTTGTCGCCGCGAACCCCTCCGGCATGACCCTGCACGGCATGCCCCACGCGTTCGATCGCGCAGCGGACGTCGAAAAAATCTATTCGGGCTCACCCGATGCCGGCGCGCTCCTCGCCCACTACCGACCCGGCTGGCTCGTCATCGGTCCCATGGAGCGCACCGAATTCGAACACATCGACATCGCCTACCTCGACCGAATTTCAGAACACGTCCTGACGGAAGGTGCCTGGGAGCTGCGCCGCCTGAAACCAAACGGATTGCAGCAATAGAGTCCCGCGAAAAGCCATTGGAATGCAGGGGAAGCAATTGGGAGCGATTCCTGGCAATTCCGATGTCACCGAACGACGAAGTTCGCGGCTTCAGCTTTTGCACTTGCGGCCAGTCTGTTGAAAGGTATGTCTCCCCATCCCCGGCGGGTTCCCGTCCGGGAAAATGAATCGGGGCGTAGCTTAGCCTGGTAGAGCGCTACGTTCGGGACGTAGAGGTCGTGAGTTCGAATCTCACCGCCCCGACCATTTTTGGATGCTTACTGTGCATTCCGCGAAACCCAGAATACTGATTCGGACATTGCCGGTTGGAGAATTTGTCTCCGGCTTCCCGCTCACATGGACACACCACGCTCAGTACATCCGATCGCATGTGAGTTTGACGGCCTGATGGTCAGGCTTACAGCAGGACTCCCAATCTTTCCTTCATCTCGTCACTGCGAGCCCATGGTTTTCCGGGTATGCGAACAATGACTTTGGAAAACACCCTTTCAAACATCCGTTTCGTCGCGGCCTCATCAAGGTCTTGGGCTGCTTGAGCCGAAAGCAGTGGCCGCATATCCGTGAGGAATGTCGGATTGGCATACTTGGCGAACATGCGGCGCTCCGCCTCTGCGCGGGAGAGTTCGTGGTTGGATTTCACCAGGTAGCAGCCGAAACATTCCATCATGCGGCCGATATTGAGTCCCTCAAAGACCTCAAGTGCATGGCCGAGGTCGTAAAGATCGCGGCCTTTGTCCCGCTGGAGGAGCGCTCGCAGTTTGGTCGCCAGGATTTCCTCGCGGGAGAATGTTGCGATGGACGCCTCTCCCATGAACCATGGGTTTTCGACCCTGAACGGAATCTGCACGGGCCGATCGAACACCTCAATGTCCCAGGTATTGATTTCGATCTTGAGGCGGATCGGACCAGAGCCGTCCTCGGCAGATACCCGGAAACGCAGCTTCGGTGCGACGGGGCTGCTTTCATAACTCGGTTTACCAAGCCAGGGTTCGAGCACATCGCGAATCCGGTCGATGACAGGCTTGATCGGCCCGCTTGTTGTGCGCACCAGGTCGACGTCCTCGGAGTAGCGCAAGGGTGCGGGAAAGTGGAGCTTGTTGAGCGCAGTGCCACCGCGAAACCGAAGCTCCCGCTGAAGAAAGGCATCCGAAAAAAGAGCAACGAGCGCGCGACAAACGATCAGATCCTGCTCGACCTGTCGTTGCGTGCCCCAAGGCACCACCTGCCCCCATGCGATGATGTTCAGGTAGGGAATCACTGTTGGTCGGCCTCCGGCTCGCGGCGAACGATCAGCCGCCAGCGGGAATCTCGCTTTATGGGCTCAATGCAAAGGTCCGGATCGGCCTGCGCCTTTGTCGAGGGATCAAGCTCGACCCAGCGAAACGTGGGATCGTTGGACAAGCTCGCGTGGATCACCTCAGCGGCATGGGCATGGCCACCACGGGAAAGGAGGTAGCCGAGACGTTGTCGGACTGCCGCCTCGAATTTGGGGCACAGAATCGCGAGTTTGCCGCCGTCGATCTTTGCACCCAGCTCAATAAGCACGGTAAGAACTTGATCGAGGCCGCCCGTGGCATGGACATAGCGCACAAGATCCAGTGCGGTGAGTTCCGGGGATGAAATACGCATGGTGCCTGCCTCGGTATTGCGTCGTTCGGTGCCGCCTGCCACTTCCTCAATCTCTCGACGAAAATAGAAACAAACGATGGAGCGTCCTGCCCGCAGCTTGGGAAGGCGCCCACTCGTGATGACTTGGAACTCCATGACCGCCTGATGGGCAGCCCCGTGAAGTTCCGCGGCCTTCAGCAGCCCAACATAGTAGGCAAGGCCTTCAAACCGCATCAGGTCGTCGATGAACCAACTGGGCGGCGGCGATCCCCAGAAGGAAAACTGGGGAGGGACAGCAACGTAGTAGCCATTGCGGGGAGAGTAGAGTTTGCCTTGTTTCTCCAGCAACCGGGCGCTCTTGAGAACCGACAATCGAGGGAGTCCCAATTCCTTCTCTGCATCCGCACGCGAGAATGCAATTCTCCCCGAGGCCAGGAGTTTTTCCACAAATGTGATGAAACGAGCCTTAGTTTTCCTTGTCATTCTGTGTCCAGAAATAGCTATTTAATGTCGCTTTTTCAACATGAAACGCTCTTATGAATCAAATCATGAGTTTAGGTCTACGCTAAGCTTCTATTTTTACGCATGATAAACTACTTGATCGCGGAGCTGTCTCTAATCTCTTCAACCAGACCAGGTGTCAAACCATACCCCCGTGCCGCCCGCGCTCGCGCCCGCGGGCAGCGAATGCACAACGACCGTATCCGCCGAATTCCACGTTTCTCACTTTGAACGCGGCACGCCGGCCGCCCGCTTGCGCAGCCTGGTTAGTTCGTCTCTTCGAGCTTTGCGAAACCGCCGCTGGCGTTCCGCATTGGATCGTCTCTTCTCCTCCGCCGACTTCCTGGGCCGGCCCGGCCGGAGCCGCAGCGGAAGATCCACGGATGGAGTGAAAATGTTGCGACGCTTGAATGCCAGCGCCCGCAGCCTCGGAAGTCCAAGCCCCTCTCCCTTCCGTCCACCACCCGTTCCATCGAAAGCATGGAATATTCCGTCCGGGCTCAAGACGCGCACCGGCGGCCTGCCTACGATGGACTCAACAATTTGTCGCCTGCCCATTCGCCGAGCCAGCCCACCTGAATTCTGATCAACTTTTCGCACATCCACTCGCCGCGCGTCCACCCTTCAGACATATGCTCCGTTTCTCTCGCTCTCATCCCCGGCCAGCCAGTTTGCCACTCGTGTCGGCTTTTCTTCTGCTGCTGCCGCTATTCTCACCGGCAAACACCGCCACTGCAGGAGTTCCCTTCCCTTCACCCTTCCCCGAACACGCACCGCTGCCGGATCGTGGACTCTACACGCTGGGATACGACGACGACGGCGTCATCAAGGGTCTTCCCTACATCAAGGGCGGGCGCATCCTGCTTCAGTGGGCCGACCTCGAAACCGGTGAAGGTCGCTATGATTTTTCCGCACTCGACCACGCATTGGAGGAATTCCGCGCAGACGGACGCAAGGCGGCGGTCCAGGTCAATGGCGGACGAAAACCGCGCTGGCTGTTCCAGCGGGTGGCCGTCCTCCCGGTCAAGGAAATCCAGGTGAAGGATCCGGAGGGCACGCTGCAGTACTGGGATCCCATCTACGTCAACGCCTGGTTGCAATTCATTCGGGCCTTCGGCGATCACCTGCGTGGATCTCCGCTGCGAACCGCGGTTCTGGGTGTGCGGCAGAATTTTAATGCGGTCGGAACTGAACACGGCAGCTTTGCACGTGCGGAACGTGGACTGAAGATCGAGGACTGGAAACCCGCCCCCAACGGACATCTTTACCGGGTGCCTTGGACGAAGGAAATCTACCAGGACTACAGGCGCCGCGTGATCGCCGCCCACATCGCGGCCTTTGTCCCCGGGATCACTCTCTTTCTGCGCAACAATGTATTCGTCGACAACATCCTCACCGCATCCCAGCTCAAACTCCTCGACGACGGCATCGTAGGCCTGTTTCACACCTCCTCGGAGCACCAGCCGCGCAACAGCGAGCCAAAATACCAGGCCTTTCTCGACTATTGCCGCACGGGATTGGCCCCGGGCTACACGGAGCCCTTTACCACCAGCGAACAGGGCTTCACCGGCGCCCCGCGCCAGCAGCACCTGCCATCGCGTGTGAGCCCATCCCAGTACAACTACTGGCGCCTGCTGCTCGACATGAACTGCGGCATCTCCTACATCGCGCTCAAGGGCTCCGACATTCTCCTGGAGAAGGATCCGGAGTTTCGAGATGCGTTCCTGTTCGCAGCAAAATATGTCGGTTACCACGCAAGTCCCTCCGTTTCTCCCGGAGCCTGGGTCGCCATGCGGGAAGGCGATACACTGAAGGGCGACTACACCTTTCTCATGCAGCGCGTGGGCGCCAGCAGCACCGACGTTGCGCTCAACGACCAGGGCCCGCCTCGTCAGCGGTTCGGCGGCTGGGCCCGCGCTATCGACACGGGCGGAAGGATGACCTTCCAGCTCGATCCCCGTTTCGCGCGCTCGCTGAAGAATGCCCGCATCCGCATCGTCTATCTCGACGACGGCACCAATGATTTTGTCGTGTCCTGGGGCGACCCCGGCGCCTCACGCCGAAGGACCGTCACCAAACACGACTCCGGCCAATGGCGGGAAGCCCTGGTGGACGCGCCCAATCCAGGCTTCACCGGTGCAGCCGATCCGGGGGACGTCTCGCTTTCCGCCAGCGGGCGCACCGTGTTTCACCTCGTCGAAGTGCAACGGGGCGAAGGCTGATCTGCTTCGGTTCAGTCTATCGTTTCCCGTCTTTCGCCTGCCCTGGCTCCAAAAAACGCCGCAGCGCGTTGACTCGACAGGCACTAAACGGATAACCTGGGCCTTCCGTGCCTGCCGCCCGCGCTCCCTTCCACCTGCTCACGAAGCCCATCGGCTCCAAGTGCAATCTCGACTGCACGTACTGCTTCTACCTTGAAAAGGAGAAACTCTATGGCGACGGCGGATCCCCCCGGATGTCCGCCGAAACGGTGGAGTCCTATGTGCGCGACTACATAGCCGCGCAACCGGGCGACACGGTGAACTTCGCCTGGCAGGGCGGCGAGCCCACGCTCATGGGGCTCGATTTCTACAAGTCCGCGGTTGCACTGCAGAAACAGTACGCCAACGGGCGCCGCATCGAGAACGCGCTGCAGACGAACGGCACGCTGCTCGATGATGCCTGGTGCGAGTTTCTGCGCGAAAACCAGTTTCTCGTCGGCGTCAGCATCGATGGTCCCGCGCACCTGCACAACGCCTACCGTGTCGACCGCTCCGGTCGCGCCACGTTCGCCGAAGTCGCGGCCGCCATCGAGCTGCTCAAGAGGCACGGTGTGGATTTCAACACGCTCACCACCGTCCACCGCCGCAACTCCACCCAGCCGCTGGAGGTCTACCGATTTCTTCGCAACATCGGCTCGGGCTACATGCAGTTCATTCCGATCGTCGAGCGCAACGCCTCCGCCCGCGCCGCCGAGGCCAACGGCCTGTGGCTCGCCCCGCCTCCCGATCATGAGGACGCCGCCGGACTCGATGCGCAGGTCACCGAATGGAGCGTGCGCCCGGCGGACTATGGCAGCTTCCTCTGCTCGATCTTCGATGAGTGGGTCGCGCGCGACGTCGGCCGGGTCTTCGTTCAGCACTTCGACGCCGCGCTCGCCAACTGGCTGGGCGAACCCGCGGGCATCTGCATCTTTTCCGAGAACTGCGGCCGCGCGCTCGCCATCGAGCACAATGGCGACGTCTACAGCTGCGACCACTACGTCTACCCCAAGTACAAGCTCGGAAACATCCTCAACCAATCCCTGGGTGCCATGGTCGACTCCGAGCGGCAGACGGCGTTCGGCACGGCGAAATCCTCCACGCTGCCCCGCTACTGCCGCCAATGTTCGGTGCGTTTCGCCTGCCACGGCGAGTGTCCCAAGCATCGTTTCCTGCGGACTCCCGACGGCGAAGCGGGGCTGAACTATCTCTGCGCCGCATACAAGCGCTTCTTCACGCACATCGCCCCGGCGATGAGCACCATGGCGGCATTGCTCGCAAGCCGACGCCCCCCCGCCGACATCATGAGCATCCCGCGCGCCCAGTGGCTCCCCGGAAAACTCCACGGCACAGCCTCCCCCTCCCGCAGCCGCGTTTGAAGGGGTCCGAGATATCTCGGAGTGCGATATAAACAGGTGCAGCCGCCATGCGTACGCCCTGGCCGCCCGGGAAACACGACCCGCCTTTGACACAGATCAATTCCGCCGGTTGAAAGATTCGGCAAGGACCGGACAGGAGGCTATCGTTTCCCCGCACATTCATCCGCAAAACGAATCGCGCGGATTTGCGCCCGGTGGACGCCTGTCCGTGCATTTCTTCTCACATGGCATCCTACTACGGTCTCCTCCTCGTCCTTCATCTGCTCTGCGCCATCACCTTTGTCGGTGCCGTTTTCTTCGAGGTGCTAGTGATCGAGCCGCTGGAAAAGCGCCTGCCGCCGGGCATGGGCGAGCTGCTTGCGGAGGAGATTCCCAAGCGCGTGCGGCGCTTCATGCCGGTGGTCGTGGCGACTCTCTTCATCACGGGTGGAGCCATGTTCTGGGTGCACTACTCCACCCGGCCCGACTTCTTTCACTCGCGTTTCGGCATCCTGCTGTCGATCAAGGTCGCGCTCGCGTTCATTGTCCTCGGCGTCTTTGTCTCGGCCATCCGCGCCTCGTTCAAGGGAACGATGGACCTCTGCCGCTTTCGCTACACACACCGGATCGTCGGCATCCTCATGCTTGCAATCGTGCTGCTGGCCAAGGGCATGTTCTACCTTTGACCGCCGGTTGCGCCGAGGCGACTATTGCGTCAGCGCGGTCGCCGTCTGCGCCGCGCCGGCTCGCGCCTCGCGCGCCAGCCGCCTCTCCCAGTACCAGGTGTAGAAGACCGGCACGGAAAACAGCGAGATCACGTCGAAGATCATTCCGCCCACAACCGGCAGCACCATCGGCTGCATCAACTCCGATCCGCGGCCGGTCGACCACAGGACGGGTATCAGCGACAGCATCGCCGTCGCATTCGTCATGATGGCGGGCCGGCGGCGGCGCAATCCCGCGAGGAAAACGCGCCGGTGCACCTCGTCCATCGTGCCGGGATGGGTCCTGAACTGCTCCTGAATGTAGGTGCCCAGCAGAATGCCGTCGTTGAACATCACGCCCAGGAGAACCAGGAATCCCACAACGACGGCAGTCGTCATCTCGGCCCCCCACAGCCAGACGAAAAAGAACCCGCCCGAGGTGGTGACGGTCGCGTTGCAAAGAATGATGATGCTCGTGATGAGCCACGAGCGTGTGCCGACATAGATGAGGAAAACCATGACGACCATCGACGCCGCGATGATCCAGCGCAGCGTCTCGTCCGCCTTGATCTTCTGCTCGTAACGTCCCACCCAGCGATAGGTCGCGCCCGCCGGCAGCTCAAGCCGCCCCTCGTCAAGCGCGCTGCGCAGCCTGGCGTCGGCGTCGTGGACAACCTCGACCTCGCCGCGTCCGCGAGCATTCAGGAGCACGTACTGCGTCCGTTTTCCTCCCTCGGACCGGATCGCCATCGGCCCGATCGTGTAAGTCAGCCCACCCTCGCTCGGCCGCACCGCGGAAAGAGTCACCTGTCCGGCCGAAACCGCCTTGCGGATTACCGCAGGCAGAGCTTCACCGGCGGGAATCGTGATTTCAGCACGTCGCGGAGAAAGGATCGTGAAGTTTCGCTGCGCGGTCAGCGGCAGCCGCGCAAGCATCGCATGGGCATCCGGCTGCCCCTGGGTGAACTCAAGCGTGTGCACGGTCGGCGCCGCGAGGAGGTTTGAAAGGGGAATCGCACCGCGTCCATCGGTGGTTGGAATCTCAAGCTGCACCAGTTCATCGGCATCGTCGCGGCGTTCGCGCAGGTAGCGGATGCGCACCGGATAACGAAGCGCTCCCTCCACCGAATAGGTCAGCGCCATGCCGCCAAAGGCGGTCTCGACCGCTGTCATGACCTGCTCGTTGCTGAGTCCGAAGCGGGCCAGCTTCGCCGGATCGAGCCGGATCTCGGCGTAGGGTTTGCCTCCCTCGCGCTGCATCTGGACATCGGCGGCGCCGGGTGTCGGTTGAATGACCTTCTCCGCCGCCTCGGCGAATCGCTCCAACGCCTCCGTGTCATCGCCGAGCACCTGCAGGGCGATCAGGCTGCGAATGCCCGTCGACAGCATGACCACGCGGGTCTCGATCGGCTGGAGCCAGCTCGGCGCCACACCGGGAATGTCCGTGATCGCCGCCAGTGCGGAACGCACCTCCTCCAAGGTGCGCGGCCGGTGTTCGACGCTGCCATCCGGCCGGGTGATCTCATGAACCGGCCACTCCTTGTAGGGCTTCAGGGCAACGACCGTCTCGATCATCCCCAGCGGCGCGGGATCGAGCGCCGTTTCCGCGCGCCCCATCTTTCCCATCACGGAGGACACCTCCGGAACGGCTTCCATGAGCCGGTTCTGCGTCATCATGATCCGCTGCGTTTCCCCAAGACCGCCGGTGGCCGGAAGCGACGGCATGAATAGAAAGGATCCTTCATCGAGGGGAGGGAGAAAACTTGAACCCGCCCCGGGAAACCACCGTGTCATCGCCGCATCCATGCGCGTTTCAGCCAGATCAGCTCCGGCCGCGGTGAACAGCTTGCGCAACGGCCAGCTTACGGTCTGCCATCCCGCGCCGAGCAGATATCCGCCCACCGCCATCGTCGAAATCGTGACGGTGAAGGCCACCTTGTGTCGGATGATCCGTTCGTAGGCCCACTCGTAGGCAACGTGAATCGCGTGGCTCATCGGATTCTCCTCGTAGTTCACGAGGCGCTCGCGGCCCAGCCTCCAGATCACCGAGCCGGCGAGAACAGCCGCCAGCGGGGCGAAGAGCCAGCCGGGAATCGCCAACTCCCACCGCCCGTAGTCCATCGGCAGCACCCATCCATCGCGCACAAACCATCCAAAGGTGATTCCCGCCGCCGCTCCGGAGAGGGCGAGCAGTATGCCGCGACGCACATGCCAGGGCGGCAGCAGCAGGCGGCAGAGCACCGGCACAAGCAGCGTGCCGAACAGCACAGCGCCGCTGATCGCAAGCGACTTGGTCAGCGCAAGCGGCTCGAAAAGACGCCCGGCCTGGTCCGTCAGCGCAAAAATCGGCAGGAAACCGATGATTGTCGTCGCAGCGGAGGTGAGCAGCGGTCGCGCCACCTCCTGCGCGGCGTTCACGACGGTCTCCGTGATCTCAGGATTGAAGGGAGATGTCGGCATCGCGCGCCCCTCGCGCCGGCATTTCTCCTGCAGGTCCACGAGGTGCTGCGTGATGTTTTCGGTCATGATGATTCCGAAATCCACCATCACGCCGATTGCGATCGCGATGCCGGCGAGGCTCATGATGTTCGCGCCGACACCGAAAAAATGCATTACCAGGAACGTGAACAGCATTCCGAGCGGAAGGCTCACGGCGACAGCCAGACTGCCGCGCACATGGAGAAGAAACGCCACAACCACGATCACCGTCGTGATGACCGCCTCGATCAGCGTGTCGGTGACCGTCTCGGTGGTCTCCTGAATGAGCTGTGAGCGATCGTAGAATGCAACCGCCGTCAGCCCATCGCGATCGAGCGCGGGCTGCAGATCGAGCAGGCGCCGCTTGACCGCGCCGATGACGGTTTTCGGATCCTCCCGCACGCGCATGCCGATGATGGCGCCGACGTGCTCCTGATAGCCATCGGCGAGCACACCCTGGCGGAACTCCCCGCCGAGGTGCACATTGGCAATGTCGCCCAGCCGAACGCCCGCCCCCTTCATTCTGTCGCCGCGGATGACGACGTTCTCAACATCGTGCACGGAGCGGACGAAGCCCACGCCGCGAATCATCGTCTCAATACCCGACTGCTCGACGCTCATCGCGCCCACATCGCGCCCCGCATTCCGCACCGCCATCATCAGCATGTCGAGCGTGATGCCCTGCGCCTCGAGCCGCGTGGGCTCGACGTCGATCTGGTACTCCCGCACGACGCCTCCGGCTGGCGCAACCTCGGCCACGCCCGGCACAGCGCGCAGCGCGGGCACGACTATCTGATCGAGCACGTATCGCTTCTGCTCCAGGCTCGCGGCCCCCTGCAGCGTGAAGGCGTACACCTGCCCCATCGCGGTGGCATCGGGGCCAAGGCGCGGCACAACGCCGGCAGGCAGGATTCCCTGAAGCTGGGAGAGTCGTTCGAGCACGCGCGTCCGGCATTCGTACAGATCGCGCTTCTCCTGAAAAATCACATAGAGATAGCTGGCGCCGTAGAGTGACATCCCGCGCACCGTTTCAACGCCCGGAAGCCCCTGCAGTTCGCGGGCGAGACGCGCGGTGATCTGCGCATCCATGTCCTGCGGACTCTTCCCGGGCCACTCCGCCCAGACGATCACCTGGTTGTCACTGAGGTCGGGAATGGCGTCGACCGGCACATGATGCCACGCCCAGAACCCGGCGACCGCCAGAAGGAGCGATGCGGCCAGTGTCAGGAAGGAATTGCGGATGACAAACGAGAGCATGGTGCCGGATTCAGTCAGCTCCGCCGGCCCGCGTGAGGGCGCGCGTCCGCGGTGTTCAATGCTGGTGCCCTCCTGCGGGAGCGACCGCCCCCGTGGGATGAAGCAGGCTGGGCGTCCCGGCGAGCTGCGCCTGGCTGTCGATCAGGAAAGCCCCCTGCGTCGCCACCTCGTCGCCCGCCTTCAAGCCCGCGCGAACCACATAGAGGTCGTTGCCGGATTCGTCCTCCAGCCTCGGACCAAGCGCAAGCGGGGCGAGTTCAAAGCGGATGCGACCGTCGCGCTGGTGTTCGGCGACGCGCCAGGCGACGTTGCGCACGCCGGTCGAAAGCACCGCTGTTTTGGGCACAAGTGTGAACGTCCCCCAGGTTTCACGGTTCGAAGGATCCGCCGCCTCAAGATCGGGACCCAGCACCGATTCAATGCGGGCATTCACAAGACTTCCCGGCAGCAGCCTGCCCTTGGGATCGCGAAGGTGAATGTGCACCTCTCGCGCCCGAATTTCCGGATCGAGCTCGGGAGCGACCCACGCGATGTCGGCGTCAATTTCCGGAAGTTCCCCCCAATCGTCGGACGAGAGACGCACGCGCTGGCCGACCTTGACCCAGTGTGCACGCAGCTCCGGCACATTGACCACAAGCATGTAGGCGAACGGCTCAACCAGGCGCACGAGCGGTGCATCCGCCGTCACCTCCTGCCCGACCTGAGGCAGGGAGATGCCCGGCAGGGCCTCACCGTCCTCAAGCGCACGAACCACCCGTCCTGAAAAAGGACTTGTGATCGTGACGGTGTCCACCGGCCCGCCGCCATCGACAATGGCCCTGGCGACGCCGGCGAGGTTCCAGCGATCGAAGCGATCGGACAGCGCGCGTATCGTCCGCTGGTCACCCAGCTTCACCGCGGCCGCCAGCTCCCCCTGTGCGGCGAATGCCTCGGGGCTGTACAGATCCACGATCGGATCACCCGCCTCCACAAGCATGCCGAGGTGGCGCGCGGCATGGTGCCGCTTCACGACCCGTCCGCCGAGTCGGGGAATGACAACCTGAAGCGTGCGCTCGTCGTATCGGACAATTCCATACGCGCGAACCAGGCTGCGCGCCGGGCCCTCCGTCACCTGGGAGAGCTGCACGTCCATGCGCCGCTGCTGCTCCCGTGTGAGTTCGCCCGCCGTGACTTTTGTCAGCGTCATGCCGCACACGGGGCACTTGCCCGGTTTCGTGCCGATGAAGTCCATCATCGGGCAGGCCCAGCGCTCACCCGCGGCCGACGCCTCGTCCTCAGGGCTGTCCACGCGGGTGTCGACGAAAAGTCTCTCACGGGGAAGCAGGGCGATCAGGCCGGCGCCGATAACCAGCCCGGCCGCGGCGATGAGGAGGGATTGCGAGCGCATCACGGACTACTTTTTGATGACCTCGTTGCGCAGGTAGTACGGACCGTAGCGATCCGGGTCCGCCTTGAATTTCGGCGGGCACATTTTGCAGCCAAAGCCGATCTTCCTGCCCATGTACTCAAGCGTCGGCAGGGACGGATCGACCTCCATGCCGCAGATGGCGCAGACGGTGTTCACCGGCTTGTCGCCGACCGAGGTTGTATCCATTTTCCCGTGACCCGCGTGCGGATCCGCAGCCTTCGGTTCGGCGGCCGGAGCGGGTGGCGGTTCGGTCGCGGACCTGGCGGGCGCCGTTGGATTGCTCACCATGGGAAGGTAGTCGCCTCCGCCGGCGGCGTGGCCCTCATGACCCTCGTGGGGATTGTGCAGGGCGGCCCGGACGACCAGCGAAACAAGCGCTCCAACAACAAAGGTGCCAAGGAATAGAAAGATGTTCTTGATCATGATGAATCAGGGTTGCCGGTTGATGAACTCCGTTGCGGAGTAGTAGCGCCAGAGTTCGGCGCGCGCCGTGCGCACCGCGGTGTCGGCGCGAATGATCTGGATTTCGGCCTCCGTCGTCTTTTCGAGAAGCTCGACAACCTCCAGTACGGTCGAGGACTGCCCGCTTCCCGTTGCGGCTGCGCGGAGCATGCTCTCGTATTCGGCCTCAAGACGGCCCACGGTTTCCTGGCTCAGGCGCCGCGCGATGCCCGCCAGATGCTCGGCGCGTTCCACACGTCCCAGTGCGGCCTCGACGCGGAAGCGGACGGCTGTTGCATCAGTCTGGGCGGCGGCCCGCTCGGCCTCCGCCGCACGACTCTCGGCTCGCGCATAGGAGCGGTTGCGAAAGGGAAGGTCGGTCGAAAATGCAAGGCCAAGGGTGTTCTCGCTGCCCATGGAACGCCGCTCCTGTTCGAAACGCACGCCCACCGCAGTCATCGGGTTGCCGGACGCCAGCGCCATCCTCACCCGCGCGTGCGCCTGCACTCCCCGCGCGGAGGCGAGTCGAACCGCCGCTGCATCCTCAGCATTGATTTCAGAGGGAATCGGCGCTGCAAACCCAGGCAGCCGGGCGTCGGGCGCGTACCCCAGGCGACCGCGCGCTTCGGACAGGGCGTCGGCGGCATCGCGTCGCTCCTCCTCGATCATGAATCGCATGGAGGCGAGCCGCGCCTGGACGGTCAGCCGGTCTGAAAGACGGCCGGCCCCCGTGGCAATGCGCGCCTCGACGCTGCGCAGCACGGCGTTGAGACGCTCAATCTGCGCCTCCAGGAGTTTCGCCTGCGCCTCCGCACCCCCGGCCTCGGCGATCGCCGTCGCGACGTCTGCGGCGAGTTCGCCCGCGAGCATCGCATGTTCCGCCTCCGCCATGGAAACATCAGCGCGCGCGCGGTCGCGATCCGCCGATCGCTCGCCGCGCCTTGGCAGCGGCTGCATGACATTCATCTCCCACATCGTTGAACGCTCGTTCATGGGCCCGACCATGCGGGAGGCCATTCCCTCGACCTCGACATCCGCGAGGCGGCCGGCCGATCCAAGGCGTTCCCGGGCGGCATCCGTCCGCCGCGACGCCGCACCGAGCACCGGAGCATCGGCGATCGCGCGGAGAAATTCAGGTCTTCCCGTGACGCCGCCCGCCAACTCCGCGCCGAAGGCAATTCCAGGCAGGAGGATCAGGGTCAGGCTGAGTGAGGTTCCAACGGTTCCCATCGGATCGAGGCGGCAAGTGACAATGCAGGACTGCGTGATCCTGTTGCCTCAGTGATGTTCGCTATGTGCGCCGGGTGCTCCCTTCCTGGGAGCGCGCTGGGCGGCCTTCGCCGCGTCTATCTTGGCGAGGTATTTCGCGGGTTCCTTGAGAAAATCCTCCTCGCAACCCTCACAGCAAAAAACAACAAAGCGGTCGCGCTGGCCGTCCACGCGATAGATGTATTCAGGCGAGTCTCCCATGCTTCCGAGGTCCTCGTTGGAAGCGACACACACGGTGAGCGGGTATGCCTTTCGCTCCTTCGCCGCCCAGGCAGCGTCGTTGTCAGCCACCCTGATCAATTTGCCGACCGCGACATTTTTCGCGCCTGCCGCTGGCGAAGATTTATTGTCCGCAGCCACCACTGAAGACGCCAGCGAGAGCAGTGCGGAAAGTGTGAAAACTGAGAGCAATGATTTCATGGTAGAGTGGATATTCACCCACCCTACCCCTGAGCCAGGCAAAACCCTCAAACTTGAATCAACTCTTCCTGATCCTGGCTGGCTCCGCAGCCCTTCGCCAAGTCCCCGGTACCCAGGAGCTTCAACCTCATCGAGTCGGCGACAGGGTGTCACCGCTCGACAACAGTTGGCGCTTCCAAGCACTCTGCCGCGATTTTAGAAATCGAAAGTCGCCGTCAGGACAAACTGGCGCGGATCGATGATGCGAAACGCGTAGGGCGATCCGTCGTAATTGACACCGACAGGACGAAGCCGCCCGCCCTCAAAGACGTTGGAGACATTGAGCTGGATCTTCATTCCCACCTGATCATCAAGAATTTTTCGCCGGTAGGCGATCCACAGATCCGTGTAGGTGTTGCCATCGTCGTAGATCGGCTGCGAGACGTCCGCGATATCCATCACCGGCTTTCCATTGTACAGATTGATGCCACTGGCCTTTCCACGATAGCCAATGACGGCCTTGTCCTCCCAACGCTGGCTGCCACCGACGGTGAAACCCTTCAGCTTGCCCGCGGTGAAATTGTAACTGCTCAGCAGGGACCAGCGATACTTTCGCTGCCCCTGAACCGACTGCCCCTGAAGATCGCGGTCAAGGGCAAGCTGCGGCATCACAATCGCAGCGTAGTAGGCCTCGGGATTGGCGTAGCTGTTTGCCGTGTCGGGAAACACTGAGCTTTGATAGCCGTAGGAACTCCAGAAGTTGGTGAGATTGACGGCACGTCCGCCGGACGTGGTGTACGTGGCAAAACGCTGGTACTCCGGCTTGAGGTAGGTGCTGGCTTTGGCCGTTGTCCAAACTGCCATGCGTTCCGCCTCCCAAGGCAGAAACTCCTTGAGCACGCTTGCGTACTTCGTGTCCTGTTTGCCGAAGGTGAACTTCATCGTCCAGTTGCGCGTCGGATTGTAGTTGATCTCCGCCTCGATACCCTTGGCCTCGGCATTGCGCGTCGCGCCCATTGAATAGGGGAGCGAGCTGTAGTACTCGTAGGGCAGCTTCCAGATCTGTTCCGCAGCGGCTTGGACGGCATCCTCCTCGGTCGCACTGAGATTGTCCCCGAATCCATCCGCTGTCGGATCCCTGCCCATGTTGATCAATGAGATTGTGCGAGCCCAGTTGCGGAAGATGGTTTGATCGACGTTGTTTGACAGGCGACCAAACACCACGGGCGCGGCCAGATTCTCGTTGAGGTTGGAAGCCTCGAACCAGGTTATCCGACCAAAGAGCTTGTTTTCAAACAGGGTGAATTGAATGCCGTAATCCTTGCCTTCACCGGTGGGCTTGGGCAGCGGATTTCCGTAAAAGTCGCCCAATGCTGCCGATGGCGGATTGAAGTTGTCGGATTGGTTGTAACTGAACCCCAGATTGCGGACGAACTGCCAGACCCGCGATCCATTGTCGGCCCTGTTCTCGATCGCTCCCCAACCTTGGAACGGACGGAGGACCCCGCCCATCGTTCGTGTGGTGCCCTCAACCTTGTTGTAAGGCCCCCAACGATTGAAGAGGAAGTCGCGCTGAAATTCGCCGTTCACCCATTTCTGCGCATTCGTGATCGCCGGGGCGACAATATTACCAGCCGGATCAAGAACGGCACTGGTGCCGGTGTTCGTGACTCGTGCCTTGTACTTGTCCTTCCGGACTCCGAAGGTGGTGATGAGCCGGTCATCCCAGAAGTGACTCGTAATGCCAGCGCTGATCGAGTCCACCAGCCTGTGATTTCGTCCGGTACTTGCATCGAAGTCGATGAACTCCGTCGTCACTCCCACCGGGATGAAACTGGATGTGTCGTAGTTGTACGCCCGAATGTCTCCCGCATAGGTCATGTAATCCCATGAGCCTGCAGCCCGTGTCACGACGCCATCAGGAGAGCCCGGAGTGGCGAGGTAGTAGATGCGGCGCAGAGAGGTCGTGTTCCGATTGTAGCCGGTTGGCGATCCATCGGCATTGTTGTTGGGATTCCGCAGATATCTGAAACGTCCTGCGTCGTTCGCAGCGCTCACGTAGTGGAGGCGCTGGCGGAGGGTAGTGGTGAGATAGTCGTCCCTCGACGCCAGACCCAGGACCTGATGCCGTCCCAGCCACCTCACCCATCCATCCTTCACCGTGAAGTCGGGCGTCCACGCGAGCATGGCGCGGTAATGGTCGTCCACCTCTTCGTTCACATAGCTGTCGGGATCCTGGTCCTCGAGATAGGGTTTGCCGAAATAGGGGTTGTTGGTGCCGTCGGGAAGCTTCAGGTTGGTGTCGATGAAAAGCGTGGCGACATTGAGCTGGGCCACCGTGTAGTTGACACGCTGCGAGTAGTCCTGCCGCAGCCAGCCTGCGCTGAAGAAGAGGTTTCCCGGGAGATCCTGCTCGAACTCCACGTTGAAATTCGTGTTCTTGGCGCTGCCGAAATTCATCGAATTGATGTTGATGTCGCGCCAGTTGTAGATCGATGAATCCGTCACGCCCGGGTAGCGATAGCTGCCGGCAGCAATGCCATTGCCCGCGCCCGTCCAGGCCGCCGACGAAGTGAAGGTGCGATTATAGATGTCTGCCCAGGTGGAACTGGCATTGATTGCCGCCACAGTCGGGTAGACCGCGGGATTTGCCGCGGGATTCGTGGACGTGCCGAATCCGGGAAGATACCGGTATTGGTACGTGGGCTGGAACCAGTTTACAAGCTGGCCATCCGCGATCTGCATGATGCTGCGAGCCTGATTCACTTCGCCGATTCCAGGCACAAAAAGAATGTTGGGCGACGGCGTGCCCGCCACCCAGTTTGCCGGGATGGCCCAACGCGCATTGCCGAAAATGTTGATCCCATTGTACTGCGTTTTTGCCGCATTCCACTTGGTGGGGTCGAAGCCCGGCCGCGATTCAATGAACGAGCGCAGTGAATTCGCAAAGGGGGACGCTGCGTCGTTCACCAGCATGCTGAGCTCCGCCCGCGTATTGAGACTGTAGACCTTCTTCGTTGTGGGGTCATAGTACGGGCGGCCCGCAAGATTCCATTCGGTAACAAAATCCCGCGGAGTCAGCGTATTCGGCCGGCGGTTGTCGTTGTCATACTTCTCCACATTCACCTTGAGCGTGGTCTTGCTGAAGGGCTTGAACGTCAGGGCGCCGTAGTAGCGCTTCGTATTGTCGTAGGATGGCTCGCGATCAAATTTCCTGTTGTCGAAAACCGCGGCACCATAGATGGCGAGCTTGTTGGAGATGAGTCCTTCGTTGAAATTGATTGCGGTCCGGAACGATCCGTACTGGTCAGTGCGCACCGACACCTGCGCGGACCGCCTGCCCAGCCTGGCCTGCGCCGTGCTTTGGTTGACAATGCCCGCGGGGCTGCCGAGTCCGAAGAGCATCGAGTTTGGTCCACGGCTGATTTCGACGGTCTGGGTATTGTAGGAGTCAAACGGCACCGCGCCGATGGCGGGAAAGTAGTTGAGCGCTGAGCTGGGCGCCCCGAGCCCGCGCACGCGATTGGCACCGGCATTGGTGTAGGGCGTGATATTGTTGCCTTGGGTGCCACCGGCGTTGACGTCCAGCACGCCGTCATTGCGCATGCTCTGCGTACCCGGCGTATAGGTCAGCGAGCCTTCCGTGTTCACCTCGTAGCGAAAGATGTCATTGATGTCCGTGGAGGCCGTGTCCTCGAACTGCTGCTTGGTGACCACGGAAACCGAAGCTCCCAGGTCCGCCAGATTCGTGTTCATGCGGCTGCCGGCCAGCGTGTTCGCGGCGAAATATCCCGAATCCTTCTCCGTCGATACCGTGAAGGGCGAGAGCTTGATCACCTGCTCGGACTCGGCCGCATCAGGTTTGAGCTTCGCAGGATCATCGACCTGCTGTGCGGACAGCCCGGCCGCGCATGCGATTGCCAGACAGGAAAAGGCCAGGCGGCCGTGAGACATTTGAAGAAACGGGTTCGGGGTCATGAGTCGATGGGTTCAGGGTTGATGAAGGATTGGAAAAAAGACCGTGGATGTGCTCACGTCTGATGCCGGCGGCTTGGGTGGACAAGAGGCCGGGAGGGGCGCGGGTTGGTAGGAAGTCGTAACGCTTGCTACCTAGATCCAACTGATTGGCGCACTCAACCGGCTGGCACTTCAGACAGTCCGATTTCCTGCAAACCCGGCGGCCCGGCTCGCACCACCGGGCATTGCCGATGCACGAACCGGGACTTTTTATTCGCCTCTTCGCAATCCCCCGTAAACTGGGAACATGGTCAGTCTCTTCATCGCAATCGTTCTGACAGTGGGCATCTCATTCCTCTGCTCGCTTGCGGAAGCCATGATGCTGAGCACGACCGGTGCGGACATTGGGGTGCTCAAGCGGAAAAGGCCCGCCAGGGGTGCCTGTCTGGAGCGATTGAAGAATGGTTTCGAGGAGACCATGTCGACGATCCTGACGCTCAACACACTGGCGAATACACTGGGCTCCGTCGTCATCGGAGGACTGGCCACACGCATTTATGGCGACGCAGCGCTCGGGGCGATATCCGCCATTCTGACCATCGCCGTGCTCATATTCGCCGAATTTCTACCAAAGAGCATCGGTGTCAGCTACCGGCGAAAACTTCAGCCCGTGCTCGCCTATCCGCTGCACACGGCCTGCCGGATCCTGAGGCCCGTCAATTTCCTCAGCTCCCGGCTGATTCGCGCCTTCACCGGCCCGCGCCAGGAACAGGACAATCCCGACGAGGAAATCATCCTGCTGGCCGAGCGCGGTGCGCAACAGGGCGTGCTCACACCCAGCGAGTCGGACATCATCACGAACACACTGGCTCTCAGCGATGTTCGCGTGGCCGACATCATGACGCCCCGCACGGTGGTCACCGCCCTGCCGAAATCAGCGACCATCGGCGAAGTGTTCAACACCTACACCAACATACCCTTTGGCCGGATGCCCGTGTACGGTCGCAGCCTCGACGATGTCGTGGGCGTTGTGCGGCGGCGCGATCTTCTCAAGGCCAAGGCCGAGGACAGGGACCCTCTGACAGTGCAGCACCTCATGCAGGAGGTTCATTTCATTCCAGAGACCGCCTCCGCCGAGAACGCGCTTCAAGTCCTGCTCAAGAAGCACCAGCAATTGCTGGTTGTCGTGGATGAATTTGGGGCGACTGCGGGTGTGATCACCATGGAGGATGTCATGGAGCACATCCTTGGACGGGAGATTTTCGACCGGGATGATGTGGCTGTGGACATGCGGGAGTTTGCCCGATCAAAGGTGAATCGGCAGGGACAATTCCCGACGCGCCGGTCGCCCTCCCCGCTCCAGCCTCCTGCGCCAGCCGTCAACCCCAAGGATCACCTTAAAGACCAATGATCCCGATGGCAACCTGGGTTCACACGTGGGACCCCTTTCTCATAAAGTTCTCCGATAATTTTGGCATCCGGTACTACGGCCTCGCCTATGTTCTCGGATTTGTCGGCGCAGCCTGGATGATGATCCGCTACGCAAAAAGAGGACGCACCCGCATGACCGAGGCGCAGGTCAGCGACCTGATGATGGGCATGGTCTTCGGAGTTGTGATCGGCGGACGCCTCGGCTACTTTCTCCTCTACCACTTCGGAGAACTGGCAGCCAATCCACTCGTCCTTTTCAAGGTCTGGCAGGGCGGCATGGCCTTCCATGGGGGGTTGATCGGTGTCGCCGCCGCAATCGCCTGGACTGCCTGGCGACAGCAAATTCAGTTCAGCCACCTGGCTGACGTCGTCAGTTCAGTTGCAAGCCTGGGCCTGCTTTTCGGACGTATCGCCAATTTCATCAACGGTGAGCTCTGGGGTCGCGTCACCTCCGTGCCCTGGGCTGTCATTTTCCCTGCCAGCGATCCCACGGCCACCGACGTTGAACGGATTCTCCCGCGCCACCCTTCGCAGTTGTACGAGGCCTTTCTTGAAGGACTGGTCCTGCTGGTGTTCGCACAGTGGCGATTCTGGAAAACCGACGTCGTTGCAAGAGCCCCTGGTCGCCTCTGCGGTGAATACCTGCTCGCCTACGGTGTCGCCAGAATCGTCTGCGAGATGTTCCGCGAGCCGGACGCGACCCTTGTCCTCGGGCTCAGTCGCGGCACATTCTATTCGATTTTTGTGATGCTTGTTGGCGCCACCTTCCTTCTGCGGAGCCGTCGCAGGCACGCGTGACACGGACCGCGTTCCGAGTTCGCGGTCCTTTCAGAAACCGGGGTGCTTCTCGTCCGAAGGTCCGTTTTCCCAATGTGCTGCGGCGGGCATGTGTCACCGACCGTCCGCGCCGAAATCCCTCAAGCTGCGCCCGAGTTCATTGATCTCCTTCGCCAACTGGCTTCCTGGTGCCGCCGCAAGCGCCCTGCCGGCGTACTCCACGGCCTGCCTGGCCTCCCGAGCATGCCCGCCTTCGGCAAGCCGGGTGGAGAAGGGCCGAACCACCTGGTCAAGAAACGCGACGCCTGCACCCCGGGCATGTTGATTCACAATGTCGTGGAAGAGGCGCATCTGCTGCGAAAGGGGTTCCGAGCCGGCGGCCCTCGACAACTCTTCCGTCGCCTGTCCATAAACAAGGTCAGCCCGCTGAGCCTGAAACTTGCGTGCATTCAGTCGATCCTGATAGTCGGCGGCGCTCGATTCACCCCGAGCCCTCAACCGGCGGGCCAGCAGCGATGAAAAATGCTGGTTCAAATCCGGGTACTGCCGAAAGGCCAGCGAAGCCTCGCGAAGCGCGGCTTCGATTGTTGCGGGCGCGAGGAAAGCCGCCTCGCCCGCCGCGAGGTAGGTTTCCCACCCTGCAAGAAACCGCGGCTCGAAATTCACCGATCGTCGTGCAGCCACCGCCGCCGCCCTGGCATTGCCGCGTTCCAGAAGAACCTGCGCATAGCCGTCCTCAATGCGCGCCTGCCGAAAGCGCGGTGTCTTTCGAAAGGCTTCCGAAAGGAACCGCAGCTCGTGATCGGAAAGGTCGGCCCAGGTTTGCGGGTTGTGCGCCATGCCGGTCACGAGCTTCTGTTCCGCCAGGCGTCCCGCGTCGAGCTCCCAGCGCCCCCCGGCGTCGAGGTACCCAAACCACGCGTGGCGGCCGTCCAGTCCCGCGCCGCGAAAGATCATGCAGGGCACTCCGCGCGCCTTTGCGCACTGCGTGGCGAAATAGGCCTGGTCCACACAGATGCCGCCGGCGATCCGGATGCCTGGAAGCGTGTACTTCTCCTCCCCCCATACGTAGGCTCCCGACTCGGCCCGGTCCCGGCGGTAGTTGATTTCTGAATACGTCTCTTCAAGCCGGTTGATCGGCGTGCGCACGTTCGCCTGAGCCCAGGCCAGTTCCTCGAACGGCGCCGCCAGGTCCACCAGAAACCGGAGCTCTCCGACGCCGAGTGACGAAATGCGCTGCAGGCATCTCCCCTGTCGATCCGATCGGACAAAAAACTGAAATGCCTCAAGCGGGGGTGGAAGCCTCCTTTTCAAAGCGCCGGAAGGCACCTGCGCGTGAGGCCAGCCGGGCGGAGGCGGCACGTCGTAGACAAGCGCGATCGCCAGCGCCAGTTGCGAGTATGCCGCAAACGTGTCCTGACCGGCGTGAAAGAGCAGATCAAGTATTTCAAACACGCGCGGCAGGTTGTCACACGGCGAAAGCTGATCGAAGAACACCTCCATGAACCTTCTATTCGCGAGCACCCAGGAAACAAAATCCGTCTGAAGCGCGGCGCCGATCACCCGATCCTGCGGAACCCGGGATGCCTGCATGCCGGCGTGCCCGACGCCGGCACGGTTGATTGCATCGACCCAGCGCCGAAGGAAAGTCTCCTCGCTCTCCCCCATCAGACCCGCCCAGCGGCCGGCCAGAAGCCAGCCATTCAGGCGATCAGCACGCCCGGGCTCGCGCTGGTAGAGCGCCAGCACCTGCGATTCGATCAAGTCGGATGCGGCGCTCCACGATTCCGTCGCGCCGGTCTGGACGATCGCCGCAACCTCGCGCGGTCCCGGATCCCTGGCGAGCCAGGTTTCCGGAATCTGCCAGGCCGGCACGCGGCATGCTCCCGCCGCCAGCGCAAGAACCGCAATCCGGATTGGGGATTTGAAACGCGAAAGCATCACGGTGCCGGCTGCAAAAAAGGCCGCCATTCAGGCGGCCTTCGAGTGGGGATCCGTGGCCCTAGGTGGCCACGCCGGTGTCCGCGGCGGACGGGCTCGGCTCCTTTTGTTTGAACTCCAGCTTGTCGCCGTTGCGAATGACGAGGACGGTTTCGCCATCCTTCACATCCCCCCGCAGAAGCGACTCGGCCAGCGGATCCTCCAGGTAGTGCTCAACCGCGCGTCGCAGCGGGCGCGCACCGTATTTTTCGTCGTAGCCCTTCTCCGTGAGCAGCGCCTTGGCCTCCTCGGTGAACTCAAGCACGATCTTGCGCTCGACGAGGCGTCTGGCGAACTTCACCAGCTCGATGTCGACGATCTTGGTCAGATCGTTCCTGTCGAGCGGACGGAAAAAGATGATGTCCGAGATGCGGTTCAGGAATTCCGGCTTGAAGATGCGCTTGGCCTCCTCGAGCACCTTTTCCCTCATGCGCTCGTGATCGGAGAAGCTTCCGGAAGCGGCGCCGAAACCCATCGTCGTCTGGCGCTGGAGCAGCGCCGCACCGACATTCGACGTCATGATGATGATCGTGTTCCGGAAATCCACGGTGCGGCCGAGGGAATCCGTCAGACGGCCGTCCTCGAGAATCTGAAGCAGCAGTTGGAGAACGTCCGGATGCGCCTTTTCAACCTCGTCGAAAAGAATGACCGAATACGGACGACGGCGGACGGATTCCGTCAGCTGGCCGCCTTCCTCGTAACCGACGTAGCCGGGAGGGGAGCCGATCAGCCGGGAAACGGCAAACTTCTCCATGTACTCGCTCATGTCGATCTGGATGAGCGCGTCCTGGTTTCCAAACATCTGCGCCGCGAGCTGCTTGGCGGTCTCGGTCTTGCCCACTCCGGTCGGTCCAACGAACATGAAGGATCCGATCGGGCGCCGCGGATCCTTCAAGTCCGCGCGCGAGCGCCTGAGCGCCCTGGCGATCGCCACCGCGGCAGCCTCCTGCCCGACCACCACCTTGCGGATTTCGTCCTCGAGGCCAAGCAGGCGTTCGCTCTCCTTTTTCTCCATCCGCGAGAGGGGGATTCCGGTCCAGTCGGCGACGACCTGCATCATCAGATCCTCGTCGATCTCGACCCGTTTCTCCTCACGGGCCTTCTTCCATTGTTCAGTTATCTGCTCCTGCTTGAGCCGCAGCTGTTTTTCCTGGTCGCGAAACTTCGCGGCCTCCTCAAAATGCTGCGCGGCGATGGCCTGTTCCTTGCTGGCGCAGACCACTTCGATCTGCTTTGTGAGGTCCTCGACGTCCGGCGGCCGGCTGAGGGCGCCAATGCGGGCGCGGGCACCCGCCTCGTCCATGACGTCGATCGCCTTGTCGGGAAGAAACCGACCCGTGATGTAACGATCGGAAAGCTTGGTCGCAGTTTCCAGCGACTTGTCGCTGAAGATCGCCTTGTGGTGATCCTCGTACTTGCCGCGGATGCCCTTGAGGATCGTGATGGTGTCCTCGACGGACGGCGGCTCAACCTTGACCGACTGGAAACGACGATCCAGGGCGGAGTCCTTCTCGATGTACTTCCGGTACTCGTTCAGGGTGGTCGCCCCGATGCACTGAAGCTCTCCGCGTGAGAGCGCGGGCTTGAAGATGTTGGAGGCATCCATGGCGCCTTCGGCGGCGCCGGCGCCCACAATCGTGTGCATCTCGTCAATGAACAGGATGACGTTTTTCGCACGCCGGATCTCATCCATCACCGCCTTGATGCGCTCCTCGAACTGGCCGCGGTACTTTGTTCCGGCAACCATGAGCGCCAGATCCAGCGTGATGACCTTCTTGTCGAAGAGTATCTCGGGAACGATTCCATTGGCAATTTCCTGGGCCAGTCCCTCGACAATGGCCGTCTTGCCCACACCCGCCTCACCGATGAGCACGGGGTTGTTCTTCGTGCGACGGCAGAGAATCTGGACGACCCGCCGGATCTCGTTCTTGCGTCCGACCACGGGATCGAGCTCGCCCTTCCGGGCGAGTTCCGTCAGATCGCGCCCAAACGCCTTCAGGGCGGGGGTCTTGACGTCCTTCTTGCCGTCCTCGCCCCCTCCCCCGCGGGGAGACGGCGCCGCAGCCTCCTCACCGGCGGGAGGTGTGTCGGATGAACCGGAAAACTGGGGGTCGAGTTCGCGAAGGATTTCGTTGCGCGTGCGCTCGATGTCGACATCAAGCGACTTCAGCACCCGGGCCGCGACACCCTCCCCTTCACGCAGCAGACCGAGCAGAATATGTTCGGTGCCGACATACGAGTGGTTCAGCGCCTTGGCCTCCTTGCCGGCAAGCGCCAGCACTTTCTTCACCCGGGGAGTATAGGGAATGCTGCCCTGGGTCTTGGTCTCGGTGCCGGTTCCGACCTGCTTTTCGACCGCATTGCGCACCGTCTCCAGGTCGAGTCCCATCTTTTGGAGGACCGATACCGCGACTCCCTGGCCAAGCTTGATGAGTCCAAGCAGAATATGCTCGGTTCCAACATAGTTGTGATGGAAGCGATCGGCCTCCTTGCGAGCCAGCGCCAGCACCTGCTGGGCTCGAGGCGTGAAGTTGTTCATCGGTTCAGACATGGCGTGTAAAGGGATTCAGGGTTTGCATCAGTTCCTTCCAGCCGCGCCAAAACTCGGCGCGGGAAACCTGGCGAATTCTTCGCGGAGTTTGGCGGCGCGGGAACAGTCGCGTTCGCCCGCCTCGAGTCCGTGCTTCATGGCATGCTGGATGTGACCCGGCTGCGCCTCGATGAAGAGGCGGTCGATCACGGCCCGGGTCTCCTCGGGAAAAATCTGGAGGTCAACGCCCAGCCTCAGCAGTGAAAGCAGGTTCATCGCCTCGGCCGAATTCACGACATGTGAATTCTGGAGAATGCCGTAGGCACGCCCGATCTTGTCATGAAGCTTGCTGGCATCGGCCTCCAGCAGTTTCTGCCGGCCGTTGAGCTCGTGCTCGATGATGGACTGCAGGACGCTCTGCAGGCGCTTGATGATGTCCTCCTCCGCCTCGCCCAGTGTGGTCTGGTTGGAAATCTGGAACATGCTGCCCGAGGCATCCGAGCCTTCGCCGAAAAGTCCGCGCACCACCATGCCGAGCTGGTTGACGGCGCGAACCACCTTTTCCATCTGACCCGAAATCACCAGCGCGGGCAGATGCATCATGGCCGAGGCGCGCAGGCCGGTGCCGAGATTGGTCGGGCATGCCGTGAGGTAGCCCAACTGCGGGGAAAAGGCGTAGTCGAGTGATTCCTCCAGCGAACTGTCGAGGTCATTGATGGTCGACCACGCCTTTTTCAACTGGAAGCCCGCGCGAAGGACCTGGATGCGCAGATGGTCCTCCTCATTGATCATCACCGAGATGGTCTGGTCCTTGTTGATGACCACGCCGGAGCCCGACTTTGATCCGCTGAGTTCGCGGGAAATGAGATGACGTTCAACGAGGACCTGCTTCTGCAGGTCATCCATTTCCGAGATCCCCACGCTCAGACTGCGCTTCATCTGCGCGGCGGCGGACACCGCGCCGCGGCACGCGGCGAGGATCTCCGCGCGCTGGTCGGAATCAGCCCAGCCGGGAAACGAGCGGCCCGCAAGATTCCGCGCAAGGCGAATCCGCGTCATCAGCACGATCGCACACTTGCTGTTTCCCACGGAGTTCGTGAGCTCGGAAGGTGTGTCGATCAGCGATTCGATCGTCATGGCGCTAGCGCTCTTGCGCCGGCTTGTGATCAAAGGCTTGTTTGGCTTGGAGGATTTCATCGCGGTAGCGGGCTGCGTCTTCGTAACGCTCTGACTTGATGGCGTCGTCGAGGTCGAATTCCAGCTTGGTCAGTCTTTCATAGAGAGATTTCCGGGCTATGGCCCGCAGGGGCACCTTTCCGGCATGTGAGGTGCCCTTGTGCATTGATCCCAGCATCGGTTCAACCATCTGGGAGAATGTCTGGTAGCATTGCGGACAACCGAAGCGTCCGTGCTTCTTGAAATCCGCCTGGGTGAATCCGCATTGCTCACACCGCAAGCCCGCCGGCACAGGCGGTTCATTGTTGAGCGATGCCTTCATCAGCAAGTCCGCCAGCGAGAATCCACTGGGGTCCGTGACGCCCTTTGCCTGCGCACATTCCTCGCACAAATCCACCTTATGCACCTTGTTATTCACAATTTGCGTAAGATGGACAGTGGCCGACTTCGTGCAGAAATCACATTTGAGTGGGCTGGGCATAAGGCAATGATACCACACGTGCCGGAAATATCGACACGGCGAATACAAAATTGGACCGGACTAGGCACATTTTCGTGATTTGCTTCGCAAGCAACGTGCCAGTTGTCGCCGTTGACGCAAGCGCAGGGAGTGGAGGGAGTTCACCAATCCATTCAAGTTTCAACTGTGCAGGAAAGACGCAGGAGTGCGCCAACTGGCGCACCTTTCCGAATCGGCTGATTCGCCCCTTGTCCAGAACCTTCGAACCTAGAGGCGGGTACCGTCCCTCAAAACGGCCTTCCTGAAGGCCTCGAGCACACGGGCGAAAATCGGACCAGGCGCTCCGGTGCCAATCCGTCGTCCGTCAAGCTTGACGACCGGTATCACCTCGGCGCCAGTTCCTGTGAGAAAGACCTCGTCGGCGTTCCAGACATCATAGCGGGTCAGGTCATGCTCTTCGATTGGGATGCCCAGTTGGAGGGCCAGGTCAAACACCGCATCCCGCGTGATGCCCTTGAGCGCACCCTGCTGGGCAGCGGGGGTAATGATGCGGCCCTTGTGCACAATGAAGATATTGTCGCCCGTGCATTCGGCCACGAATCCCTGGTCATTCAACATGATCGCCTCGAGAGCGCCAAACTGCTTCGCCTCGATCTTTGCCAGAATGTTGTTGAGGTAGTTGAGCGACTTGATGGCGGGGCTCAACGCGGCGGGATTCACGCGGCGGGTGGGTACCGTCACAATCCCCAGTCCTTCGGTGTAATACTTTGCCGGGTACAGGGCGATCTTGTCCGCAATGATAAAAATCGATGGCTTGCTGCACAACCAGGGAGACAAACCCAGGTCACCCACACCTCGGGTTACAACCAGCCGGATGTAGGCGTCCTGAAGCTTGTTGATCCGGCAAGTCTCGCAAACCGCCTCACTCAACTCGCGGCGACTCCAGGGGAGGTCCAGCAGGATCGCCTTTGCCGAATATTCCAGCCGCTCGAGATGCTGGTCCAGACGGAACACATTGCCTCCATAGAGGCGGATGCCTTCAAAAACTCCGTCTCCATACAGCAGGCCGTGATCGAACACGGAAATCTTTGCCTCCGCCGCATCCACCCACGTGCCATCGAGAAAAATCTTCATTCTCCGACACGGTTAAAAGGCGCGCAGAGCTTTGTCCAGCTTCGCACGAATTTCGCGAATTCGAATTGCCATCGCAATTGAAATGCCAATTTCTTGATGCGTTATGCAAATCAAATTCATCTCAAGACACAATGCATTCACGCTCATTGAGCTTCTAACGGTTATAGCAATCATCGGCATTCTCTCGGCCATCATTGTTCCAACAATCGGAAAAGTTCGCGAAACCGCTCAGAGGGCGGTTGACGCCAGCAATCTCCGCGAAATCGGCAAAGCCGCGCTTCTTTACGCAAGCGATCACAATGACCGTCTTCCGGACCCAAGCATGGTGCCCGCACCATCCGTCACTGCACCGAGCAAATACTTCGTCTATCTGGGCCTTCTGGCCAAATATGGCGGCATAAACGAGGCGAGTCTCTTATTTTCGAAGAACGACAGCCTTTTTGACGGCTTTGCGCCATCCGGGATTCTCGATCCTGCCGATCCCACGAAAAACTCCCTCCACCCTGATCTGCTCACAAGGGTGCCGAGCATCAATTTTGTCGGCGGCCTCAAGGTAACAGATCCCTCCACCACCCCCCTCGCCTTCACCCGCGGCTTGACCGCCTCAGGAACCTGGAACGGAGTCGGCTCAACTGCAAACCTGGGCACCTACGGCGATCAGGGCGGCCATATCCTGTTCCTCGGCAACAACGTGCAGTATTTCAAGGACGTTGGAAACAAGCTGGTTGGAACCCAGGGGAACTTGACCTCTGATCTTCGTTCGACCGTCAAGGCAGGCGGCACACGACGGATCTACGGACTGGATTCCGGCAACACCATCGCTGCGGAAGATGGAATTCCCGGCACCGGCCTCTGACGGCAAAAGTGGCATCAACGTCGTCTGCCCCGACAAAGCGCCATGATTTCGGGGACATTGTAAAATCACGAAGTGTCGGACGATAACTCCTTGCCCGGCACCACTGAAACGATTGCGTTTCGGACGGTTTCGCGTCCTCAAAGCCATTCGCTCCTGCGGCAATCATGTCCGTCCTTCCAAGTCTCTCATCAACAACTTCAACCTACGTCATCGGACATCGGAATCCGGACGCCGATGCCATTTGCTCGGCAATCGCGTACGCAGCCTTCAAGGAAACCAGAGGGGAAACCGGATTCCAGGCAGCCCGCTGTGGGAATTCGAACGCCCGCATCGATGCGATCCTCAACCGTTTCAACCAACCGCTGCCCCTGTATGTGAGCGATGTCACGCCTCGCGTGCGCGATGTCATGGTTTCCGAAGTCATTTCCGTGGCGGAGAATGCAACTTGCTCGGAAGCCCTCGCCCTGATCGACAAGCACGATGTGCGATTGCTGCCCGTGGCCACTCCCGATCGTCGCGTTGTCGGAACCATTTCTATCTTTCAACTCGGCGGATTCTTCACCCCTCGGGTCAAGGAAGCCCGCGAAATGCGAAAGGTCCGCACAAGCCTGAACAATCTGACCCGCGCCCTTGGCGCACGCGTGATTCACTCGGTCCGTCCGGACGACTGCGAGGAAATGTTCATCCGCGTTGGTGCCATGGATGTCCGATCCTTCTGGAAAGTCGCCCAGGACGAGGGAATCCCCGCAACGCAGTCGATCATCATAGTGGGAGATCGCTGGGACATCCAGCAGCGCTCCCTGCAGATCGGCGTGCGCGCGATCGTCGTAACGGGGAACCTGGGAGTCGACGACGAGATCATCGCCCAGGCGAAGGCCCGCGGTGTTTCCGTGCTCGTGAGCCCCCATGACTCCGCCAACACGGCATGGGTCATCCGCACGGCTTCCACCATAGACAGTCTGGTTGACAGGAAATACTCCTCGGTGACGGCGGATGCGCGTCTGAGCGATCTGCGCAGGAAATTCTCCACGTCCAGCACGGGCACCTTCATGGTGCTCAACGACGAAGGCAGGCTTCAGGGAATTCTCACCCGGGCGGATATCCTGAAGCCGGTGCGCACGAGGCTGGTGCTGGTGGACCACAATGAATTGACACAGGCCGTGCCCGGAGCGGGCGAGGTCACAATCACTGAAATCATTGACCATCACCGGCTCGGCGCAATGAACACCCAGCAGCCGATCCTCTTCCTGAATGAACCTGTCGGTTCGACGTGCACCATTGTGGCCGATCTTTTTCGTCGGGAGGGACTGACGCCATCCGCTTCAATCGCAGGCGTCATGATGGGCGGCATCATTGCCGACACGCTTCATCTGAATTCTCCGACAGCAACGGAAAAGGATGCGTCCATCCTCTCCTGGCTCAGTCGGATCGCCGGCGTGAATTCAAGTGCGCTGGCTGACTCCATCTTCAGCTCCGGTTCGGTCATCCTCGCAAATCCCCCTGAGGTCGTCATCCGCTCCGATTTCAAGGTCTACGAGGAAAGCAGCGTCCGCTTCTCCGTGTCCCAGGTGGAGGAACTGGGATTTGGAAATTTCTGGAATCATGCCCGCGCGATCATCAGCGCCTTGGGAAAGGTGCAGACCGAGGAGTCTCTCCTTTTCTCGGCGCTGCTTGTCACCGACATCAACACCCAGAATTCGCTTCTGCTCGTGAAGGGCGACTTCGATTTCATCTCCCGCATCAGTTATCCCCATGTCGAGAAGGACGAGATTTTCGACCTACCGGGAATTGTCAGCCGCAAGAAGCAGCTCATCCCCTACCTCTCCGGAATCCTTCGCGAAATGCAGGGTGGCGCGGCCGCCGCAGCTCCATCCGCTGCCGGAAGTAACACTTGATTTCGCCTGAAGACGGCGAAGACTTGTTGTCCAACTTCCTTACCAGCGTTTCCCGTGAGCAAAAAACCGACAGTTCTCGAAGACAAGAAAGACGCCTCAGGCGCTCCCGATCCCGCGCGGCATCGCAATGCTCCGATCAACAAACTGCTGACGGTTGAACAGAAGATCGAGATGTACCGAAAAATCGTGCGCATCCGGCGATTCGAGGAACGCAGCCTCCGTTCGTACCTGAAGAAGCAGATCGGCGGGTTTCTTCATCTCTACATCGGTCAGGAAGCGCTGGCCGTCGGGTGCTGTTCGCTCATGGGCAGGCATGACCACATCATCACGGCCTACCGCGATCATGGCCACGCCATCGCGGTCGGCATGGATACAAAGCCGCTGATGGCAGAGCTCTACGGAAAAGTGACGGGCTGCTCCAAGGGCAAAGGCGGTTCCATGCACTACTTCGACCCTTCCCGCAACTTCTGGGGCGGACACGGCATCGTCGGCGGACAGGTGCCGCTTGGCACCGGCCTCGCCTTTGCGTTAAAGTACAAGGGCGAAAAGGGTGCCGCCATGGCTTTCATGGGCGATGGTGCGGTCAATCAGGGTGCTGTCCATGAGTCCTACAATCTGGCTGCGCTTTGGGATCTTCCCGTCGTCTTTGTCATTGAAAACAATGGCTACTCCATGGGCACCAGCCAGGATCGTTCGTCGGCCGGCGACCTCGCCCGGCGCGCCGAGGGCTATCACATGGAGTGGGCAAGCTGCGACGGCTACGACCTGTACGAGGTGAGGTCAGTCATGAACGAATACCTCACACGCGCGCGCGAGGAATCGAAACCCGCGGTTGTTGAAATCAGGACGTACCGCTACCGCGGACATTCGGTCGCAGATCCAGACAAGACCTATCGCGACAAGTCCGAGATCGAGGAATACCAACGCACCAAGGATCCGATCATGCACAATCAGGGCGTTTTCCGTGCCGAGGGGGTTCTAACCGATGCGCTGATTGAATCCATCGATGCCGAGGCCCGGGCGGAAGCCGACGCCGCCGCAGATTTTGCGGACGCAAGCCCCTTCCCAACCGTGGAGGACATCCAGAAGGATGTCTATTGGGAGGCCGACAACCCTGACCGCCGGACGTCAGAAGGCCGTCTTTTCTTCGAGTAGGTTTTCACCGAGCCACCACCTTTTTCCCACTTTACCGTGCCAGTCATCACCTACCGCGAAGCCCTGCGTCACGCCCTTACCGAGGAACTCGATCGTGACCCCAACGTCGTCATCATGGGCGAGGAAGTCGCCCAATTCAACGGCGCCTACAAGGTCACGGAAACCCTCCTCGCCAAGTACGGCCCCAAACGAATCCTCGACACGCCGATCAGTGAAGCTGGTTTCATCGGCATGGGAATCGGCGCCTCAATGCTCGGCGTACGACCCGTCATGGAACTGATGTTCTGGTCCTTCTACTCCGTCGCCTTTGACCAGATCCTCAACAACGCGGCCAACGTCCGATACATGTCCGGAGGGCAGATCAACTGCCCGATCGTTATCCGTGGACCTGCCAACGGGGGCACCAATGTCGGCGCAACACACTCCCACACGCCTGAAAACGTCCTCGCCCATCACCCTGGGGTGAAGGTCGTCGTTCCATCCACACCCTACGACGCGAAGGGTCTCCTCAAGTCCGCCATCCGCGACAATGATCCGGTGTTTTTCCTCGAAAACACCATGCTCTATGGGGACAAGGGCGAGGTTCCCGATGGCGAATACCTGATTCCGCTGGGGAAGGCGGACATCAAGCGGACGGGCACGGACCTTTCCATCATCACCTACGGACGCTCGGCGATGCAGTCCCTGGTCGCCGCAGACCTGCTCGAAAAGGAGCACGATATTTCCGTCGAAATCGTCGACCTTCGCTCGATTCGGCCACTCGACATCGACACCGTGCTCGCTTCGGTGGCTCGCACACATCGTGTGCTCATTGTTGAGGAGCAGAGCCCTTCGCCAGTGTGGGTTCACAACTGGCCTTCATGATCCAGCGCGAGGCTTTCGATGAGCTCGATGGCCCGATCCACAGGCTGGCCACAGTCGATGCCCCTGCGATCTACAGCCCGCCCGTTGAAATCGAGCAGCTTCCCAATCCCCAGCGAATCCTGAGAGCCGCGCTCGCAGCGGTCGCCTAGAACCGCAGCCTCCCGGCAACACACCCCGCATCCAGAAAGCAACCGATCTCTTCATTACAGACCATGGCTCAAATCATCGACATGCCCAAACTCAGCGACACCATGACCGTGGGCACGCTGGTCAAGTGGCTGAAGAACGAGGGCGATGCCGTCAAGAATGGCACGATGCTGGCCGAGGTTGAGACCGACAAAGCCACCATGGAGCTGGAGTGTTTCTTCGATGGAACACTTCTGAAGATATTCGCCCCTGCCGGCTCGCAGGTCGAAATTGGCGCTCCGCTCTGCGCAATCGGCAAGGCAGGGGAAAAAGTGGAAGTACCCGCCGGCAAGGGCACGGTAAAAGCAGAGGTTGCCCCCCCCCCTCAAAAGTCTGAACCGCCCCCGGCAAAGCTGGAGCCTGCCGCCTCCGGCGCCTCGCCGGCCGATTCCGCTCCAGCTCACGCTGTTGCTGCCAGCACTTCGGCACCAGCGCAACCGACGTCTTCCGCCGCTTCAGCTCCGACCGAAGGACAGCGCCTTCGCATTTCCCCTCTCGCAAGAAAACTCGCTGCGGAAAAGGGAATAGATCCGGCTCGCGTCTCAGGCTCGGGTCCCGGTGGGCGAGTCGTCCGCGCCGACATTCTCGCAGCAGAAAAATCGGGCTCGACCAAATCCGGAGCTCCTGCAGCCCCTCGTTCCTCGTCAACGCCGGCCGCATTCTCACTTTCCGCCAAGGGATCGATCCAGGAGGAACGCACCGTCACAGTGTCCACGATGCGCGGTGTCATCGCCAGGCGCCTGCTGGAATCCAAGACCCAAATCCCGCATTTCTACCTCGATGTCGAAGTCGATGTCGGCCCGTTGCTTGCCCTGCGCCAGCAGCTCAACTCCGCGCTCGAAAAGGAAGGCGTCAGGATCTCGGTCAACGATTTCATACTCAAGGCCTCGGCTGAGGCCTTGCGCCGTGTGCCCGCCGTCAATGCCTCCTGGGAACAGACCCAGATCCGCTATTTCGGAGCGGCCCACGTCTCATTCGCGGTCGCGATCGAGGATGGCCTGATCACGCCCGTCATTCGCGATTCACACCTCAAGTCCGTTTTTGCCATCAGTTCGGAAGCGAAGACGCTGGGGAAACTGGCCAAGGAAAAGAAATTGAAGCCCGACCAGTTCACAGGGGGAACATTCTGCGTAAGCAATCTGGGCATGATGGGCATCGACAGGTTTTCAGCCATCATCAATCCGCCCAACGCCGCAATCCTCGCCGTTGGTACGACAGTCAAGAAGCCGGTTGTGGAGAACGATCAGATCGTCGTCGGTCAGCGCATGACCCTGTCCCTGTCATGCGATCATCGCGTGGTCGACGGAGCGGTTGGAGCACAGTTCATGAGCGCACTTCGCGAGCTTCTGGAGAAGCCTTCCCTGCTGCTGCTCTGACGGCCCCGGGGGCCGAGACCGTTTGCATCTGCGGCATTAGTGCAGCGCCCTGTTGCCGCACGCCCGGAATCTGCTATACTGCGGGAAGCCCGTTTCCGCATGAAAGCCTCCCTCTGCCTCGCTCTCTGCCTTGTCGGCGCGGCCTCGACGCCACTGGCCGCCGCTTTCACCTCAATCAAGTTTCACCCTGACAATCCGCTCCCCGAATTTCCACTCGTCCTGATCAGCGATGGGGTTTCGCATGGTGAGGTTGTGATGGCCATCGGCGTCAGCGCCGAAGGCAAACTCACGGACTGTCTTCCGCTCGCGTACACCCACGAACCCTTCGTGAAGGCCTGCGAGGATGTGCTCAGGCAATGGAAATTCACTCCAGCGCAGGTTGATGGTGCAAGCGTCGGCGTGAAGGTGGAGCTTACCTTCAATTTCGAGCGCACGGGATACATCGAATCAAACCGGATGAACATCACCAAGAACTTCATCTCGGGCCGCCAGTCTCACCGGCTTTCGCAGCGGTTGATCGAAGCCAGCCAGCTCGACAGTCCGCCCAGGGTGGTCTCCACGGTGAATCCAATCTACCCGCGCGACGCGAAAAACGACGGTATCCGGGGTTCCGTGCGAGTGAGCTTTTACATCGACGAAAACGGCAGGGTGCGGCTCCCGTCAGTCTCATCGAACTCTCATCCGTATCTGGCCGACATCGCGGTGGACGCGCTGCGTTCCTGGCGTTTTCAACCCGCCACCTATCGCGGCAGGCCGGCAGTCGTCGCGGCCGCCCAGGACTTTCGCTTCGGAATGGAGCCGTGACCCGCCGGCAGGGACCCTCAGCCAGACGCTTGCCGGCGATCTTATCGGAGGCGCGATCAGCCTGCGTCAGATCCAATTTCCGGCTGCGGCGGCGGCCGGTCATCGTCCGCACCGGCACCGATCCCGTAAAATTTGACGCCGCGAACAATCTTCTCCCGACCACTTGCCAGACGCCACTTGTTCGTGTCGCGCAGCGAATAGACACAGCCGCAGTACTCCTGCTGGTAGAAATTCTCCCGTTTCGCAATTTCCACCATGCGTGCGGCACCGCCCTTCTTCCGCCAGTTGTAAGTCCAATACGACATCCCCGGATACCGCGACGCCGCCCTCACCCCGCTGTCGTTGATCTGATCCATGTTCTTCCAGCGGGAAATCCCCAGGCAGCTGGTGATGACATGAAAACCGTGCTCGTGCGCGTAGAGCGCGGTGCGCTCAAACCGCATGTCGAAACACATCGTGCAGCGCGCCCCTCGCTCCGGCTCCCATTCAAGTCCTTTCGCCCGTTCAAACCAGTTGTCCGTGTCGTAGTCGGCGTCGACAAAGGGAACCTTGTGCTTTTCCGCAAAGCGGATGTTTTCCGATTTGCGCAGTTCGTACTCCTCCCGTGGATGTATGTTCGGATTGTAGAAAAATATCGTGTACTCAATACCGGCGGCGTGAATCGCCTCCATCACCTCGCCGGAACAGGGCGCGCAGCAGGAATGGAGGAGCACTTTCTTGTGTCCGTCCGGCAATTCCAACCTGCCTCTTGTCGGGTCATTCTTCATCGCTGCAGTGTGCCAAGGCATAGAAGCCGAATCACCGGCGGTCAACCCGCGACACGCGGCGAGCGCCCTGCATGATTCCCAAGCCAGGCTGTTGAATTGATCCGCGAGATCGGCAGGATGTGCCCTGATCCCATGAGACAGCCGCTGCTTTCACTCGCCTTGATCCTCGGGGGTTTCGCCATTGCGCCCCAGGGTGCCCGGGCCGCGGAAGTCACGGTCTTTGCCGCAGCGAGTCTCTCGGACGCGCTCGTTGCCATCGCAAGGCGGTATGAGCCTGCTTCGGGTGACAGGATTCGCTTCAATTTCGGCGCATCCAGCATGCTGGCGCGTCAGATCAGGGAGGGCGCTCCTGCGGATGTGTTTTTCTCCGCCGACGAGGCGAAGATGAGCGATCTGGCCAAGGAGGGAATGATCGATCCGGCAACGCGAGCCACGCTGCTTTCGAACACCCTGGTCATCGTGACTCGCATAGACGCGGACATTTCCATAGCCCGTCCGCTGGATCTTCTGCTGGCGTCCGTGCGCCGCCTTGCGATCGCGGAGCCGGATACGGTTCCGGCTGGCATCTACGCCCGGGAGTATCTTCAGAAGATCGGCCTCTGGAAACAGCTCGCTCCGAAACTCCTGCCAGCGGAGAATGTTCGCAGCGCACTCGCCGCAGTCGTTGCCGGCAACGCCGATGCAGGCATCGTCTACAAGACTGACTCCCTCATTTCGAAGGAAGTCAGGGTTGTCTGCGAGGTTCCGGCAAGCGAAGGACCAAGGATAAGCTATCCCATCGCGATTCTCAGCGGTTCGCGCCACCCCGCCGCAGCCGCTGCATGGGTCAATCATCTTTCCAGCCCCGAAGCGCGCGCGGTGTTTTCCCGCTTCGGATTTCTTCCACCCGGCCACCGAAAGTAGCGTTTTTCCATCCCGGATCTGCGGGCATGCGAATGAGAAGTCGCCCTCGGTTGCAATTGCGGAATCGCAAACCTTCGCTCGATCCCTCAGCATCGTACTCAAAATCCCGACAGGCCATATCAGCCGTCAGGCGGAATGTCTCCTCATACACTCGAACCCACCATGAACCGGCGCAAATTCCTTCACACATCGGCTGCGGCAACTGCCCTGCCATCGCTTCCCAGCGTCATCAGGTCCGCGGACTCACCGGCCGGAAGGAAATTCCGAACCGCACTGATTGGATGCGGTTGGTGGGGCAACAATATCCTCCACGAAGCCATGGCGAGCGGCGCCTGCGAAATCGTTGGCCTCTGCGATGTCGATGCCCGCCAGTTTGAACCCACTCTCAAGCACGTCGCCGAGGGAACGGGCGAAACACCCCGAACCTACCGGGACTACCGCGATCTGCTCAATGAGTGCAAAGCCGACATCGCCATCGTTGCCACACCCGACCACTGGCACGCCCTGCCCGCAATCGCAGCCGTTCGGGCAGGGGCTCACGTTTACGTCGAGAAGCCGATCGGCCACACTGTCATGGAAGGTCGCGCCATGGTGAACGCAGCTCGCGCGGCTGGCAGGATTGTGCAGGTCGGCACGCATCGGCGCGTCTCGCCGCACAACATCAGCGCACGCGAATTCATTCGTTCGGGCGGAATTGGCGAGATCGGCATGGTGCGCTGCTTCGTCGCGCAGGGAGGCGGTCGCGAAACTCCACTGCCCAACGTGGACGTCCCCAGGGAGCTGGATTGGGACATGTGGTGCGGGCCGGCCCCCCTGCGTCCTTTCAACGGCGGCGATCCCCGAAACCCCAGGGAGGGAAATGGAATCCGGGGCATACACCCCCGCGGATTCCGCAACTACCTGGACTACGCCAACGGCACCATTGCCGACTGGGGTGTGCACTGGTTCGACCAGGTGCTTTGGATTACAGGTGAAAAGTATCCAACCCACATTTACTCAACCGGCGGCCGGCCGATTGCAGGCCCTACCGTCCTGTCTGCAACCGAGCAAACCAGCGACGCCCCGGATCACCAGCTCGCCACCCTTCGATTCAGCCGCTTCGACGTCCAATGGGAGAACCGCCGTTTTGCCGGAAACGGAGTGGCCAAGGGCGAGGCCATCGGCTGCTACTTTTTCGGAACCAAGGGCATCCTGCACCTCGCCTGGCGCGAGGGATGGACTTTTTATCCGGTCAATTCCAAGGACGCCTTGATCACGGAAAAGGCGCATTTCGACCCTCCCGATTTCCACAATATCCGCGAACTCTGGGCGGACCTGATCCGTGCAATCCGAACGGAAACCATGCCCGCCTGTGACATCGAAGCGGTTCACTTCTCAACCAATATGTCCCTGCTTCCAATGATCTCGATGAAACTGGGCCGCAGCCTGCAATGGGATGGCGCGAAAGAGCGTGTCATCGGTGACGACGCCGCAAACAAGCTTCTTCGGCGCGACTATCGCAAGGGTTACGAATACCCGATGGTCTGAAGCGCCCTCAACCCGAGGACAAGACCGGGGGTGGCCTGCGCCTGCCAGGTAAAAAGAAAAAACCCGGCGTTGCCGCCGGGTTTTCAGTCACCCTCGGAACGCAGTCTACACAACCAAAGTCAATTCGCGCGCAGTGCGCAGCGTGCCCGCGCCATACCCAGCCATTGCCGGCGCACCTGCTGCTGCGATACCAACCGGCTTCTTTTCCTCGCCAGCGATACTCCTGCCTTTGATTCCCAAATGAAACCCGTCCGCGTCCTGATAGCCCGCAGGTGCGCGCCTGACGGCGAACGCAACAACCAGGCTGCTGAGGAAGAACAGGATGATGATCGAGAAGAGGATGGGAAACATGGGAGAAGCGGGTTGGAAGTTTTGGGAACGACTGTCGGTCCGATGCGATCACTCTATCGAATCGAGCCAAAAGCCGCCATGAACTGGTTCACCCATGTCGCAGGGAAACGTTCCCTACGTTGTCCCACGCACAGACGCGCGTGCTTCCTGAGTGATTCTACGCAACCGGCAATTGCCAGAACCTTCAATTTGCGGAATCCAGGCAGCCACAAATGCTCGCCGCCGCCAGTCGTTGCATTCCGGCACTAATTTCCGAGCATTTGTCTGATCTGCAATATCTTGCAAACAAGACTCAATGCACATCGCGAACTGTCGCGCGGGCTCGGCAGACTAAAATTAACCCTTCACACGATCGGGCTACTCTGTGAAAGTTGATCCCTTCATGACTCCATCAAGACACGCCAGCCGTATTCTAGGGGTGCGCCCTTGTACGACCGTACGTGATTTCCTCTTCCCGGGCACTGGGGAGCCCTTCATGATCGCCCGTTTCTCCAAATGATTTCCCGTATCCTGCCCAGCCAGTGCGCGACTGACTCGTTGACCACGGATCCTTCCCTGCCCGCACGCCTCATCCCACCTCCTCCGAGGCTTGCCAGGGTTGCTGCCATTGCGATGTGCCTCCTCCTTTCGATGGCTGGAAGCATGCAGGCCGCCAAACCGAAGACCGTGACTTTCAATGTCGCATCCCAGCCCCTGCCTCTGGCTCTTATGATTCTGGCCCGCCAGGGTGAGGTTGAGGTCCTTTTCTCCTACGACGAGCTGAAAGGCCTGCAGGCTCCCAGGATCTCGGGCAAACTCACCGTCGAACAAGCCTTGGCGACCATCCTCAAGGGCACGCCCTATGCCGTGCAACGACACCCGGTCCGCGCTCGCAGTTTCCAGATCATGTCTCCGCAGATGGTGGTGCGCGCCGCCGCCGAGGCGCAGAAACCCATCGTCAGGGTCACTGATCTCCCTCCCGAACCCCCGCCGCCCCCTCCTCCCTCCCTCCCCGTCGGTGATTCCAGCATCGATCGTCCTCGTACCCCCGATGACGCCACCCCCTATGTCGTGTTTGAGGGAAAGACCGTCGAGCAGTCGGGCGCACTGACGGTTGGCGATTTTCTGGCCGAGCGCCTTCCCTCCGCCAATGGGGCGAATCTCGCCGGAGAGGTCGGCATGCGGGCCTCGGGCGCTCACCAGACCAAGATTCTGGTCAACGGTCGCGAACAATCCCGGGTTGCAGATGTTCCGAACGCGATGCCTGGAATGAATTATCGCACCTCCCGACTGGCACTCCTGCCGCTCAGTTCGATTCAACGGATCGAAGTCATTCCCCAGTCCGCTGCCGTGTCGGCGGGTGGCGGATCCATCGGCGGCGCCATCAATGTCGTCACCAAGCGCGACTACTCCGGGGGAGAGATCACCCTTGGCTACGAAAACTCCTTCGATACCGACAGCGCCAACAAGAAATTCGAAATCCGCTACGGGACCTCGTTCAACGACAACCGGACCCGAATCATGGTCTTCGCCGGCGCCACCAACGCCAATTCGCTGGCGGTCCAGGACCGTTATGACCTCGTGCGCGACTACACGGCACGCGCAACCGCGGGAACACCCGGGCTGCTCAACGGCACCGAGATCCTGTTCGGCAGGACTGCCCGCGTCGATACGACGGACGGCTCCAACCTCGTGCTGAAGTCGGGGAACACTCTTGGCTCCTCCTTCGTTTTCATACCCTCCGGCTACAAGGGGCTGGAACAGGATGGCCCCCAGCCGCTCATCGACAACGCTGGGAAAATTGACACCGAGTCACCGGACACCGCACAGGCCTATCTTGGGCGCCGACTTCTGCTCAACCGGCGCCCCAGCACGCAGTATGTCCGCACCGAAGCGCGGCACGCGATCACCTCCTATGCCGAGGCCTACCTGGACCTCTCATACGAGCGCACCATTCGCAATCAGGCGATGGGCGTGCTGAGTTCCAATCAGTACGTGACCGTTCCCGCGGGAGTTCCCACAAACCCATTCGGCCAGGAGGTCCGTGTGCGTTTCCCCTACGCCGCCACGGGCGCGAACAGGAGCACGCGCGAACATCAGGCGGCCACCCTTGGCACCCTGTTCACACTGCCCCGCGAATGGAAGGCCCGGATCGAATACTCCTACGGCATGCACCGATCCGTCGACTCGGCGAAAACCGCGAGCAGTTCCGCTTTTCAGGCCGCGATCAACAATGGGACGATCAACGTCTTTGATTCATCGGTCGTGGGCTCGAACCTGCTCGAGGACCATATCGATTCCCGCACCGGACGCGGCAACGTGGAACTTCTCGCGTCCACCGCGAGGATCGAGGGCCGGCTGCCCGCAGTGCCGGTCATCCGGGTCGTGCCCGAGGTCAGCTTCGGTTATGAATCGCGGAAACTCATTCGCGACACGTTCCGCATCCACGACGGCGCATCCCAGTCCGGAATACTGCCGTCGACAACCGCATCCTTTGACGTGTTTGGGGAAGTCACCCTTCCATTTTTCTCCGAGGCGAGAAATCTGCCGGGCCTCAGACTGCTTGAAGTCGTGGCATCTGGAAGACGCGGAAAGCAGCGTGTTGACTCGACGGTCCTGAAGGCCAGCGGCTCCCAGAGCGTTCCCGACCTCGGCGCCAAGCTCGAACTCGAGAAGGCGAAAAGCAGCTACGCTGTCGAAAACCCCGTGGTCGGTGTGCGTTACAAGCCGGTCCGGGACGTTTTGCTGCGCGCATCCTACTCCACCGGCTTTGCCGCCACGGCGGACTATCTGCTGCTTCCCCAGTTGACTGCGAAAGGCAGCATCACCGACCCAAAGCGCGGAGACTCCACCTACGATGCCAGCATCACGACGGGAGGAAACTCAAGGATGAATCCGGAACACGCCGACACCCACTCGGCCGGCGTGGTTATTGAGCCCAAATTCGTGCCAGGTTTCCGCCTCTCGCTCGATTACACTGACTCACGTCGCAAGGACATCATCGACATCCTGGACACCGCGACGCTCCTGGCCTACGAGGATTCCATTCCTGGCCGTATTTCTCGTGAGGCCCCTGCGGAAGGCGACACCTACTCAGCTGGCAAGATCACGAAGATCGACGCCTCCGCCATCACGCTCTACGCGGCAAACCTGAAGACCTGGGACCTTTCCGTCGGCTACAAGAAGGAACTGGCCGACATCGGATCATTCGATCTTTCGGCCATGTACACCTTGAATTCGAGGTACGAGCAGCAGCTCGTGCCAGGAGGATCCTTTGTCGATCTGGTGAATGCTCCGCTTTATGCAGGACCCTTTCGCGACAAGGCGAATGCATCGCTCACATGGACAAGAGGGCCTTTGAGCGCAGGCTGGTCTGCCAGATTCCACAGTCGCTACAAGGGAGCGACCGCGGCTGGCGTCAGCCCCACCCAGTTGCCGGACATCAACTACCTGGCCATGTCGGCCAGGACCTATCACGACGCGTTCATCGGCTATCGCTTCTCAACGCAGGCGCGGGGTGCGCTGCGTTTCCTCGACAGGACTGAGGTTCTTTTCGGCGTCCGCAATATTTTCGGTTCCGATCCAATCTTCGACGCATCCCTTCCGGCCGACCTCTTCCTGAGCGGCAATGGCGAGTTGCGTCGCGCGAGTTACTACCTGTCCCTGAAGCGAGAATTCTAAACCGCAATTTTTCTCATGCCATTGCTTTGCCGCCTTGGACTCGCCCTCGCACTTCTCAGTGCCGCATCGCTGAGCGCCCAAACAGACACCATCGCCCGTCCCAAAGCCACGACCCCAATCACCAAGCAGGTCGTGCCTCCCGGTGGCGCAGCCGTGCCCATCGACCTCAGGAATCATTTCACGATCCAGAATGAAGCCGGAGACAAGTTCGTGCAGTTCGACACGGTCTATGGGAAATTCAATGTCATCCTGCGCGGTGCGAAGGCTCCCAAACACGTGGAGAACTTTCTGCGCTACGTGCACGACGGCCGCTACGACAACATATTCTTCCATCGAACCGCGGGCGGAAACACTTCAACTGTTGCCTCCATAGCGCAGTCGGGAGGATTCAAACTGCCCTACTCCACCGCGGTGCAAACCTACGATCCGATCGGGCTCGAAAGTCCGCTCCCTCACGAGCTCTACACGCTCGCCGCGGCGCGGACGAGCGACCCAAATTCCGCGACAAGCCAGTTCTTCTTCAACCTTGTTGACAATACGACCACCTACTTTCCCGGGCAAAGCACCACGAATCAGGACTTGCGCTATTCCGTCTACGGGCGGGTGGTGGGCAGCGGCGGTGTCGCGCTGAAGCAGGTTGGCATGCTCCCCGTCTATAACATGGTCGACGGCGCCATCAACACATCCGCTTTTCAAACCATACCACTTCGCGACAAGGTTCCGAACATCCTGACGGAAAAAAACCTCATCATCATCCGTTCCATCAGGGAGGTCCCGCTCTACCCAACCGGCGGCGAGACAAGCGTGCTGAACTTCTCCGCCTATTCCACGAATCCCGGTGTGGCGCAGGTCTCCCTCAGCGGATCCACGCTCAATCTGCAGCCCGGCACAGTCAATGGCACGACCACGGTTTCCGTCACGGTATCCGAGGTGGCGGGTGACACGATCACGACGGAGTTCGAGGTTGAAACCAATTCCGAGCTTTCCATCGCCCGGCCTCCGCGAAGCCAGGTCATCGCCCTGGGGGACGCCGTCCTCTTCGATGTGGAGGCGATCGGTGCCGGTCTCTCCTATCGGTGGCTGCACAATGGAAACCCGGTCAGCGGGGCGACCTCGCCGTCACTCTTCATCCGCGGCGTCGAGCAGGATGACGCCGGCAATTATTCCGTTGAAGTGAGCAATACGGTTGGGACGGTCACCAGCGCCATCGCGGGTCTCACCGTCGTGGGCGACAGCGTGGCAAAGAGCCGCCTCACCAACCTGTCCGTGCGATCCTTCGGCGGCAACGGCGACGAAACGCTGATCGCGGGGTTCGCAACCGAAGGAGGAACCGTGAACCTCGTGATGCGCGGCATCGGTCCGACACTCGCCAGTTTCGGCGTTCCCAACGTGATGGCGGACCCTGAGATCAAGCTCTTCAATGTGCCGTCGCCGGGTTCGTCCGCGCATCTTCTCGGTGCAAACAATGACTGGACAGAATTCGACGGCAGCGCCGTTGGCGGTTTTCCACTTCCCGTCGGGAGCAAGGACGCGGTCCTCACCAGTCCATTCATCTCCGGCGCGAACACGCTGCACATCAATGGGCTTGGCGACACCCAGGGAATGGCGCTCATCGAACTCTACGAAGGCCCGTCATCCGTGGGCACTCTGGTCAACCTGTCTGCCCGCACGCTGGTTCGGGCCAATGACACGCTGATTGGTGGATTTACACTGACCGGCTCCACCAGTCGAACTGTCCTTGTCCGAGCCATCGGCCCGGGACTGAACAATCTCGGCATCTCGAACTTCTTCCAGGATCCCCGCCTCGCTCTCCGTTCGACAAAAGGCACGCTCGTCGCACAGAACGACAACTGGGGAGGATCATCCGCCTTGAGCGAGGCATTCCTCAGCGTCGGCGCGTTTGCACTTGCCGACCCTTCCAGCAAGGATGCGGTGATACTCACAACACTGGAGCCAGGCGGTTACACTGCCGTGATCACCGGACCCACCGGCCACACCGGTGTCGTGCTGCTCGAGATCTACCTCGTGCGATAGGCACGCCCACCGGTTTGCGCCGGTCGCAGCTCTACTCGTCGAGTGAAGAGAGGCGTGCGAGCGGCCAGGCACCGCCGAGCGCAAGCACGATGTCCCGAACAGCAACGTCGAGGTAATGCCCTTGAACGATCAACTGAAGGGCGATCGCAATGAGCCAGGCGGCTACGACATAGGCTCCAATCCGCGGCTTCAGGAAAACAAGCAGGCCCGCAACAATCTCGATCACTCCGACGACGTGCATGAATGCCGACGGCGAAAATGGCGAGATGGAGGCAAGGTGTGGATTGAGATAGTCCGGCCAGCGCGCGAGAATATTGGTGAACTTGTCCGCGCCCGCCACGATCGGCACGATTCCAAAAAGAACCTTCAGCGTGAGTCGAATCTGCCTGACGGCCTGATGCTCGGCCGTCCCGGAATCCGGGACTGTGGATTGAGTCGTTGTCATGATTTGATTTTGATGGTTGAGTGGATGGTGCCGTTATGGCTGTCCTGTACATTCGATGCCAAATGCTGCGCGCCGGTTACATCGAAGCCATGCATGCCGCCTTCACCGCTTGCCCATCCTTCGACTGCACAGCGCCCCAGAACTGCGATTCGCGGTGTCAAAGGTATCAGCCGGATTCGTGAAATGCTGTAACCATCTCACGTGCGATTGCATCCAATCCGAACCATGCCAGCTGCCGCCCAAAATGCCGAATCCCTGGAGTACCATCCGGACATCCCCGATCTTGCCGCCGTAAACGGTGTCCTCCGTGGAGACAACGGGATGTTTCGCATCATCGTCCGACGCTACAATCCACAGCTCTACAGGGTCGGCATGGCCTACCTGCACAATCACACGCAGGTCGAGGATGCCATGCAGAATGCCTACATAAAGGCGTTCAGGAACTTGAATCGCTTCAAAGGCTCCGCCGCCTTCTCGACCTGGCTCACGCGCATCATGATCAACGAGTGCCTCATGCTCATCCGCAGGGAAAGGCGCTTCAAGGCCGAGCCGTCCCCGGAGTGCGCAGGTCTTGAGAAACAGGAATCGCCCGAACCTTCCGCCTCCGAATCCCTCAACCTGGCAGAAATGAAAGCTCTTCTCGAACAAGCCATCCGGAAACTTCCGCGTTCCCACCGCGCCGTCTATGTACTTCGCGAAGTCCAGCGTCTTTCCACCGCCGAGACGTCCGCCTGCCTCGGAATAACACCTGCCAATGTCAAAGTCTCCCTTCATCGCGCGAAGGAGGGACTCAAGGAGCAGCTTCTGAAAACGACGGCGGGAATGGAGCTCTTCGACTACTCCGCCGCCCATTGCGATCCCATGACCGCTCGCGTAATGGCCGCAATTCCAAGCACCATTTCACGCTAACCCGCGCCGGTGCAACGCCCCCCCGTTGTTGCCTGCACCCTCCATCTTTGCCTGCACCCTCTCTCCTCCATCCTTGCATGCATTCCCCCTCCGTTGGAGGGGCATGCTTTGTCATGCCCAGGGTTCGCGGTTCGCGCCAAGACGCCGGCCAGTTTTCTCATAAACCTACATCCCACTCCCTCTTCTCCGCGTCTCCGCGTGAGACCTTCCGACGCCGTTTCTCCCCGACCGTCCCCAGGGCACGACAAAGCGTGCCCCTCCATGATGGTGGAAGGGTCAAATTGTTTCCCGTTCGCCCCTCCGTCCTTGCATGCATTCCCCCTCCATCTTTGCCTGCATTCCCCCCATTCGTTTGGCATGGCGAATTCCGCCACATGCCGTCCGCAACTGATTCGTTCAGATGGACGGAGACTCGCCGTACGTCATCCCTTCAAATCACCGCCCGGCATAGCTGCCAGCGCTTCAAATCCCGCCTCCAGCGCTCAATGGATTTCAAGCCCTTCGGCAACGCGACATGCCCGTCAAATGTCAAGGCGCCAATGATTCCGGACAGTGCAAAATCGGAATAGACGGGGCGCATTCCAAAAATGAAGGGTGATCCACGGAACATGAGGTCGAAGGGCTCGAAAAGCGCATAGGCCTGCTTCTTCAAGGCCGGCGCCTCCTTTCGCCAGGCGTCAAGACACCCGCGGCCAAAACGGCGCTCCTTGAATCGTATCGCCTCGGTGCGCTCAATGAGATCCTTGATCTTGGGTATGCGCAGCGGGTCGGTCAGACGAAAGGTCACCGCCTCAATGTCGTTCTCAATGTGAGGAATGAGGATTCTCTGCATCCCTTCATGCTCAGACGGAAACAATCCCCCGCCCCAGAATTCCCTGTCGATGTAACGGGCCACATCAAGCCCGTCCGGCGACTCGTCAAACACAAGCTTCTTCCCGTGCACCAGCGTCGGTACCTGATAGTACCTCCCACCGGTGATGCGGATCAGCGACTCGCGACGGTGAAGCGGTGCCTCCACCGAGCGAAAGGATACCCCCGCAGCATTGAGAGTCTCTGCTATGGCAATGCAATACGGGCTGTAGGGAACCTGATGGAGAACGGGTTTCATGAATGGGACGATTTTGACGGCGCACTCTGCACCATCGGGACGCTGACGCGATCTTCAAACTCGTTGCAGCACGAACACTGGGCGGCATAACAATCCAGACAAAGCGTCATCCCATCCCACGCATAGGTGCCAAAGGCACCGCAGCGCTCGCACGCCACCGCCTCATTCCTCGCAGGCGGACGCAGCGGCGGCAGCCACTGGCGGGATTGGCTTGAATCCAGAGCGTTCATGACGTCAGCGGCCGACAATAGCCCGACTCATGTCTTCCAGCAAGTCATCGATGGACTCCAACCCGGCGGAGAGACGAACCAGTCCGTCGCTGATACCTCCGCTCCGCCGCGCCTCGGGCGTCATGCCGCGATGACTCGACCGGGCCGGGACCGTCACCAGGGTCTCCGGTCCTCCAAGGCTCACAGCATGAATCACGAGTTTGAGACCGTTGATGAATCGGGCCGCCGCCGCCTCGCCACCCGAAAATTCAAACGAAAGCAATCCCCCCGCTGACCTCATCTGCCGCCGGAACAACGATGCCTGGGGATGCGAAGCCAGTCCCGGATAGTGCACCGCCGCAATCTCCGGCCGCCCCGACAGCCATTCAGCGATTGCACGGGCGTTCGCCTCATGCCTCTCCATGCGCAGCGCAAAGGTCCGCAACCCGCGCAGGGTCAGCCAGGCTTCGAAGGCATTCACGGTTCCTCCCAGGTTCTTGTGAATGGAGCGATGCATCCGCGTCATCGGCTCGCGGCCAACAACGCATCCGCCCATCAGGTCGCCGTGCCCGTTGAGATACTTGGTGGTTGAATGAATCACCCAGTCCGCGCCCATCTCCAGCGGACGCTGACCCAGCGGCGTCGCCACCGTGTTGTCCACGATCACCGGCACCCCGGCCTGGCGCGCGCGCGTTATCGTCTCCGCGAGGTCGATCAGCCGCATCACAGGATTCGACGGGGTCTCCAGCAGCACCACGCCCGCCCGCGCGACAGCCGCGAGCCACGCGGACGAATCGGAGGGATCCGCCGTCTCCAGGGGAAGGCGGTAGGCCGATCCCAGAATGCGCAGCAGCTCAAAGCTTCCCCCATAAATGTCGGGCGGCGTCAGCACCGGGCCGCTCCGCCCGTGCATCGCCATCGTCACCGCACAGAGCGCCGCGGCGTTCCCTGAACTGGTCACCAGCGCCTCCGCCCCGCCCTCCAATCCCGCGAGGACGCCTGCCAGCGTGTCGACAGTGGGGTTTCCAAACCGCGAATAGGCGTACCCCTTTCGCGCCCCGGAAAAAATGGCCTCCGCATCCTCCGTGCCACCCAGGTCGAAGATCGCGCTCTGCACGATCGGCGGCTGTACCGGCTCATTGGCACCGGACCGGTGTGATTCCGAGCCGGCCCGCGCGCACAGCGTGGCCGGTTGCAGGGTGGTTTTCATGCCGTTCATGTGTCTGGCTGGAGTGCTGATTGTGGTTGCATGCTGATTATATCGTATTACGATGCAATTGAAATCGAATCATCCTCAAATCCGCGCGGCCGTCCACACATGCCTCCCCGAAAGACACCTGCAGTCCTGAACAAGCGCGACCTCGAGGCGCTCGCGGAATTCCGCTACGCACTGCGGAGGTTCCTCGGCTTCAGCGCGGATGTCGCGCGCAACCACGGGGTGACCCCCCAGCAGTACCAGGCGCTCCTGGTCATCCAGGGCCACCCGGGGCGCGACTGGGTGACGATCGGCGAACTCGCCGAGCGCATGCGCGTCACCCATCACAGCGCGGTGGGACTGGTGGATCGCCTGGAGGCGATGAAGGTGGGCAGACGCACGCCCTCAAAGGAGGATCGGCGCCGGGTCCACGTTTCGCTCACGCCAAAGGGTCTGCGCCTCCTCGCGAGGCTGTACCAGGTCCACAGAAACGAACTTCGTGCATGCGGTCCGCAGCTTGCCACCCTCCTCCAGAAGGCGGCCTCCCGCATTCCCACGAGGACCAGGTTCAGCAGCCCGGCCTGCTCCATGCCGGAAATCGAGGATTGAATTGTCGCCGATTGAGGGGCCACCAAGGACCACACCGCAAACATGAAACCAGGACGACCACCCGAAATACTCATCAAGCGCGTCTACGAGTCAGCCTCACCCGGGGACGGGCGGAGGATCCTGGCCGAGCGGCTCTGGCCGCGCGGACTTCGCAAGGATTCCGCGCAACTGGACGGCTGGATGCGTGAAGTGGCGCCCAGCACCTCGCTCCGCCAGTGGTTCAGCCACCAGCCCGTGAGATGGCCGGAATTTCAGCGGCTCTATCGCATCGAGCTCGAATCCCGCCCGGAAGCCTGGCAGCCGATTCTCAACGCCGCTCTCAAGGGGCGCGTCACCCTTCTCTTCAGTTCGCGCGACACCGAACACAACAATGTCGTCGCGCTGCGCGCGTTCCTGATGGAAAGACTTCCAGGCGCCGCACCATCCCGATCCAGGCGGGTGCCTCGGGCGGAAGGCGCGCTGAAACGGAAACCGGCGCCCCGGAAGTCCGATGGAAAGTAATTGGATCTCCTTGTCCAATTTGCCCGCCGCACCCTGAGCAGCTGTTTCCAATCCGCACGGCCAAAGCGCCCCTTCCAATCGATCCACTCCCACACCCATGCCACATCCCGCAGCCATTCTTGCCCAGAGCGCCCCTCCCCTGTGGGGCCAGCCGGGCATCGTCATCACAGCAATCCTTCTCGCCATTCCCCTCGCGGTGGGCGTCTGGCTCATCGGGCTGAAACTGTCCGCCGCGCGCGATCGCCGGCATACGGGAGGCGTGTCGGGAGACCACCTGCATCGGGACGAACCGGCGGCCGGATCGGCAGGTGATCAATCGACGCGTTCCGCCGCACTCATTCGCAATGTGGACCAAAGCGGCACCATTCGTTTCCTGCCGGTCAAGAAGGCCGCCCAGCGCCGGCCGGAGATTCACGCCCCCCTCGCCCGTCTGATCCTCTGGTACCTCGGCGCAGCCACATTCTGGCTACTTTTCGGAACGACGGTCGGCGAATACCTGGGCATCAAGTTCGTCGCTCCCGATGCGGATCATCTGAGCTGGCTGAGCTTCGGACGCCTGCGACCCGTGCACACCAACGCCGTCTTCTGGGGCTGGGCGTCCCTCGCCATGATCGGTCTTGGCTACTATGTGGTCGCCCGGGTGGGGAATGTCCGGCTCGCGAGCATGAAGGCCGGGTGGTGGACATTCGGACTCATGAACGCCGCCGTGGTTCTCGGCAGCCTCGCACTGATGGCCGGCATCAACAATGGCGGCGGCGAGTACCGCGAATATGTCTGGCCGATCATGCTTCTGTTCGCCTCCGGCATCATCATCGCCCTCTGTAATTTCCTCGCGACAATCGCCCGGCGGCAGACGTCGGATATCTACATCTCCAACTGGTACATGGTGGCGGCCCTGATGTTCGTCATCACCATCGTGCTCGTCGCCTACCTCCCCTTCTGGCAGGACGGTTTGGGCGAGACAATCATCCAGGGCTACTACATGCACCAGGGCGTGGGCATGTGGTTCATGATGTACCTGCTGGGCCTGACCTACTACTTCCTCCCGCAGCAGCTCAATACACCGATCTTCTCCTACAGCCTGGGCATTCTCGCCTTCTGGACGCAGATCCTTTTCTACACGGTCATAGGCACCCACCATTTCGTGTTCAGCTCGATTCCGTGGTCGATCCAGACCATCGCCATCGTCGGCAGCATGGGAATGGTTATCCCCGTCGTCGCAGGCACCGCAAACTTCCTGCTCACCTTCCGTGGCGCGTTCCACAAGATCGGTGGCAGCTACACCCTGCCCTTCTTCCTTGTCGGGGTCGTCTTCTATTTCACCGGTTCCCTGCAGGGCACGGCCGAGGCTTTCCGATGGACCAATCTCGTCTGGCACTTCACCGACTTCACGGTCGCCCATTCCCACCTGACGATGTACGGCATCATCAGCTTCCTGCTCTGGGCCTGCATCTATGCCGTTGTACCCCGGCTGACCGGTCGTGAGCCTCCCCAAGCCACGGTCGGCGCCCACTTCTGGATGGCCCTGATCGGCCTGCTCTTCTACTCGATTCCTTTGATGGTGGGCGGAACACTCCGCGGAATAGCCTGGCTCGACGGCGTTCCCTTCATCGAGACGGTCAGTCTGATGGCGCCGTTCTGGCTGTGGAGAGCCATCGGTGGCACACTGATGTGGCTCTCCCACGGAATCTTTGCCTATAACATGTACAAGATGATCGCAGGCGGGGCCCGTCACGAGGCGCCCTCGCCAGTCGAGGAAGGAGCTGTGATCTGACATGAGTTTCTATCGCAGTCACAGACTTCTCTTCAGTGCCGTCGCCGCACTCTTCATTTCGCTGACGATCGCCATCGCCATCCTGCCGGCCCTTCACAATCAGGCCAGCTACGCTCCCCTGCCAGGTGCCGAGCCCCTTTCAGGCGACGCCCTCAAGGGCAAGGCGATCTTCATCGCCAACGGATGCGTCGCCTGCCACACGCAGCAGGTGCGCAATGTCGCGATGGACCGCGTCTGGGGCGAGCGCCCGAGCATCGCCGCGGACTACGCGGGCATCGGACGCACTGACCTCTGGCGAAACACCGCCACCTTGATGGGCACCGAGCGCACCGGCCCGGATCTCACCTCAATCGGTTCGCGTCAGCCCAGCGATGTCTGGCACCTGCTCCACCTCTACGCACCGCGCTCAGTCGTGCCCGCCTCCATCATGCCAGCCTACCCCTGGCTGTTTGTGGAGAAAACGGAAACATCGCCAGGCGACACCGTCGTCAATGTGCCCGCCCCGTTCAATCCCGAGGGTCGGCAGGTTGTGGCCTCGCCCGAGGCGCTTCAGCTTGTCGCCTACCTGCTCTCCTTGAAACAAACGCCCCTGCCCGACGGCTCCGCCCCGCCCGCGTTCCTCTACGCGGCATCCCCTGGCAATGGCGCACAAGCCGCGGCAAGCGGGACCGGTGCAGGCGCAGCCCTCAATGGCACCACGCTGTACGCCGCGAACTGCCAGGCCTGCCATCAGGCGAACGGCGAGGGACTGAAGGGCGCATTTCCACCGCTGAAGGCGAGTCCGATTGTGACGGATGACGACCCCACGCGGATTCTCACGATCATCATGAAGGGCTACACCTCCCGCGAAAAGGAGGGTTATCCCGCGATGCCGCCCATTGGTGTGACCAACAAGCTGACCCCGGCCCAGATACACGCCATCATCAACCACGAGCGACAAAGCTGGGGCAATCAGGTCCGCGAAGTCCCGCTCGACGAAGTGACAAAAATCCTTGCGGGCATCGCTCCATGAAGACTCGCCTGTCCCTTCTGATCTCCACGCTTCCCGCGGTGCAATCCGCGGCGTTCGCCTGCGAAATGTGCTCCGTGGAGCAGCCGAAATTCCTGCGCGGCCTTACGCACGGCCCGGGACCCCAGGGCAGCCTGGACTACGTCATCGCCGCAGCCGCCGCTTTGATCGTGTTCTTCGCGCTGGCTTGGGCGATCAAGTGCCTCATGCGCCCCGGGGAACAGAATCCCACCCACATCAAACGAACCATTCTTCTGCACGACTCCTATGGACCCTAAAGGCACAGTCAGGCTGTTTCTTGACGACGATCCCAATCCGATCGGTGAATTCACGTCACCCGTCACATTCGAACTCGACACCCGCCTGCTCGCTGACGGCAGGCACGTCCTGAAGATCCTTAGCCGGGACCCCGGCGGACTGGAGGGCGTCCGACTTCTGCCGTTCATCGTGCGCAACGGACCCGCCATCGATGTGGAGGGTCTCAAGCCCGGCGACACCGTGGACGGCGTGATACCCCTCATGATAAACGCCTATGGCAAGGGGGATCAGAAACAGTTCGTCATCTACGGCAGCGAAACCCCCCGCGGCATCCCCTCTTGGATCGTCATCCTGCTCGTCCTCTTCGCCGGCTGGTCCGTCTACTACATCGCGCGGTACTTCACGATGGGCCATTGAGCCGTAATACGCCGCACCTGCCCGGATTTTACGGAGCAGTCGTGGGCCGCGGATATTCTCAACCCGCCTTCCTCTGGCGATTCTTAGCCAAGGTAATGCCCAGCGGAATAGAACCCGAATGATCGTTCAGCAGCTCTGAAATCCGGGTATTCCCAAACGCTGTCTCAATCTGCCTGGCTGCCTCATTTAGGCCGCTGTGGAGTGGGCAGAGCTTTGTGCCATGCGCTTTCAGTCCCAGCGGACAGGTTTTGATGCATTCAAGCGGATCGACGGCATTGATGACATCAAGCACCGTGAGCACTTCCGGATCCGCGATGAGCTGGAATCCGCCGCCCAGGCCGCGCTGCCCGCGAATCACCCCTGCCCTGGCCAGAGCCTGAAGCACCTTCGACACATAGTCCGGCGGCGTCCGGGTTCCGCGGGCGATCTGTCGCGTCGTCTGCGATCGCGTGGGATCCTGAATCAGCCAAACCACCGCCCGCAGGGCATATTCCGACGTCCGCGAGATCAGGTTCATGACCGATCTCTGGCCACCCGGCCCCGGATTGGCAAGCGCCGAGGATCGCCTCAACGGAGCTCTTGGCCTCGGGCATCAGCCGTGGGCTCCAAATCACACGGAAGACCCGCGTCCGTTCGATCTGCCGTCGCGGGCGGGCTATTGCACGCGCTTCGTTCCGAACTCGTAGGAGTACAGCCTGGCTCGAACCAGCCTGAATTTCAATGCGTGCTCTCCATCGACAACGCGCGAAGCCGTCTCCCATCTGACCGCGCGCGATGTGAATGACCCCGTCATCGGAACGGAGCGCGCCACCTCGCGGCCTTCGGCATCCAAAATCGCCACCTGCACACTGCCTCCCGCCTCCACATCCGCCGTGAGCATCAATGGCTCGTCCGACCGAATCGACACGGGGGTCGTCTGGACAAGCCCCTCCCGCGACTCATCCACGGGAGCAGCTGCTGCGAACCCATCGGGACGCAGCGTCGCAAACTCGAACCAGGCTTTCCGCTGTCCAAAATGCAGGCCGTCACTGCCGGAATAATAGATTCGAATCTCGTCCTTCATGATGACCGGAACCGCAGCCGGATAGGTGCAGCCCCAGTCGTAGTCACCCTTCTTTTCACTATTGGGAATGAACGGGGTTCCCGCATCGACCCGATGCCAGTTGACCGTGTCCTTGCTCCAGGCCAGTTCCGTGTGGGTCCGGTCATCCTTGGCGTCGAGCACGACGGGCAGTCCGAGATAAATTCCCGCGTAGTGGAACACCGGCATCGCGTAAACCTGCAGATTGTCCGTCACCCCACGCAGCACGGTCTGCGGATCGCTCCAGTGCACGAAGTCCTCGCTCTCAATGCGGGAAACAAGGCGCACCGCCGGGATCTCGCCCTTGCTGTTCCGTTTCCATTCGCGTGGATCCCAGTCGCGCGTGAACGCCACGTAGCGGTTGAGCGTCGGCGCCCACAGCGCATTGTTGTGGGTGTCGGCCATGAGCTTCACATTGTTGAGCACGGTCTGAGGACCCCAATGAATGCCGTCCGCCGAAAACGCCACGGCCACCGTTGTGCGGCGGCCAGCCTCCTGATTCACGAAAAACGCCTTGTAGCGGCGCGCCGGATCCGGATCGCGGGCGTCGCGGAAGACCCCCACGCCATGAACATCCCGCATCAGGATGTTGCTCGGCTGACCCCAGAACGGGAGGATGTCGAAGGCCGGCTTTTCCCAATGGATCCCGTCCCTGGATGTGGCGTAGCACAATCCCGACTGCCGCGGATACAGCCACCGCTTGCGCTCATTGCTCGATCCAAGCCAGTCCTCAACTTCAACCAGGAATGGATTGTACCAGCACTTGAACAGGCCGTCGCTCTCATCCCGGATCACATTGGGATACATGTTGTCGAAACGCGGCTCCCAAGGCCGATCCTCACCAAACAGCGGATTGCCGGAATACTTCGTGAGCCGCCCCACGGTCATCCGGATGTTCTCACTGCTCTTGATCAAAGTGGAGTCCAGCAGGAGCGTCTTTCGCGCCACGGGCATGTCCGCAAGCGAGACAATCGGCAGCAGGAAACCGAGGAGGACAGGAAGGGTGGAAATGCGTTTCATGGGGAATACGTCAAATGGATTGGCTGGAACACGGATGCAACCGGGGGATTTCAAGCGCATCCTGTTCAATCTCAAACCTGCCTCGATTCGCGGCCGTCACCAACAGAAACCAGAGGTGCTTTTGAAATACCACTCGATCGAAAGGGTTGGCTACAGGATTTCCCGGCGGCGGGAATGCAGGGAGCGCAGCGCAGCGGCGATCACTTCCATCGAAATCAACGCCTCGCCCGCCGGGCTCTCCGGCTTTCGCCTGCCCGCCACCGCATCCAGGAACACCTGGTGCTCCCGCTCGTACAGGGGGTCCCGTTCGGTTGAAAAATGCTCCACCTGGACCGTTCCGTCACTCTGGCGGCCGAGGCGCATTTCCCCCTTGAACATGTCGAGTGAAATCCACCCCCGGTCGCCTATGATCTCATACTCGTGCCTGTCGGGCGCCTGGAGATAATTGAGGTGAATGGTGGAGATCATCGGTGTCGCATAGTCACAGGTGATCGCCGCAAAATTGGGATTCGCCTGCAGGGGAAGGCTCCCGCCCTGCCCGGCCGCCACGTAGACCCCCTCGGGCTTCCTTCCAAGCAGCCAGAACAGGATGTCCGGCTGGTGCGCGTAGTCCATGAACAGCGCCCCTTCAATCCGGCTTTGATAGCGCGACTGCGAATTCACCAGCGTCACGTACGTGCCCACAAGACAGTGCACATGATGGACCGACCCGAGTTCCCCGGATTCAATCAACGTCTTCGCCCGGCAAAGCGCGGGGTGGAAATGAAGCTGAAAGCCCACCGCAAGGATCGCCGACGATCGATCGGCCGCGGCGGCAATCGCCCGTGCATCCTCCAGATTGTCGCTGAGCGGCTTCTCGCACAGCACATGCACCCCGGCCTCCAAGGCGCCAATCGCTTGTGCGGCGTGCATGGAGTGCGGAGTTGCAATGACAACCATCGCCGGTCGCGTCGCCAGCATCTCTTGAAATGTATCGTGCACGCGAACCGGCGCTCCGAGCTCCTGCCGCGCGCGCGCGACCGCCTCCGCCGAACTCTCGCACCATTCCACCTGAAGATCCTTCCGATGCGCGAGGAGTCGCGCATGCCGGCGGCCGATCGATCCCAGACCGACAACAACAATGCGATTGTTCAACGCCATAGTGAAAACCCTCCGTCCACCACCAGATTGTGTCCGGTCACATAGTCCGATGCCCGGGACGCCAGGAACAGCGCCGCCCCCTTGAGATCCACGCCATCGCGCCCCATGCGCCCCAGCGGGGTGCGTTCGCTGTAGTCCTGAACAAAACCCCGCGGCATGTCCTCCCGCTCAAAGCCCCCCGGCGAGATGGCGTTCACGCACACACCGAAGGGCGACAGCAGTCCTGCCAGGTCGCGCGTCATGCCCAGGATGCCCGCCTTCGCCGCGGCATAGTCGATCGGCTGGCCCTTGAGGCCATTCCGTTCGTACACGCGCCGGTCGCGTCCGACCAGTGCGGCGATCGATGCGATGCTGATGATCTTCCCCTGGCGCTGTTCAGCCATGATCCGCCCGACCGCCTGGCAGCAGTGCAGCACGCCGGTGAGATTCACGGCGATCAGATCCTCCACCTCCCGAGGATCGCGCGTGAAGAGGTGGGCCGGGCTGCGGCCGGATCCTCCGCCCGCATTGTTGACAAGAATGTCAATGCGCCCCTTCCACTCCTTTGCACGATTGACAACGGTGGCGACGTCTTCGTGACGGCGATGATCCAGCGCCAGCGGCAGAACCTCGATCTTGAATGCATTGGCCAGCGCTTCCGCAGCCCTCGTTGCAGACAGGATTGTCCGGGACGTGATGACCAAATCGCTCCCCGCCTCAGCCAGGGCGGCCGCCATGTCGTATCCCAAGTTTCGCGCACCTCCAACGATCAGCGCGACGGTTCCATTCAATCGAAAGAGATCGAAAACTGAGGCATTCATTCGGCAGAGATTCTCCATGCGGGCGCTCCAACAGGCAACGCGAAGAACGATGGATGCTCCAACGGGCGCCGCCACGCGAAAGAGAAGGTGCTTTCTTCATACCACTGCACCGCCTGATGCCCATCCTCAACCCGGCATTCACCGTCTCCAAACGACAGACAGACTGCCGGCTGGCCAAGGCGTCAGCCGTCGCTCACTTCAGGCTCTTGATGTAGGCGATGATCGCATCCATCTGATCGTCGCTCAGGACACCGGCATAACTGGGCATGCCCGCTTCAACCTTCTCCGTTCCCGGCACAATCTTGGCCTGCGGGTCGAGGATCGATTCACGCAGGTACGCATCGTCGGCAACAATACGCCCCACCTTCCCTCCAAAGTCCCTCGTCTTCCCATAGAGTCCGGCCCAGGATGGACCATAGGTCGCGATTGCCGGACTGCCCTCCACTCCGCCATGACACGCCACGCAGCCGAAGGTGCGGGCCAGCGTTGCACCTTCCTCCTTCGTCGCCGGCACCTTTTCCTTCGCCGTTGCCGCGACAACGTTCGAGAGATCGACCCGGATGTCTCCAAATCCCTCCACGCGTGGTTCAAAATGCGGGAGCAGATAGGGCGTCGTGTAGGCGCTGCTCACCATGCCTTCCCCATCCCGCGTCTTCAACGACCAGCCGACGCGAAGCTGCATGACTGGCTGCATGCCGGGAATTCCAATGAACACGCCGCACCCATCCTCGGAGAGGTACACACTGCTCGCCGGCAGGGGATCCGCACCGGGCTTACCGTCGGCACGCAGTTGTGGCGAACCATATCGATACGTCCGTATGTAGTGCCAGGTGGACACCGAATAATTCGCGGGCTTAACCGCCTCGACCGGATCGAGTCGGACACCAAATCTCAGGAGAACGCCTTCCTTCATGGGCACGACTTCACGCGGCAGCGCACTCGCATGCCCCGTATAACGCACCCGCGCCAGACCCGCGAGCCGGGTTGCGGTCGTTCCCCAGCCGAGCACCTGGAATCCCGCAAGGTACAGCTGCCCATCGATCGGATTCACCGATCCATTCAACGGGGGAAACTCGAAGTCCTGGGTCACGCTCGTGACGGCCGCCTGCATGCGTCTCTCCCGCGAATTCAGCAGCACAGAAAATAGTTCAGGACGGTTGAAGCCAATGTGCACCAATCCATCGTTCAGCGCACCCATCTTCGCATTGAAGAGCCACACCTGTGAAATGCCCGACGCATTCACGCTGTGAGGCAGCCACACGAGCGGATCCGCTATCGGCGCCGGGTACTTCTCCCGCGGCATGAAGTCGCTCAGAAATCCATAGAACTGGTCTCCGTCCGCAATGTGGAGCGGCGTGCTGGGAATGTACTGCCCCTGCTGGTCGCTGGATGTCACGAGACCCGTACGAATGTTGACCCCGATGTTCGGCTGACGAAACCCGTAGCCCAGCACTGTGGCTGTTCGGCCATCGGCCGAAATGCGCAGGACGCTGCCATTGTGCTTTCCCACCGTGGTCGCCTGCTGCCCGCCCTTCGCAATCACGAATTCGCCGTGCGGAGCCAGGCGCAGGGTAGCCGGAAACTCCCGCGTGTCCGCTGTCTGGCCAAACGCATTGGAGAAGAGTTCATGTTCATCCGCCTCACCATCCCCATCGCGATCCGGGAGCCGCCAGATGCCGTTCCGATCAAAGACATAAATCTCTCCGTTGCGAATCGCGGCCGTCATCGGTTCGTGAAGGCCCGAGGCAAAGCGCCGCCATTCGACCCGGGAGCCCTCCAATCCCCGCAGGAGCCAGACATCGCCGTCAATGGTCACTCCCACGCCGGTTCCATCCGGCAGGAACTGGATGTCGCTGATCCGGATGTTGCGACGCCACGGATTTGCCACGGGAAGGTCGATGTCATCGACGACATAACTGGCCAGCGATGTCGAGCGGTGGACCTCCGAGCTGACAGTCTGCGGCCACCGGTGGTGCACCGCCGGTGGAGGCGCAATCTGCGCCAAATCGGACTGCGGCGCAGCACCCAACGTCATCGAAACGGAAAACGCCAGCGGATCCGCATGCGGCTCGATTCTCACGAGCCAGGTCACGGATCCATCCGCAGCCGTCTCTGACGACAGCACCGGCCTTGATTTGGCATTCTCGCACTCAATCGAAAAATGCACGTCCGCAGATTTCCTGCCGAGCACCAGCACGCGCTGCTCCTGTGCAGGCCCGACCAAGAAATGCCGCCTCACCACAGGTGCCGTGTCGGTACCCGTTGCATCAATCCATTCCTCAATATTCGACTCTCCAACGGAGTAACCAAGCACTGCGGCATTGGCCACGGGTCTCACCCAATTCAGTCGACCGAGCTTCCCCGGCAGCGGCCCCCGACCAACCTCCTCCGGACTGGGCGCCGGAGTCCTCGGATCCTTCAGCGACAACCCCGCCATCTGCCATCCGGGATAAATTCCCGTCGCCACCCACACGCGTCCGCTGGGTTCGGGCAGGAAACTTTGTCCGCCGGGAGTCTTCCTAGACGGATCGTGATACGAGCCCGGTGCCAGTGCGTGCGGAGTGACTCCTTCCCTCCCCTGCCAGACCGCGGCGATGCGCAGCAGATCGGTGTCAAAACACGCCCAGCAATCGCGCCCGAGCTGGAAGACCAGGCCACGCGGAACGAGATTGTCCGTCGGAAACTCCCCTCCCGTCTTTCTCGCATCAAGAACGGACGAGAAAAAGGGGAAATCCTTCTCTATCCAGTCGCCCCACAGGTCCGTCGGATGCGCCCGAGCATCACGCTTTCCCAGCTCCGATCGACTGCCCCCTCCCTTCTCCGGCAGCGGCTGAGCCGACGCAATCAGCGTCAGCGTCACGACCATGCAAACACACCACCTCGATCGAACCCTGCAGTCGGTGATTTTCAATTTCTTGCGGATATGAATCACCGATCATCCGCATGGCATCAACGAGCATCAACGGAAAATTGCGCAATTCGGAAACCACTCTCGCATCGCGGGAAACGGAAGCCGTCACTGTACGGCTTCAAATCCGTACAAAAACGAGCGATTAAAAACAAATCGAATCCGGGCTGCGGAAGCCGGCGCCTGGCTCCCACCCCTCCACTCAAGCGTGATTCGATGATGGTCGCCGGTCACGGGCTTGCAGTCGTCGAGTGTGAATCCCTGCAAGCCAACGCCGGCGGAATCAAGCAGCTCGGCCTTCAACTGTCCGCCTTTCTTCCCACGGACATTCACCTGTATCGTGTGCCCGCCGATGTCCCTCGGCCGGGTCACGGCTTCGACCGGCATCGGCCCGCCAACCACCGAGACCAGAGCCCAAAGGCGATCCGCCTCCCACGAAGCACGGCACAAGGCGCCGTAATACGGCAGGGTGCCCTTTCTGAAACCTATCAGCGATCCGCCAGGAATCTCAATCTGCGGCTGAAATCGAGAGTCGACGATCGCCGAATGAACGCCCTCTGATCCGGAATAGTAGGCGTACAGCCTCGTGCCATCAACGATGGGCTGGCGCATCTGCCAGATCAAGCCGCCTCCAAAATCCCCGATGGGAGCATTCGCAAGCGCGGGACGCGTGTCGGGCCGCCACCATTGCAGGCCGTCACGCGACGCCGCAAACTGCAGACACATCGTCTGCTGCGCCGCATCGTAGTAGTTGACCAGCGCCACATAACCACCTGCCACAGGCAGCGGACAAATCTCCAGAAACTGCGCAAAATCCGGATCGCGAAGATCGCGTCCAAGAACAACCGTCGTATCGCTCCAGTGTGTTCCGTCCGGACTGGTTGCCCGGCCGACCCGCCGCTGGAGCTGCTTCGCATTCACATCGTAGGGAATGATGCGGTCTCCGGGCTCCTTCGGAGGGTACACCTTGAAATAGGCGACATAGCCGCCGGCAGGCTGCCGATAGATGTAGCACACATCCGTGCCTCCCTTGATCTCCAAGGGCCCCTCCTTGAGTTTCCAGTCCTTGCCATCCTTCGATCGATAGCGGTACAAGCCGTATTTTTCAGCCGGACCCGGCAGCGAACCCACGCTGCCCTGCGCTCCCATCTGCGAGGCGATCGTCCCATTTCTACTCGGCGAGCGGAAAATGAACATCTCATACGGCTCCGCCTTGTTCGAGGCATCAATCATCACCGAAGCATACTGGGCCGTGCCGCCGGAATCGAAGTCGAGCAGTATGTTTGTCTTTGGATGACCCGGCCACGACACCAGTGACAGCATGGGCCGATGCCACTTCACCCCGTCGCTGCTTTCGAGATAGGTCAGACGGCGACGCGCCTCATGCAGTGACTTCAGTCCATCAAGCTCCGTTTCCTCCGGCGTCGAGACCTGCCACGCCTTCCAAAGCCCATCAATGGGATCGTGAAGCACCGTGCCGTGTCCCATGATGCCCCCGGCATCCCAGGGCATCGCCGGCTCCAGCAGCGGATTGTGCGCATCGGGCACGCCCTCTTCAATTCGCCAGGCCGCCAGTTTCAGCGACTCGAAATCGTCCGGCATGAGCAGCGGCATGCGGGTCGCCGCACCCATGCGGCCAAACGCAAGGCAGAGCATCAGCAGGGCGTGCATGACGCCAAATCCGGATATGGGTCTGGTGAATGGCATGGGTGAGAAAGACAGAACCCCACCTTCGGGTGGAGGTCTGTCGTGATGAATGCTGGAGTGGATTCTAGAATCTGAACTTCACGCCGGCACGGATGTTGGAACCGAACCAGTAGCTTTGTGAAATAACATCCTTATTGCCGCCGGTGTAGCTCGTCGAGAGCTGGTCGGTGAGATTCTGCCAGTTGACAAACACCGAAAAGTTTTCTGTTGCCCTGTAGCTCATCTGCGCGTCGACAAAGTAGCGGGCCCTGCTGTACACATCCGTGAAGATATCGGCGCCAATTGAATCCAGAGAGTCACCGCGATAGTTGTAGGCAACCCGCGCGGACACCCCGTATTTCTCGTAGAAGAGGCCCACGTTTGCCAGGAATTTCGGCGACGCGTAGAGCCTCAATGTGTCGGGCCGCGTTGAGACCTTCACGCTGGAGTCCATGAGCGTGACATTGGTGTCGACACCAAAACCATCGATGAAGCTGCGGGTGAAGATTGAAAAAGGAACTTGTGCGCTCAGCTCGACGCCCTTCATTCCGGCTGACTTACCATTCTGTTTTGAAGTGACGGTAAAGCTGGAAAAGTCGTAGCCTGCGTAGCTCACATCCTTCTGAACGTAACTGTAGGTATAGATCGGATTGTCGACGGTCTTGTAGAAAGCCGCCACCGAAATGATTCCTCCAGATTTGAGGTAGTAGTCCACGGACAGATCGAAGTTCAGGGACTCATAGGGCTTGAGCTGAGGATTGCCGGTGGTGAGTACGCCACCGACATTGTCCAGCGCCGACGATGGCACTTGGTCGGCGTAGGCCGGACGTCCAAAGGTCCTCGTTATGGCCGCGCGGATCACAGTGGAGGGCGGCAGACGGTAGGAGAGTTGGATGTTTGGAAGGAACTCCCCGTAATTGAAGTTGACCGTCTTGGAAATCAGCGTTGGCGCACCGGTCTTCGGATCGGTGAGAAAGAGCGGTCCTGTCAGCGGTGCCTTGGTGTACTCGTAACGCGCGCCGCCGATCAGCGTCAGTAAAGGCGTCAAATTGATTTTCGCCATGCC
>JABTUS010000005.1:300000-415240 GCA_015075305.1 Opitutaceae bacterium | reverse complement strand
GTCCTCACTTCTAAGGCAAGGCTCTATAGGGTCAGTCCTTACTTCTAACATTTATCGGTAGAGAGAGGTAAAGATGAAGGGCAACCATGAGGTGGATGCATCTTGCTACACAGCCAGCAGCAGGCCATGCGGTACGAGTGCCGTGAAATCCTTGCGGTTGTTCGTTGCCAGTGCGGCTTTTCCTAGGATGGCGCAGGCTGCGATCAGGCAGTCGTAACGCATGGCACGCTTTCGTCCACTGGCGTTGAAAAGTTGGGCGGCCAGCTCGGCTTCGTCCCGCCCAATGGGCTCAATTCGCCCCTGAATGACATGCGCCATGGCTGCGCTCGCCCAGGTCGAGCGCCTCCAGAGGGTCGGGCGCTGCCTCCCCGGACAGCGGAACGAGTTCGGCCAGCGGCTTTCCCCGGTAGCTGAGCGTCATGCGAACACCCCGGCGCAGATCCTTCACGATTCGCTCCGAGTCCGTGCGCAGAGCAACCATGGTGATTGTTTTCATGCCGGAGTTTAACATGATGTTGAAGATGAGGTCAAATCCGACTGCCTCGAGTTTGAGGGGACTGGCCCGACCGCGCACTTGGTTGTCGAGGTTTGTGCCGCCCCTTCAGAGCTCGGATTGTCGGAAGGTCGGGGATCCGCATGCGTTGCCTTGGGCTGCCGTGTCTAGCGCCTTCAGCGCTCATTCTTTCACCCGATTGCCATTCGCTTCTCCTGTCACGGCTCAAGTGTGATGAGCATGGGAATGGATGACAGATGGCGGTGATTCGAAGGAGAGGGGACAATCCTATTCGCTCCGGTTCTCCAGCAGGCGGGTGAGTTCCGCCGCCAGCGTCGCACGGTCGGGACAATGCGCCGCCACCGTGCCATCGGGACGCAGGATGTCGGCGGGGAAGCGGCCGTCGGCGCTGCGGGTGGTAAGATCGTTGTGCACCACGAGGTCCGCCTTGGAGTGGGCAAAGAGACGCTGCACCGCCTCGTCCGCCTGCTGTCGGTTTGCGCCGTGGGTGAGCTTGAAAGCCACCAGAGTGAAAGGCGTGCGACTGAGCCCGCGCAAGCCGTCCACCAGCCGCGGATTCGCGCGCAGCTTGAGCACTGGCGCGCCACCCGAGGCGATCTTTCCGCCCGGTCCGGCGGTCAGCGGCGCGCCGCCATCGGACATCTCCACCGTGTCCACGCCATAGTCACTCACCGCCGCGGCGTGGACCACCGCGTCAAAAGATTCCGTCGTCAGAAGCCGGCGCAGTCCGCTTTCCAATTCGGTGAACGTTAGAAAGGTCTCCTCGCGGCACGGCCCCTCGGCGGCGACCGCGCCTTGGGCGCGCAGGAGCACCACTTCGTGACTGGCGTGGGCCAGGTGCACCGCGATCAACGCCCCGGTGGCACCCGTGCTGGTGTTGGTCAGCACGCGCACGGCGTCCACCGGCTCGACCGTGCCCCCGGCTGTGATGAGCACGCGCAGTTTCCGCGTCGGCCTGGCGAGGGCGGCCTCCAATGCGGCTACGATCTGGTCGGGCTCGGCCAGCCGCCCCTCGCCGGTTTCCCCGCAGGCGGTCCGACCGGCGGCGGGATCGATGAAACGCACGCCCCAACCGCGGAGCCTGGCGATTGATTCGACCGTGGCCGGGTGCGTCCACATCGCCGGGTTCATCGCCGGAGCCATGAGCCAGGGTTTGTTGCGGTCATGCGCCAGAAAAAGCGCACCGGCGAGATCGTCGGCCAGACCCGCGGCAAAACGATTCAGAGTGTTCGCCGTGGCCGGACAAACCAGCACGGCGTCAGCCCAGCGGGTGAGGTTGACGTGCTCCAGCGCGGCGCCGGGGGCGAAGGCGTCGCTCATCACGACCGCGCCCGTCAGCCCCTCCAACGTGGCTGGGCCGATGAATTTCAGCGCCGACGGTGTGGCGACGCAGCGCACGCGGTGTCCGCGCTGCACGAGGCGCGAGACGACCTCGCAGCCCTTGTAGGCCGCGATGGAGCCGGTGAAAACGATCAGGAGCTGAGCGGGACGGTTTGCTGAAATGCCCGCGCGAGTGGCAACATGGCTGGCCGGCGGCGTTGCGGCCGCTGCCGCCGGTCTGTCGCAGTTTTGATCAGAGGCGGACATTGTCGATGAGCCTCACGTTTTCGATGCGAACAGCGCCGAGGCGCATGCCTTCGCGATCCTCCACATAGTCGACACCGAAGCCCGCCGCTTCGAGCGCCGCGACAGCACCCGCCGCGCTGTCGGCCTCCCGCAGGATCGCGGGAAATTGCGCGGCGCGCATCCGAGCCGGATGCGAGAGCCTACGGTTGCGCGAGCTCAGGGCAAGGCCGTCGGGATCGCGCACCGTCGGGCAGGGCACGATCTCCACCCCCAGCAAAAGCGCACGCGCCATGCCCTCGACCAGTCGCAGTTGCTGCCAGTCCTTCTCGCCGAAATAGGCGCGCGTCGCCTGAACCGTGTTAAGCAGCTTGAGCACCACGGTCAGCACGCCGTCAAAGTGCCCGGGGCGATACGCGCCCTCCAGTTCGCGGCTCATCCTGTCTTCGGTCACGCGGTAGGTGTAGCCGTCCGGATAAAGTTCGGCCACCGGCGGCACGATCACGTCATCGACCAGCCCTGCGGCCAGGGCGAGGTCGGCCTCGAGCGTCCGCGGATACTTGGCGAGATCCGACGGATCATTGAACTGGGTCGGGTTCACGAAAATGCTCAGCACCACGCGATCATTCTCCGCGCGCGCCCGCGCCGCCAAGGAACGATGCCCGGCATGCAGGGCGCCCATCGTTGGCACGAAACCGAGCGACCGACCGGCATAGTCCGCCCCGTCGCGCACCGCCCGCCATTCCTTCAGACTGAGATGCACCCTCATGCCAGGACCTCCTCGCGGGCCGGAAAACGAGCGCCGCGCACGTCCCGCGCGTACTCGTTGATGGCCGCGAGCACCGCGCCGTGCCCGTCGAGGTAACGGCGTGCAAATCGCGGGCGGAATCCGGCATCGAGCCCGAGCAGATCGTTCAAGACCAGCACCTGCCCGGAGGTGCCGCCGCCGGCGCCGATGCCGATTGTCGGGATCCGCAGCCGGCCGGTGATGTCGGCCGCCAATGCCGCCGGCACGCATTCAAGCACCAGCGAGAAGGCCCCGAGTTCCTCCAACCGCCGGGCATCGGCCAGCAGGCGCGCGGCTTCGGCCTCCGAGCGACCCTGCAGCCGGTAGCCGCCGATCTGATTGACCGACTGCGGGGTGAGCCCGAGGTGGCCCATGACCGGGATGCCGCTGCCCACGAGGTGGAGAATCACGTCCTCATGGCCCGCGACTCCCTCCAGTTTCAACGCCGTGGCGCCCGCCTGCATCAGGGCGCCCGCGGCTCGCGTCGCCACTGTTTTCCCGTGGCGGAAGGTGAGAAAAGGCATGTCCGCCACGATGACCCGATCCGGCGCCCCCCGGCGCACGGCGGCGGTGTGGAGGACCATCATCTCCAGGGTGGCATGCACGGTCGAAGGCAGCCCGTGCACGACCATGGCGGCGCTGTCGCCGACGAGAATGGCGTCCGCCTCCGATGCCGCAACGATGCGCGCCATCGCGGCATCGTAGGCCGTGGTCATCACGATGGGCCGCCCTTCCTGGCGCGCCCGGTTGAAATCGAGGATGCTCTTCATTCCGCTCCGGCAGTTGTCCGTGTGCGGAAAACCTGCGGGCAGCAGAGAGACTTGGACTGGAGTGCTTGTCGCATGGCGATCAGGCCTTTGAGATGTCCGGTACGGTGGTTGAAATGAGCTGTCCGGTCGCGCACGAGTTCGCGCTAGACCAGGACACGCTTGCCGGCAGGGCGATCAGCGCAATGCAAAATTCCGGGATCGACCCTGCTCGCGGCGTTTCAGTCGCCCGACGGCAGATGTTCTGAGGTCGGATTCTGTCTGGTGCCGTTGTGCCGCCCCTTCAGGGCTCAAGATTGTATCCACGTCAAGAACCCATGGCGCTGCCATGGGCTGGCGTGGGGTGCGCCTTCAGCGCAAAATTTCCGCCCCAACGGGGCACATTATGCCAGCCCTGGGCAACGCCCAGGGGAATTCCCGATTCTCATGATTCGAGCCCTGAAAGGGCGACCCAACTCTGGACGCGCCTGCCGTTGTGCCGCCCCTTCAGGGCTCAAGATTGTATCCACGTCAAGAACCCATGGCGCTGCCATGGGCTGGCGTGGGTTGCGCCTTCAGCGCAAAATTTCCGCCCCAACGGGGCACATTATGCCAGCCCTGGGCAACGCCCAGGGGAATTCTGACTATGATTCGAGCCCTGAAAGGGCGACCCAACTCCGGACGCCACGCCGTGCCGTTGTGCCGCCCCTTCAGGGCTCAAGATTGTATCCACGTCAAGAACCCATGGCGCTGCCATGGGCTGGCGTGGGTTGCGCCTTCAGCGCGAGCAATGGCGTTGTCATGGTAGGGCGCAGTCAGCACCTTCAGCGCAAAATCTCCGCCGCAACAGGCACACCATTTTCGCCCCGTGGCAATACCCAGGGTGTCAGCACCTTCAACGAAGACTCTCCGCCCCAACGGGGCACACTATGCCAGCCCTGGGCAACGCCCAGGGAAAACCCCACCCGCAAAATTCGCGAAGTTTGGATCCGGGGCGGCCCGGCATTGACCCGGGGTTGGGTTTTGATTTCTTGGCCAGTCCGCATGCCAAATGCCTCCGCATCTGCTGTCGCCAGCTTCGAAAGCCTGCGCGATGCCGCGGAACTTGAACAGTCGGCGATTCTCCAGCGCATGGAGTCCGGGCTGGAGGGCCTCCCCTGGGAGGAGGCGGAGCGTCGGCTGGCGGATGTCGGCCCGAATGAGATTTCTAGCCAGAAGCCTCCTGGTTGGCCGCGGGTGCTGTGGGCGGCGATCCGGCATCCGTTCAACGGCGTGCTCGCGGCGCTTGGCGTCATCTCGTATTTCACGGGTGACCTGAAAGCCGTCGTCGTGATGGTGACGATGATCGTGCTGAGCGTCGGGCTGCGATTCTGGCAGGAAATGAAATCGCTCGTTCAGGCGGAGTCGCTGCGCAGGCTCGTCCGCACGGAAGCGACGTTGCGCCGCCGCGGAAAACCGCCCGCCGGCCGGGTCGCTACCGCTCCGCTGGATCCCACGGCCTACGAGGTTGCGACGTCGGAGATCGCCCCCGGGGACATTGTTGTCCTGTCCGCCGGAGACATGGTGCCGGCTGACCTGCGGCTGCTGGAATCGCGCGACATGTTTGTGACGCAGGCCGCGCTCACGGGCGAGGCCATGCCCGTTGAAAAATATGAACCCGGCCGCCAGAGCCGACCCAACTCAGCGGCTGCGGCGGAGGGGCTGCCCGCGGACGTGCTCGACTCGCCGAACCTGCTCTTCATGGGGACGAGCATCGTGAGCGGCACGGGCCGAGCCCTGGTGCTGACAACGGGCAACCGCACATTTTTCGGGTCGATGGCGGAGAAGCTGGGCGGGCGGCGCCCGATGACCGCCTTTGACCGCGGCGTGAGGAATGTCAGCTGGCTGCTGATCCGGTTCATGCTCGTGATGGCCCCGGCGGTGTTCCTGCTGAACGGCATTCTGAAGCACGACTGGCTGGAGGCGCTGCTGTTTGCGGTGGCGATCGCCGTCGGTCTGACGCCTGAAATGCTGCCGATGATCGTGAACGCGAATCTCGCGCGCGGAGCGATCGCGCTGGCCCGGCAGAAGACGATCGTCAAGCGGCTGCACGCGATCCAGGGGTTCGGCGCCATGGATGTGCTGTGCACCGACAAGACCGGCACGCTGACGCAGGACAAGGTGGTGCTCATCCGGCACATCGATCCGCACGGCGCGGAAAGCGCGCGGGTCCTGGAACACGCCTACCTGAACAGCCTTTTCCAGACGGGACTGAAAAACCTGCTGGATCGCGCGGTGATCGATCGCGCCGAGAGCCTTGGCCTGCGGGAGATGGCGAAGCTCTGGCGCAAGGAGGACGAGATCCCGTTTGATTTCGTGCGCAGGCGGATGTCGGTCGTGCTTCAGCGGGGCAGGGAGGATCCGGTGCTCTACTGCAAGGGGGCGGTCGAGGAGATGCTGGAGATCTCGACGCAGTTGGAGGACGAAGGGCGCGTCGTTCCGCTCGATGACGATTCAGTCACCCGGCTGAAACGCCTGCGTGATCAGTTGAACGAGGACGGCCTTCGCGTTGTTGCCGTGGGGTACAGGAAACTGCGAGGCAGTGCAGGAGTCACAATCAAGGACGAGAGCGAACTCGTATTCTCGGGGTTTGTCGCGTTTCTCGATCCGCCGAAGGAATCGACCGCCGAGGCGCTCCGGCTGCTGGCGGAGCATGGTGTCGCGGTGAAGATCCTCACGGGCGACAACGCAATCGTCGCCCGGAAGATCTGCAGGACCGTCGGACTCGCCGCGGACAACATAGCGATGGGAGGCGACATCGAGTCGCTCGACGACGCTGCGCTCGCTGATGTGGCGGAGCGCACGACGGTTTTCGCCAAGCTGTCGCCGCTCCAGAAGGCGCGCGTGGTGCGGGTGCTGAAGTCGCTCGGGCACACCGTGGGCTTCATGGGGGACGGCATAAATGACGCGACGGCGCTGCGCGAGGCGGATGTCGGCATATCCGTCGACACGGCGGTGGACGTCGCCAAGGAGGCCGCCGACATCATCCTGCTGGAGAAGAGCCTGCTGGTGCTCGAGCGCGGCGTGGTCGAGGGGCGCCGCACGTTTGGCAATGTGATCAAGTACGTGAAGATGACGGCGAGTTCGAATTTCGGCAATGTGCTGAGCGTGCTGGTTGCGAGCGCATTCCTCCCGTTCCTGCCGATGCTGGCGGCGCAGCTCCTCGTGCAGAACCTGCTCTATGACATTTCCCAGGTGGCGATTCCCTGGGACCGCATGGATGCGGAGTTCATCCGGCAGCCCCGGCAGTGGAATGCGGGATCGATCGCGAGCTTCATGTTCTGGATCGGACCGATAAGTTCCATCTTCGACATGATCACTTTCCGGGTGATGTGGACGGTGTTTGGCGCGAACACTCCCGATCAGCAGGCGCTGTTTCAATCCGGATGGTTTGTGGTGGGCCTGCTGACGCAGACATCGATCGTGCACATGATCCGGACCGAGCGAGTGCCGTTCATCCAGAGCACGGCGGCGCCCATTGTCCTGGTGACAACTGCGCTGGTGATGCTGGCGGGGGTTGCGCTGCCGTATTCGTTCCTGGCGGCCCCGCTTCACATGCAGGCGCTACCGGGCGGATTCTTCATCTATCTCGCATTGGTCCTGCCCGCCTACTGCCTGCTGACGCAGTTTGTGAAGCGCATCTACATCCGCCGGTTTGGATCATGGCTTTGAGACGCGGGGTCGACTGCGGGGCAGGAAAAAGGGCATGTCCTTGGATTGCGCGGATTTGTTCGGATTGAGGTTCGAGGCGGACGTGAGTGCGGGGGTCGTGGGATTTTTGGGGGAGAAGAATTGGGGGCGGAGGACCGAAAATGCGTGGATGGCACCCGTGTGGATCGGCTACTGTTCCTCCAAACGGGCCTTTGTCTGCCTCCAGTTCGGACAGACCTGGTCCAGTAGCCGAAAGAAACTCCGGTCGTGGTGCGGGTGTTTCAGGTGGCAGACCTCGTGGGCAATGACGTAGTCGACGCAGATCGATGGAGCCTTCACCAGTTCGGGACATTCCGCTCCAAGATGGATTGAGCACGTCGTTGAAAAGGGGAACCTGGCTCCCCGGCGCGACCTCCTTCAAGCCCGGTAGCCTCGTCACGGCCGCGGCCGATCCCTATCAGGCATATCTCTCCGGTTGGTCTGCTTTGCGGTTGCACAACCGGATTCAGCAAATTCCTCAGACACAATTTGCCGTGACCTTGGGGCGGCCGGGTGAAGTGGAAATGCTCGGAGCCCGCATCGCCCTGCACCGCATCAAGCCTGAGCCTTTCGGCGGCTACGACTACGATCCCAGCGTGGATGGATTTGTCGCCTCGCCCGAAAAGGCGATCTTCGATTTCGCCTACTTCGCGGCCATGAATCGCAGCGCCGTTACCGGAAGTCTGCCGGAGACAAACTTGAAGGGACTGCGGTGGAAGGAAGTGCAAGGTTGGTTGCGGCGCATTCCGACCCCGCGAGCCCGCGCTGCGGTGGCGCGAGCACTGGATTCCATCCGCGAGCAGCACGCCGAATAGGTTTGCGAACGCAAACGTGATTGCGCAGCTCGGTCGATCTCGAAGGCGGCTTCGTGACCGTGAAAACGGCAAAGACAGGCGAGACGGTGGAAATCCCGATCTTCCCGCTCCAGCGCAGCTTGCTCGAAAAGGCGTTGGCGAAGCCCGCGCCGCGTCTGCCGGTCTATGCCTTTCCGGAATTGGAGGCGCACTACCGCCTCAACGCTGATCATCTCACCGATCGGGTGCGCCGCGTCATGAAGGCAGCGGGTTTCTTCAATCCGAAAGATGAAACGCGACAACCAACGCGCGGCGCGGTGCAACAGGACCGCTCGGCGCAACCGGCCGAGGCCTTCAATCTCGGCGAGCTGCGGGCGAAATTGGTCGCAATGGAGGATTCGACCTGGCGGCACATCCGGGATGAACTCCTCGGCCGCCTGCCGGCCGAAAAGAACGTTACGCCGCCGCAACCTGCTCTGCTCAAACGTCCTGCCGCCGCCTAACCGCCAGCGCAGAATCGCTCTCGACATTCCCCACATAAATATCAATGTATTGCTCATTAAATCCTGTAAGAGTCCATCCATAGCCTTTTAACATGCGCTCCTCTCTCCATGACCTCCTGCCGCCGCCGACCCGCCGTGCCTTGGCCAAGCTGGGGCAGGATCTGGCCACGGCACGCCGTAAACGCCACTTCACCGTCGCCATGATGGTGGAACGGATGGGCGTGGCCACGAATACCTATCGCCGGGTCGAGAAGGGCGACCCGACCGTGGCGATGGGTGCTTACGCGATGGCCCTCTTTGTCCTGGGTCTCGGCAACGCCCTCGGCGAGTTGGTCGATCCCAAACGCGACGACGTGGGCCTTCAATTGGATGAAGCCCGATTGCCGAAACGCGTGCGCGTCAAGACAACTCCGACTTCGTCATGAAACGCACTCTCCAAGTCTTCCTCGGCAACGAGGGCCGTCTCGTCGGCGCCCTGCATTACGATCAGAGCGGCGCGCGGGAGCATGCGGCTTTCGTTTACGACGAAACCTGGCTCGCTGCCGCAGACCGTTTCGCCCTCGAACCGAATCTGCCGCTCGTCACCGGCTCGCAGTTTCATCGAAAGACGGCGGAAGGTTCCGTGTTTCACGCGGCAATTGCCGACACGGAACCGGATGGTTGGGGCCGGCGCGTCATCCTGCGCGACCACGCGAAGCGACGCCAGGCGGCCAAGCGCGCGGGAGCTGAAGCCGCATCGGCCCAGCTCAATGCCGTCGATTTCCTACTGGCCGTGGACGACGGCAGTCGCGGCGGGGCGCTGCGCTTTCGCGATGAGGCCGGCGTGTTTCAGCGCGCCTCAGAGCCGGCACGTCGCACCGCCCCACCGCTGCTGGAATTGCAGCAACTGATGAGCGCCTCGCGCGCGGTGGAAACCGAAACAGAGACCGCCGCCGATCTCGCTTACCTGCGGGGCCGCGGCACCTCGCTTGGTGGCTTGCGACCGAAGTGCTCCGTGGTGGATGACGACGGGATGCTGGCGATTGGGAAGTTTCCAAGCGTGCAGGACGAACGCGCGGTCACGAAGGGCGAGGTGCTCGCCATGACCTTGGCGAAGGCTGCCGGACTCAACGTCGCCGCTGCGCGAATCGTAGACAACGATGGCGTGCCCGTCGCCTTGATTCGCCGCTTCGACCGGACACTCGATGGCCGGCGTTTGATGTATGTTTCGGCCGCGACGCTCCTCGGCGTGGAATCCGCCGGCGCCCAGGAACACAGCTACACGGAAATTGTGGATGCTCTCCGCATGAATGGGGCGGCGGCTCAAACCGATATCGAGGAGCTGTGGCGGCGAATGGCCTTTTCGATCCTCATCACCAACGTGGACGATCACCTCCGCAATCATGGCTTCCTCCACGCGGAGCGCGGCCTTTGGCGGCTCGCTCCGGCTTTCGATCTCAATCCGTTTCCGGACCGGGCGCGTGAGTTGAAGACTTGGGTGTCGGCCGACACCGGTCCGGAGGCGACGGTCGAGGCTTTGATGTCCGTGATTGCCTACTTCCGACTGTCGCTTCCGCGGGGGAAAGCAATCTTGGGTGAAGTCGAGCGCGCCGTGGCCGGATGGCGCGAGGCCGGGCGAGCCTTGGGGATGTCGGATCGCGACATGGAAGACTTCGCGGATGCTTTCGAGCACCCCGAGCGTGCGGCGGCGCAGAAACGCTCCGCCTGATTGATAAAATCGTGGTAGTTCAAACCGAGTTTGAACTATCATTCAGTTTTCAATCACGCGGACGGGCACCGGATATAAAAAACTTCCGCCCCGAGGTTTCCCCCGGGGCGGCTGGCCCGTGTTGAGGGACCATCGCGAGACCGGGGCCTGAGTCAACGCGCGATCCGCTCGCCGGAATCGCGGACGTCGTCCGAAAAAAGGGCCTCACAAGAGGCCCGCGGCGCGGAAGGAATAGTGGCCGATTTTCTGCGGGGCGGCCTTCGCGTCGCCCACGATGACGTGGTCGATGAGGTCGATGTCGATCACCTTGGCGGCTTCCCGAAGGTGGCGTGTCATCTGGATGTCGGCGGCGCTGAGAGGCGGGTCGCCGGAGGGATGGTTGTGGGCAACCACGAGGGCCGTGGCGCTGGCGAGGATGGCGCCCCGGAAGACTTCACGGGGGGCCACCCGGGTCGACGTGGCCGTGCCGAGGGTGACGAGATGACGGCCGATGGGGTGGTTCTTGCGGTCGAGATGGACGCATTAGAACGCCTCCTGCATCGGCTTCTCGTCGAAGGCAGAACGCAGGTAGTCGGCAACGCTGGCGGGGTTGTTGAGTTGGACCACTTCGCCGAGAGTGAGAGAAACGAGGGAGTACGTGTGCCCGCCGGCTGCCGCAGGTGCTATCATGAGGCAGCCCTCAGGGTGTGGCTTCGCTAGAAGAAGATCCGTGATGAAGTGCGTTAGCGCGAAAATGGCCGAAGCATTGGCGAGGGCCCCCGATGCCGGTTCTGCGGCAGGACGGGTGAGGAGCGCGGGTGCCCGCTACGGCGGGCGCACGACGAACAACGGCGCGACGAGAGCGATCCTGGCGAGTGGTCCTGCTCGGACGATGAATCGCCAGAGGCGGCCGTGAGCGCGGAAACCCAAGCCGTCCCAGACCGCAGCGAATGGCCGTGAGCCGGACCCTGAGCGGAAGCGCCGGAGTGATGAACCTGAACGCTCGCGCTGGAAATCCCCGGCATCAGCCGACATCGGGGCGTTGCGGGGTGTCCCCGCTGGAATGGGGAGTGCGAGACGCAGACTCGAACGCGGGGAAAGGCATTTGCCCTGAATGGAAATCGGAAACGCGACACCTGAGAAAGTTATCAAGCTCCTCGATTGCGCGAGGATGTAGTTTAGAAAGAAACGTCGGACGCATCGGAAGTTTTCACGTCAGTCGGTTTTCCAAACGCTCTATAAATAGCTTCTGTGACGCCGAACGCGCCCTTCACCTGTTCGTTGTTCACGCACGCCTTGCGGAGAGCTTCTTTCTCTTCGTCGGTGAAATCTTGAACTTGCACCACCAAGGCGCGGAGTGATTTCGCCATCTGAAACGATCTGGCGTTTGTGAAACTCGCTACGAGTGCCCGGCGCATTTCGCCGTGCGTTTGATTGTTGGCCAGCAAAACCTCGACGATGCTCGAAGCGAGAACCGCTGGTTGCTCAAGAGAACCACTGATGCCCTGATATTTCCCGGCGAAACCGTAGGGATCGATCCCGACACGCACAGGCAGCACAAGCACGCCTCGGCCTAGTGCCCAACCCATCTCTTGATCAGTCCAATTGCTCTCATGGAAACCAAGGGTCAGTAGCGCCGCCAAGGCGTGCATGGATCGCAAACCCAACTCGATTTCGTTCCGCCATTCCAAGCTTGGTTCGATGTCCTCGTGAGCAACAAAGGCCGCGACTCCCCGTGACTTCAGTTCATCTTTCAGTTTCGAGACCGCCACCTTGTGCACAGCCAAATGACTCAGAAACAAGCGGAGCATGCCATCGGGCCAGAGCCTGCGCACCTCCACGTCGGAAGGAGTCATCTGCTTTCCCAAAATCACACTTGTCGGGCTGATCGGAGTGATCGTCACCTCGCCCAGACGATCGTTGGGATATTCACGTCCGAATTGGGAGAGCTTCTCTCCGATTTCTTTCTCAAGCGCAAGCAGACGTGGTTCGATCGATGCGAACAGCGGCACCGGCACGACCAGCCTCAATGCCCAAGTGTAGGTGCCACCATTCCAGTTGTCGTAGTTTGTTTCGTCAAAGCGCGCATGCGCGCTTTCGCACAGTTCGGCCAGCTCACCCTTCCCTTGGTGACGGAAGATGTCGGCCAACGTGGCAACGACCTCGCTGACGGGCTTCGGGAAGGAGGACTTAGCCATGTTGTTCAGCGTCCATGTACCGCTCCAGATTTCGCAACATCTCGACGACGAGCTTTTTTTTGAATGTATCCATCGTCTAGTTGCTGAGCTAGCGGAGAATGTCCTCAGGGTTTCTCATTGAGCTGGCGTAGCAGCCATTCGAGTTGGGTGCGGGCGTTGGCGACCACGGCACGGTAAGAAAGAAACTTCGTTCGCTTGCCGGAATAGTCGGATTGAAGCTTTTGATCCACCTGGCCGCCAACGATCAGGATGTCCAAGCCGATGCCGAGCTGGCCGGACAACGTGTCGGCATACTTCATGGCTTGGCTCTCCGCGTCACGGCCAACGGTGATCGATGGACGCTTGAATTCGATCAGGAGATGTCGGCCTTCGACGTTGGCGGCGAGAAGCAGGTCGGGGCGGTCCGTGGCGTCCGTGCCTTTGTAGGTTTTCTCCGTGAAGTCTTGGACGATACTGCGGAGCTGGCGATTGCTCGCCATGAGGCTGTATTCGTTTCCGAAAATCCAGAGGCTGTGTTGCAGTGCCGTGTGCATCTGGCCTTCGGTCGTCGCTGCGTCGGTCGCAAGCTTGTCCAAGCTGTCCAGATACGTGCGCCGCCGTTCCGCTTGCTGGCCGATGAAGGCGAGGTCGGCCAAACCGAATTTGTCGAGCGCCTGGGCAAAGACGAAAACATCGGCTTTCTCCGCTGCTTCGACCTCTTTGCAAACCGTCCAATACTCGTCCGTTTCCAGAGCATCCAACACCAGGTTGATGAGGATGGTAATACGCTCCTCCTTTTCGCCCTCCTGATAGCTGCGGGAGATCAGTTTTTCAAGACGGTCTTCGGCGATTGCTCGGCGATGCTCGGGAACAGCTTCCAGACGCCGTTTCATCAACTGTGTCCAGCGGGCTTTTGCGAGGTTGACCTCGCCAGTATGGACTTCAGAAAGACTGGCTTTGACGTCTTCCTTGATGGCCTGGCTGAGGTATTCGAAGTTCTTGTCGCTCTCGATTACGTCTCCGCCCGCGGCGGTAAGTTCGATGGTTTCCGGCTCGATTCTGGCCTCACCGACGACACGGTTGCGCAGACGATCGGTGAGTTGTTCTTCATGCTCCAAACCCCAGTGATGAGGCTTGCCGATGGCCTTTTCACCGGCGCGAAGAACGATGCCGGCGTTGCGCGCGGCGACGGGTTTTTCGCTTACCGTCCAGCTCACGGTGGCGGTTTTGCCGTCGGGCAAGGTGTAGTTCTTGGTGAATTTGGTTCCTTGGATTTCGTGGCGATGAACTCGGTCTCCGTTGATGAAAATCTCGATACCGCTTTCTCGCCCGTAATCGTAGGCCAGAATCTCGCGGAGCTTGTCGGCTTGAGGGAAGTTGAGGCGTGGATTCAGGTTTTTCAGAATTACCGTGGTGCCGTGCTGCTCCTTCTCACAGGTCTCTGCTTCCACCGGTAGCGGGACTTGTTCGATGTCTTTGCCTGCGGCCAACAAGGCAGATTTGGAAATGGTGATTCGGGTCTGCGTGCCGTTTGCGCGGGTAACGACCTCCATTACGTCGGCGAGGATAAGACCGGAGAACTTACCGACGCCGCGCCGGCCCTTGACGAGACGGTTGAGGCTAGGCGTGCGGTCGCCTTTGCGGCTGATGTGGGGACTGGCGATGTTGAGATACTCTTGGCGAAGCTCCTGCTCCTTCATCCCATTGCCGTCGTCTTGGACTATGATGGGATCGGTCGTCATCGGCGCAGGGAGCGTGATTCGCACGGAGCGGGCCTCGGCGTCCCACGCGTTGTCGATGAGTTCGCGCAGGGCGCGCTCACTGGATGAATAGTTCTCGCCCAAAATCGTGGCGACACGCGGATCGACGGAGAAGTGGGCGGGTTTGTTCATATGGGAATCACAGTGTCGCGAGGGCTGCTGCAAGAGCTGCGTCGAGCGACTGAATTACTTTCACCGCAGCCTCCGCTTCCTTCTTGTAGAGGGGTGCTGCGCCTGCATGAGACGCTGGATTTAGGATGCGGTCTTTGATGCGGCGAATTTCATCAAGAAGCTTCAGCGCGTTGAGGCGCTTGCGGGATGCGTCGGATAGTAATTCGGTGATGCACTGATGGAGCTGTGGCCGGGCGGCATACAACTTTCCAATCAGGGCACCCTTGGCCTTCTTTTCCGCCTTCGTGGCAGCGGCGAACCTGGCGGGATCAACCTCATCCGCCGATGCGAGTTCGCGTAGTTGATCCACGGTGAACGCGCTTTGAAGCACATCGGCAAACTCCTTGTAGCTTCCCAAACTCAATACACTACTGGCTTCATGGAGTTTTTGGTGAAGGGAGGAAAATGCCCCTCGATCGATCAGGTGATCCAAGCCCTGCTTCCGTTTCGTCTGTTCCAGAAATGCCGTGAGGTTCTCCTCGACGCATTGCCGGAGCTGATTTCCGCACTCGGCTAATTGGTCGTTCGTATTAAGGAGGCCAGAATAGAAGGGACATTTTAAGCGGCGTATGCCGTGCTTGGTTTCTGAAAATAGGACCGAATGATGTTGGGGAGTTTCTGGAGTCTGCGCAGGTGGGCGATGGCCGTGCGCTTCATCTGTTCCTTGGTCGTGTGGATCTTCCGGCCGAGTTCGCCGTTTTTGAGACTGTTCCACACGAGCTCGTCGGGATTCAGCTCCGGGCTGTAACCGGGGAGCAAAAACAGTTTGAGCCGACCGTTCGTCGCCTCGACGAATCGACTGACCAGCCTGGCCTTGTGCGAGGGATGCCCATCCACGACGAGGAACACCGGCTTGCTGACGTCACGCAGCAAGCGCTTGAGGAAAGCAATGAATGTGGCCGCGCCCACCGAACCTTCGACGACCATGAAGCGCAGGGACCCTCGGGCGCTGATCGCACTGACCATATTGAAGCCGAAACGGGCGCCTGTGCCGGTCACGACAGGAGTCTTGCCCTTCGCTGCCCAGGTGGTGCCCGCGTGATGATCGGAGCGCACTCCGGCTTCGTCTCCGAAGAAGATTTCCGCTCCACACTTGCGCGCCTCCTCGCGGATTGCGGGGAACTCCTCGTGCATCCAGCGCCGCACCGCCTCGGGGTTTTGTTGATACGCCCGCCACAACGGACGTTGGGCGCTCAATCCCAACTGGGTGAGCAGTCGATTGACTGAGGTGCGACTGAGCTTCACCCCGAATCGACGCCTGATCAGTTCCCTGATCATCTCGCAGGTCCACAAGGCGAACGGAAACTTCAGCTGTAGCGGGTTCTTCGTCGTGATCGTTCGATGGAGCCATCTCAGCGTTTTACCGTCGAGCTTGGGCGTGCGACCGCCGCGTTTGCGCGCCTCCAAGGCACTCCAACCGCCTTTCCGATACAGCGCCAGCCAATCGTATATCGTCGTCCGGTTGATCCCCAACGATTTCGCCACCGCCTCCGGGCTTTGTCCCTCTTGCACCCTCGCAACGGCCCGACGTCGCAATTCGCTCAGCGTTTTGTGTCCAAGACCGCGGCAATCCGTATCGCGAACTTTCTTCATTTGCCCGATCCTAACATGTCCCTATTATTTTGCACGCCTTAATAAGTAAGTGCTGAGCCTTCTCCAGCGGTGATTTTTCGTTCACAACGACAGGCCCGTCTTTGGCATTCCCCTTGAGTCGTTGAAAGAGCCATGACTCGTGCTTCCCGCCGACCATGCGCTTGAACTCCTGAAAGAACCCAAGGTCATGGGTCAGGATGATTTTCTGGTAACCGGCGAAAGTATCGGAGAGCAGGATTTCTACGACCTTCATTCGATTGCTCATGTCAAGGCTGACGAGGAGATCGTCTAGGACGAGGAGCTTGAGATCGGATTCACGGAGATTGACCAGAGACGCCGCGAAGCGAACGCATAGGGCGAGTTGGGTGAGCTTTGCCTCATTGAGGAAACTCTGCGGACGAGTGATTGCCGGCTTACCAGGAACCTGAATGCCAAATTCAACTACGGGGACGGTGAACTGAAAGGACGATTGATTGCTACCCGTAGAGGCCGGGGGCGTCGTGACGCCCAGCTTTAGCTTGATGGGGGCGGGGTCACCCGCAGCGAAGTGTTCATCGTAGAATTTCTGGGCCTGGGCACTGATTGCATCCACGATCCCGGGCAGCATTGCCGCAAATTCGGTAGTGCAAGCATGGAACGACTGATACGCATCCGTGCCCGCATAGCTTGAGTAACCACGCGGGTTTGGCTCGCCTGACTTGATCGCGTTCCAGCAGTTCAAGGGCACCTCGCCACCGGTGGAGACGCAAAACGGGAGAATCTCCTTTTCGAATAAAGGCCAGACGTTGAATTTCTGGGAGTTCTTGAAATCAGAAAATCCGAAGAAAAAGCGATAGGTGATAAAGTCGCTCGCTAGATCGCCCTTCAGGATCGCTGGCTGTTGGTGGGTGCTGTGGTCCGCTTTGCTGATTCGGTAGGTGGTGTCGATCTTCGATGCAACGTCACGCAGCGTGAGGGCAATCTCGCCGGGCTTTGCCGCAGCATCTTCATGGATATTGAGCAGGTTCTCAGGCCCACCGGGTTCGAAGTATTTTGCGATGCACCCCTTGGGGTTCTTACGGGCGCTTTGGAGGAAGGTGTAGAGAGCCCAGTAGAGCGATGATTTGCCGGCGCCGTTGGCGCCGTAGATGAGGAGGTGGCGGCCTTCGAGATCGAGGGTGAATTCCCGGAAGGCTTTGAAGTTCCGAATCTCGATGCGATGCAGTCGGGATTTCATGCGCCCTCTCCGGGCAGGGGCAGGCGTCCGGCATTCCTTTCCAGTTTCTTCTCGTCGGTCTTCACCCGGCGTTCGAGCTTCTTGATGTCTTCTTCGGGTGGCAGAGCTTCCGGTTTGATACCGCGCTGGCCCAGCATTTGGCGCACACTGGTGTTGTTCTGGATGTGCTCGTGCGTGATGGATGGCTCCCCCCGGAGGTCTGACTGCTGGACGTTGTGATTCGTCATCTCCGTCGCCAGGTTCTTGGCGGCGATGGTCAAGGTGGGGAGAAAATCCGCCAACGGTCTGGTTTGGGTGATGCCGAATTTGTCCTTCATCGCCTGCGTGGCGTGCCCGCCGAAAAGCGCGGCATCGCCCTTGGAGCGGATGCGCCCGAAGCCGTCGTCACCTACGCCGCGCTCGAAGATGTTGTCGGAAAGCGCCTTTTCCGAGGCGCGGAGTTTCTCGCGGGCTTCCAGGCGGCCCATGAGCTGCATTCGCGCCTCGATCAGTTCCTGCTTGCGGGTCTGGACCGCGAAATAGCTCTGGGCAAAGGCGATGGGCTCCTTCCTCGGGTCGCCGTTCTGGGCGATGAGGTAGCACGCGTAGCGGGTGAGCATGAAGTCCTCGATCGGACGTTCCGCCCCGCTGCCGAGGGGAACCATTTTCGTGACGCCACGAAAATGGTGTTCGGCCTCGTAACCCGTTGTATTGCAGGACTCGATCGCCCGCTGGATGGCGGTGAGGAAGTTCTCCCAGCGGGCATAGCCGAGCGGCTCCTGCAGATCCCGGGCAAACCAGAATTCCAGATTGGGCTCTTCGGGATGCGTTCGGGCAAGTTCATCAAACTGGCTCTGCATGCGGATGATGAGGTCTTTGTTCATGGCCGGGGCGGGTTTCTAAACCTTGCCCTCCTGCTTGATGACGGCGAGGAGGTCGGGGCTGTCGGCGGTCAGGCGGAGAAGGCGGTTGCGGACGGGGTGGCTGGGGGCGTTGATCGTCTGGTGGAGGTGGGTGAGGAAGTCGCGTTGCTTCACTTCGCTGGCCTCGGGGGCGTAGGCGGCGAGGTGCGGGGCTACGGTGTCGTGGAAGAGCAGGTCGCGCTCGGCCATGTGCTCGCGGAAGTAGCACTCCATCACGCAGGCGTCGATGAGGTCTTCCAGAAATGCACCTGCTGCGTTATGGCCACCGAGCTTAGCAAATTGAACTAACTCAACGAGTGGAGCGAATAGCTGTGCTTGCCCTTCGCTAACCTCAAGCACTGGGATGTCTTTGAAATATTTTTTGCTAAGCTCGTATGTGTTGCCGAGAAGCTCGGGGAAGTTGTCTTTGAAACAGCACCGAAAAATCGAGGAATTAAAAAAAGCTGTGAGGAATTCCAGCGGCTGGCCGTCCCCGGTAATTACGAAAGCCTTCTGGTTGCAGAACCAATGGTTCATCTTATCCAAGTAGAAGGGCATGAATTTCGTCATGTTTGGATACATGATCTTGGGTTGTCTAAACTGCGCCAAGTCCGGTGCAAAAAAGACCTCATACCAAAGGTAGTCGAACGGTTGAGTGTTCCGGCCCGGCCACTTGCCGTCCCTTGCGGAATTCCATCTCGGCGGTTGCGGCTCTAACTCGCGCTTGAACTGCATCAGGTGGCGTTTAATCGCAGGAAAATCGTCCAAGTGATAGGTCTCGCGAAGCTGCTTAAAGGTTCCGATCACATAATGCGCCTTCCAGTCGCTATGATATCGCTTCACGTCTTCGCCGCGCAAAATTGGGTGAAGCATTTTCGCCGACGACGAATCTTCCATAACCAGGTCTTTATATTTATCGGCATCGACAATGAACGCGTCGTTGTGGCTGGTTTTTATTCCGCTGCTAATCTCTAAGTTCCATCGACTGAGTGGTTTGCCAACACGAGCCACCTGTTCCTTTAATTTTGCGCGCTCGTTGGACATAACAACCCACTCACTCGCGGAGAGCTTTAGGGGAACCGCATGCTGGAGAAAATATTCCTTGGGATTCGAAATCGCTTCAGCGGATTCTGTGGCGTAGCAGAGCAAGGCCTCCCCCCCATTGCGCGGAGGCTCTTTACTGATAGATGTGATACATGTGTAAGTTGTCGCTGCGCCGAAGTTCTGCCCCATTCCGAAATCCAGCACTCCTAAAACGCGAACCTTAGTAGCGAAAAGGGAGCGCAGCTTCTTGCCGTAACTGGTGCGCATCCATTTGTTCGAAGTGATATAGATCAAAGTTCCATCGATTCGAAGCAGATCAAGTCCCCGCTCATAGAAAAAACAATAGATGTCGCCGCGCTGTGCAAAGGTTTCAAAACGCTCTTGCCACATTTCCTGAATCGCCGTCCCAGCAAAACGTTCAACAGAAATATATGGCGGATTGCCGAGCACGATGTCGAATCCGGTAGCTAATGAACGGCCAAACATCCAGTGGGGGTCAAAGAAATCCGCGGTGGATTGCGGATCAAAGGCATCCCATTTTGCGACGTGTTCGGCCTTTTTCGGCGCCATAAGACTTTCGGCTAGCAACTTCGCTAGATCCTGGCGGAGAGATTTGATTTTCCGCTGTAAGTTGAGCTTATGGTCGCGGCGCTGGATTGAGAAATGGCCGTGGTAGAGCGTTTCGATCTCCTTTTCGATCTGCCCGATGCGGGGATCGACGAGCAAGGATTGAGTCATTTCCGGCAGGCCGATGAGAGTGTCGGCGGCGACGAATTTGGTTTCCAGATTGGGCAGCGGGCGGATGCCGTGGTTTTCCTTCTTGTTCCGGTTGGTCTTCTGGTCGCAGACGAGGGAGATGAAGAAACGGAGCTTGGTGATCTGGATGGCAATGGGCTGGATATCCACGCCGTAGAGGCAGTTTTCGATGAGGTAGAGCTTGCGGCCGTAGTCGTCGTTGTTGTCGGCGAAGGCGCGTTCGAGTTCCTCGCGCATGGGAGCGGAGTCAAGCTTGGCGAGCTGGGTCTGCTTCCAGCGCTCGTTGTCGGGGTCGAGCTTGCCGAGAATATAGACGAGCTTGTGGAGCACGCCCATGGGGAAGGCGCCGGAGCCGCAGGCGGGATCGAGGATTTTCAGGGCATCGATGGCGGCGATGAGCGTGGCGACTTCGGCAGGGGTGAAGGCGTGGGCTTTCTCGGTGTAGGCGAAGAGGAGGTCGAGGCCGGCGCGGGCGTCGGGTTCCTTCATGCGGGCCTTTTCCGCGAGGGCGCGGGTGAGGTGGGCCTTGAGCGACTCGTCCACCATGTAGTCCACGATGGGGCGCGGGGTGTAGAAGGAGCCGGTTTGCTTGCGGGCGGTGGTCTTGGTTTCCTCGTTGTAGGAGGCGAGGAGGTTTTCGAAAACCTTGCCGAGGAGTTCGGGATCGAGGGCAATTTCCTGGTCGATGGGGGTGTTCTCGACGATGGTGAACTTGTAGCGGTTCAGGATGTGGATGAGGCCTGAAACTTCTTCGTCTTTTCGCTTCGGATCGTTGTAGGCGTCCTTACCGGAAAGATTTTCTTGATGCTTATGAGCGAAGAAGAGGCGGTCGGCAACCTGGGGACGAACACCTTTTGTGGTGAATCCATCCAGTCGCAGCATCCGGTTCTTATCGGATGGATCTTCGCGGTCTAGACACTCAAATAGTCCACCGTTTAGAAATGGGATGTCCTCGAACAGTGCTGGGGCCAGATCAGAAGTCTGAAAGAGCTCGGGGTAGCGAAAGAGATTGGTGATGCCATGCTCTCGATTCTTTCCCTGATAATCTCCCGGAGTAATATAGCGGCGGTATGACTTCCCGTTGTTGTCCCTGCCCATGCGCTGGTTGAGCGTGGCGAAGAAGAGGTTTTGCAGGATGGCCTGGTAGTAGGTGGAGCTGGTCTTACTCTCAGAGTCGAAACCCTTGAGTAGTTTGGCAAGGTCGGTGGGGTGGAAAAGTTTCTCGGGGATAAGGCCCTTTTCCTTGAGGAACCAGCAGAAGATGAGGCGTGTGAGCAGGCGGATGAGGCCGGTGGCGCGGCGTTTCTCGTCGTCGGGCTCGAGGTCGGCGGGGAACTCGACCTGCGGGAGGGTCCAGAAATACCAGTTGGCCAGCTCACGGTAGAAGCGCTCGTTGAGCAGCTCGACGTTGAAGATCTGCTCCCATGCGGCGTGCAGGGTGTCGAAGTCGGTGATGGGCTTCTTCTGCGGGTGGACCAGATTCGGCAGCGCGAGCGAGGAGAGGATGTCGAGGTGGCCGCGATGGGGACTGGCGACCGAGATGTCGCGAATGATAGTGGCCTTTTCGAGGACGTCCTTGGCCGCATCCAGCTTATGGCGGCGGCGGTTGATGACGGCGATGGAGAGGACGGGCTGCCGGCCGGCGAGGTGCTTGATGAGCACCATGACCGGCATTGGGAAGATGCGGTTGAGCTGGCGGACGAGGCCGGTGAGCTTGCCGCGGGCGTAGTCGCCGCCCTTCAGCTCAAGGGCGAAGAAGACGTAGGATTGGAAGAGGCCCGGCTGGACGGTGGTGTCCTTGAAGAGCGGGTTTTGCCGGGAGAGCTCCTGATCGGTGAGCTGAAAGAGAAGGTGGATGGATTTCCACTCGGCTTTCAGCGCCGAGGGATGATCGAGGCGGCCGGCGGGGTCGAACTGGCGGCAGAAGGCGTCCACCGAGCCGATGGGCAGGCTGCGGTCGGAGGCGTAACCCAGGGTCCGAAGCAGGTCGCGGGCGGCGGAGGGGAGCGGAGCGGTATCGAAGGCGCCGAGGGCGGTCCCGATCTGTTTCAGGAGTTCGGGGTTGGAGGGCATGCCGGAGGTGAAGATGAAAGGGAAGTGAAGAGGGCGAAGCTGTGGCGCGAAGTGGGTATCGACTAGCGGGTAGATCCTCGGGCCGGCCGGCGGGATTCCAACTGTGCGCGGGTCTTCTGCAACTCCGCAGCAAGGGTCTTCTCGTCTGGCAGCGCCAGCAGGTATTCGCGGACGAGAAGTTTGTTGGGCAGGGCTGCGGTGGCGTAGCGCACCAAGGCCTCGCCCTGGCCGGAGCAGAGGATGATGCCCACCGGAGGATTTTCGCCAGACTGTACCCAGTGCTCGCGGGCGTAGTTGAGGTAGAGGTTCATCTGCCCGGCGTCGGCGTGGGTGAAACGCCCGAGTTTCAAATCAAAGATGACCAGGCAGCGCAGGCGGCGGTGGAAGAAGAGCAGGTCCACGCGATACCACTCGTCGTCGATGCGCAGCCTGCGCTGGCGGCCGACGAAGGCGAAGTCGTTGCCCAGCTCCAAAAGGAAGGACTCCAGGTGCCGGACGAGCGCATCCTCCAGGTTGGTCTCGGAATATTCGTCGCGCAGGCCGAGGAATTCCAGGACCAGCGGGTGGCGGACCTCCTCGTCGACGCTGACGACGTCGGCCGGCTGCGGGCGGGCGCCCTTCCTCAGCACGGCGGCCTTGCCCTTGGAAAGCGCGACGCGCTCGTAGAACAGCGAGGCCATCTGCCGGTCGAGCTGGCGGACGGACCAGCCGCCGCGCAGGGCCTCGGCGTGGTAGAATGCGAAGGCCTCGGGCGAGCGGCTCCGCCCGATCAGCAGAACATAGTGGGACCAAGGGAGGGGGAAGGCGCGGGCGAGATCGGCCAGGGCGATGGGCGTGACCAGCGATTTTCCAGACACGGTCTGGGAAATTGGTGCCGGTGCCTTCTGGGTTTGAGTCGGGTTCGATTCGTTCGACACCATCGAGGCAATCTCGATGGCAGCGGGCAATTCCATCGACAGTGTCGATAAATTCTTCCGGCCGGGCGGTGTATTGAGGAGACCGAGGACTGGGGACGCGGCCGATTTTATCGACACTGTCGATAAAATCCGGGCCGGCGGGTAAGCGAGGTAGAGCTGTTTGAACTTGTTGAGATTGGGCGCCGAAAACCCCCGGCCGAACCGGGCCGTCAAATCCCCGGCCAGCCGCTTGAGCAATTCCTCGCCGTAGCCCGCCCGTTTCGCGCCGCCCTGCTCGAACTCGACGATCCGCCGGCCGATTTCCCAGTAGGTGGCCGTCATGAGGGCGTTGACCGAGCGCGCGCTGGCTCGGCGGACGGTTTCGAGCAGTTCGCCGATGCCGCCGACCAGGCCGGGGTAAAGGGCGGCGGGCGGGGCGGGTTTCTTGCGCGGGGTCATGGCGCTCAGGGTTTGCCGGCAGGCGAAAGCAGCACCAGCCAGGTGACCAGCTCGAAGGTCGCCTCGTCCTCCTGGGGCTGATCTGCGGCGAGAGGCAGGACGAAGTCGCGACGACCTTGAAGGCCGGAGGCGAGCTTTTGCTGGAAGGTGGCGGTGATAGACCGGACGGCGGAGGCAATGAGACGCGATTGGTTGCTCATGTTGGAGCCGTTGTCGGTCTCCCGATCGAAGAGTCGGCAGAGTTCGCCATAGGGCTCGTCGTGACCGAGGGCGAGACTGCGGAAAAGATTCAGCACCGTCTTCGCCTGAGTGAACGCGAGGCGCACTTCGCCGGAGTCATGCACGTAAACGAGGTAGTGCGGCGCGAGGGGGTTGATGCGTTCGCCTTGCGGAGTGGCGGCCTGATCTTTCTGACGGAGGCAGTAAATGATGCCGGGCTTAGCGAGGGGAATGTCCGCTGCGGGGGGAACCACGGCGTAGAGGCCAAGCGGGGCGCGTTCGAGTTCGGCGCGGTGTGCCTGGAGAAAGTTGATCAAGTCCTGCCGGAATTCATCGAGGGAGAAGTCGGCGAGGGAGACGGATTCGTCGAGGTCTTCGAGGTCGAGCACCTCGTCTTTGAGGCGCTTGAGCTGACGGTCGCGGAAAAGGAGATCGGCTTTGATGAGGTCCTCGAGCTGAGTCGTATCGAGAAGGTTGTCGGTCTGGGTCGCCGCAAGATCAACGAGAGCCATGCGCGCCTCGACGCGGTGTTTGACGCCGAGGTAGCGGTCGAGGTCGGCGACGGGCCAAAAGTTTACGAGTTGGACGGAGTCGTTGCGCGAGCCGATGCGGTCCATACGACCGAAACGCTGGATGATGCGCACGGGATTCCAGTGAATGTCGTAGTTAACGAGCAGGTCGCAGTCCTGGAGATTTTGGCCCTCACTGATGCAGTCGGTCGCGATGAGGAGGTCGATTTCATCGCATTGATTGGAGAACGTGGCGGCCTGCTCGGAGCGCCGTTTGGCGATTGGTGCGAAGTTGGTGAGGATGTCGTCGAAGTCGGTTCGCCCAAGAGAGGTGGCGTTGCCACCGTCGCCGCAGATGAGGGCGGCGTGGATACCGAGTTCAGTGCGAGCCCATGAACCAAGGTGCTCGTGGAGGTAGCGGGCGGTGTCGGCAAAGGCGGTAAAGACGATGATCTTGCGGTTGGGTTTGCCGTCGCGGTTGACGGTGGGCTGCCGAACCTTCGTAGCGATGAGCTGCCGGAGTTCGGCGAGCTTGCCGTCACGCTTCGCAGTGACGGACTGCGTTTTCTCCAGTAGAAATTGAAGCTGGGTGCGGTCGTTGCGCACGGCTTTGAGCCACTCGGGAAGTTTGAGGTGGCCGAGGTGCAAGCGGCGGCGACCGCCAATGGTGAAGTCCTCACCGTCAAAGTCGGGGTCTTCGAATTGGTCGGGAGTGAGCGAATCGAAGTCGAGGTCGGAATTTTCGTCGAGGTGATGTTCGAACGCGGTGATGCGCTTTTCGAGCGTGTCGATCTTCGCAATGGTGCGTTCGAGGGTGAGGCGAAACGAGTCCACCGAGCTTTCGAGGCGCTTGAGAAAATTCACCTTCATCATGGAGATGAGAATTTTCTCGCGGCCCTCCTGGGTGAACCCGCCAAGGATCTTGCGCTCGTAGGCCGCTTTGGTCTCTGGGGGCAGATCACCGCGCAGAAAACTGGTGGGGTGATAAAGTGCCAGGCGGAGGGCGCTGATCTCCTTGTCGAGTTCTTCGAAGGATAGGAAACCGTCCCTCAGATCGATCGGAGCATGGAGAGCCTGCGGCTGAGGGCGCTTGGGGAAGCCGCCGAGCTTGGCCATCTCCTTGGCGTAGTAACTGGCGATCTGTCGGCGGGAGCGGGCGATGCTAAGGCCGTCGAGCAGTTTGAAAAAGTCGCCGCCGATGGACGCGATGAGTTCGCTGGTCTTGCGTTGACCGGGTGGCCGTTTGGGGTCGGACCAACGCGTGAAGTGAGTCTGTGCGAGGCGCGTCGTTTCCTTAACGGAGGCGATGTCGAGACTTTCGGTGAAGGCGGAATCGGCGTTCGAATCTCGCGCCACATCGCCACCGGCGATGAAAGAGATCTGATTGCGCAGGTCGGCCAACTGGTTGTTCACCGGCGTGGCGGAGAGAAGCAGAACCTTGGTGTGCGCACCGCTGGAAATGATGTCCTCCATGAGGCGTTGATAGCGGGTGCGTTTCTCGGGTTCGCCGGGGCGCTGGGTGGCGAGCTTGTTGTTCCGGAAATTGTGGGACTCATCGATGACGATTAGGTCGTAGGCTCCCCAGTTGAAGTTGGCCAATTCATGGCCGTCTGCCTCGCCGGATTCGCGACCGAGGTCGGTGTGGGAGAGCACGTGGTAGCCGAAGCGATCCTTTGGGAACGGACAAAGAACGTTGCTCGGTCGGTAGATGGTCCAGTTTTGCCGGAGTTTCTTCGGGCAAAGCACGAGGACCTTTTCGTTGCGCAACTCGAAGTATTTGATGACGGCGAGGGCGGTGTAAGTTTTTCCCAAGCCAACGCTGTCGGCTAGGATGCAGCCATTGTAGCGCTTGATCTTATTGATGGCGGAACGGGCACCGTCGCGTTGGAACGAATAGAGCGCTTGCCAGATTTCCGTGTCTGGGAAACGGATTCGACGGAGGTTTTCGTCGATTTCGAGACCTTCGTCGATATAGCGGCGGAAGAGTTCGAAGAGCGTTTTGTAGTAAACAAACTGCGGGGACTGGTCGCGGTAAACTTGGAGAAGAAATTCGAGGACGGCCTGCTTGACATCCTCTACTCGCGAGGAGTCGTCCCAAAGTTCATCGAACCACTGGCGCAAGTCTGCGCGGTCGCGGTTGCCGTCCACGACAAGGTTGAGTTCGACGTTGTTGTTTGCCGCACCTAGACCGAGCCCGCGCGTGGTGAAATTGGAGCTGCCGACAATCGCTGAAGAAACCTCGCCACGTCGGATGTGAGACATCTTGCCGTGGAGAAAGCCGGTGCGAGTAACGGACCTGACTTCGACTTTGTCGCGAATCCATGCGGCGCAGGCCTGGGCGATGTGGCGTTGGCTGAGGCCGGAAGCGAGGGCGAGACCGTCGTCTCGGAGAACGTAGGCGGCACCATTTTTGTGCTCGGGGTCGAGGTTCTTGATGAAAGCGGCTTCACCAAACAGAAGCCTGATTTTGCTGAGATTATCGAGCTGAGTCTTTAGTTTATCGTAGGCAAAAACCGTGAAATAGGCGGTGACTATGTCCAAGTCGGCACCACCACGGAGCTCTGCCCGCAAGAAATCACCTACCGTTCCGCGATTGTGGTTGTCGCGAATACCAGAAGAGATGGAGGGGCTTGAGGGTGGCATATTCGGCGGGGCGATTGATTTGGTATAATTACAATTCAACTACACTTGGCGAGGCAGTCGTTTATCAATAAACGCCTGAAGCTTCGATAGCTTATCGTGGCCGAGGCCGGAGAAGAGCGTGCGAGGCGCGAGCTGTAGTTGTTTAAGCACCGCCTTCGCCTTCGTTGCGGTCACAACGCCAAGCAATCGCTCAAGAAAGCCGATCAATTTACGTTCATCCAAGCGCCCTTCCACTGCTGCTTTTTGAAGCTCCTCAAGGTAGGCGGGGAGCAGTTGGGCTAGGATCACGACATGACGCGCGTCTTGTCGGCCGACCTGGGAGAGGTCGGCGACGTTGGCGATTTTTGCCTGTAAGAGGGCAATCGGACCTGGCAAGCGCACCTGAGTTTCGCCCAGCGCGACGGTATAAACGGGGTCGCACAGCTCCTCGTTACTGACGCCGTGCACGTAGCGAAGCACTTCGATGAGGAGCGGGAGCCCGTGCTGATCTTTGGCAATGACAACGCCGATTTCGTTGGTCGGTGGCTTTACCGGAAAAAACTGCGGCTTGGTTCCTGCGAGTTTGCCAAGTGCTTCCAGCGTGGCGCGGTCGCCAAGCACATCCACGTCTCGCGAGACAAACGGGGCTAGGTCGACCGTGCGCGCCTCATAATACATAGCCCAAAGGTTGACGGCTTGTCCGCCAACCAAGAGCACAGGTTCTGTGGTCGCCAGAAGTGGCGCAAAATCTTCCGGTGGTCGCGGCTCCGCGTCAGACGGCAGCGGCGGCATGGGCTTGATCGAAGTCGATCAATCGGATGGTCCGGCGCGGGGATACGACGGAGTTGCGCTGCTGGATCGCTTGTGGACTCGCCAACGCAAGGTCGAGAAGCACTTGGTCGAACTCGCGCTGCGCGCGTTTGAATCGGGCCACTTGAGCCACGGTTTTGAAGTGAGCAGGCATCCGGGGCGCTTTCTCCCACACCGCTTGGCGCAATCGCTCAAGCTGGGCCGGGTTGCTCACTTTCCTCTTCACCAAGTCACGAGTCGCCTCGCGCAACAACGCCATCACGGTCGTGTTTTCAGAACGCGCGATTTCCGCGAGGGCGGCCAACACCCCTTCGTGCTCGGCAAGACTTTGCCGACGTTTAGATTTGGAAAGCTGATTGGGCATGGCCTAAAGGTTGAAACAACCTTGGGAAACGCCCCGGGAAATGCAAGCCTAACTACCGTTAGATCAGCACCAGAAGGCCATGCACCTCTCGTTCAACCCACATCAATCCCCCATCCGCTGACCGCGTTGCTGGGCTTCGGTGATCTTGTTGGTAACAGTCTGGGTGGCGGAAATGCGCTCCCGTGCCTGCTTGATGAGGGCTTCGGCGGCCTTGGCGTCGCCTGATTCCACGAAGGCTTTCACCTCGTGCTTGGTGCGGATGTGGTCGGCCGGTCCCATTTCTTTGACGCGGAGTTTTTCGGTGATGACCCGGAGCGCGTCGTTTTCCTGCCGGAGGGCGAGCAAGGTTTGGGCGCTGAGTTCTAAGGTTTCTTTCGGGTTCATCGGGTTCGGGTCACGGCTGTCTGAATTAAGATTGATTCTGGCGTTCAAAGACGTTTGAAATAGCGATTAACGATGATTTTGATGTCATCGATTTGATTTCGGGGCCAAGTGATCCGCTATTTCGCGGATGAATACCGGCAAAACCGCTCTGGCCAATTATGCGCGCATCAGCGGAAAGAGTTTTCGCGTTGCTCCTCGCATGATATCAATGCATCGCGACACTCCGGCTTTCCGCTGCGATCACTTTGCCACGATGGTCTTCGCACGCTCACCTATCGCGAGCCTGCGCGACATCGGTCTGTTTGAATGCGCGTCGAGGGTTGCTTTATCATGCCGGAATTCGCGGCACGATGAAACGCTGCAATCTGGCACGCGAACGAGCGTCGCGACTGGCGCCTGTTCGCCAGTGGCAGGGTGTTGATGCGCCGGGCGCGACGGATGCTATGCGAGGCGATCAACGCCGCTCGACTGGACGCCGATCTGTTCGCGTTGGATGCGACGTTGATCGAGCCAGGCCGCTGTTCCGGGCCGCTGGCGGGGCGCAGGCGGCGGTGAGCTCAACGTGTTGCTGGATTGCGGGCCGATCAGCCGCCTTTGCCAGCTTGCACGAGGGCGACCGGCACGAAGTCGCCTCGCTCGACGAGATCCCGGTCTGTCCTGGTGCCTATTACGTGATGGATCGTGGATATCTCGATTTTGCGCGCCTGCACCGGCTGCACGCGATGGGTGCTTTCTTCGTCACCCGCCTCAAGACTGTCAGCGGCGAGAGAGAAGTCATGGTTTTGTGGCGGGTAGGAATCCACGTCTTCTTGGGGCGATTTCTTGCTTGGTGGAGAGCGGGTGGGTTCTTCGAATGGGTGGTTTTTCTTCCTGCTGGATGGGTGGTGGATAGTGAGTGAGGGTGGGATCGTCGAGCGGGGGTGAAGGTGGTGAAACTGGTCGGCGATGCATGCGAAGGGATCGTGCAAGTGCCGCCATTGCGGGGGTTCTTCGTTCGGATGTGCGCAATCGCGCGCGCCAGCAACTGCTGCAAGGTGCCGTGTCGTGGGGCGCGCAAGGCCGATAGTCAGCGTCGATAAGGCTGGTCGTCGGCAGAACGCGGACTACGCGGACCAGATGCGGCGCGAGCGCGGGCGTGGCAGCGGCGCATCCGGGTTGATGGAAGCGGCGGCGCGGGCGGAAAGTTGTCTTGCAAGACCGCCTGGATTCACAACCTGCTGCCGAACAAGCGTATTGCGCCACAAGACGAGGACGTCTTACAGACATCATGGCGAGCAAACCCCTGTGATGGTGGAGCATCGCGCATCTCACCGGTGTCTTACAAGACGACATCACTAATGACGCGCCGGCTGCACTCTGGGGCCGGGCCGTGATGAGCAGGACATCCCGCGGCCCGCCTAATGGGCCGCGGTGCAATCAACCGGGTGCGGCGCGTGCCTCTGGTTGGCTGGATGGACCATCGACTGGTCCGCGGAAGCTACCTGATGAAACGACGGCACCAGCGTGGGCGCTGTACGCTTGTCTCGTCACCGTCGGTGACGAACACGGGCTGAACTACTACGCCGACCGCACCTCCGCGCGCCTGCTTTCCCTGGTGAAGTCGATCGGTGAGCGCGCCGCCAGCTCATCGATGCGGGTGTGATCGCCTACGGGCACGTTGTATCAGGTGCTCGGATTGGAGGTGACGTCGTGATCGGCTACGAACACTACTGCCAGATCAAGGCCGCGGCGGCGTCCGGATGAACATGACGCGATTGCGGCCGCACTCGGGCTGCATTGGCAGACTGTCGGGACGTAGTCAAGCGCGAGTACAGGCGCAGTCGCGGCGCGCAAGACCCACCATCAGCTCGATCCGTACCGCGCGGCGATCGCACGGCTGATCGAGGCGCATCCGCGAGCGCGATGCGGGTTTGGTGCGAGCTCAAGGGCAGGGCTACGGGGCAGCTACTCGATCGTGAAGGGTCATTCGCCGGATACGTCCACCCGCACGGAGGCGTTCCTGACGCTGGTTTGCGCCCGGCCAGTGCGCGGTCGACTGAGACGCTTCGGCGCGGTCGAGGTGGACGGCACCGAGCGCGTGAGATTTCTTTGTGCTGGTGCTCGGTTACGGCCGGTGGCTGCGTCGGTTTACACTGGGTCAGGTCAGGAGTGGTTCCTCAGCCACCAGCGCGCGTTCGAACTGCTCGGTGGCGTGCCGCAGGGTGATGGTCGACAACTGCAAGACGGCCGTTCTTTCGCACGCCCAGGACCGAGCCGGTGTACAACCCGCAATACCTCGATTTTGCCCGGCACCACGGCTTTCGGATCAAGGCCTGCGGGCCGGGTCATCCCAGATCAAAGGGCATCGTCGGGGCGCCGTCGCGTATGTGAAGAAGGTTTTCCTTTCGAGACGCGCGATCACGCGGTTGCCAGACTCAATCCGACCGTGAAGCTGGCTCTTGACGGTGTCAACGTGCGCGAGCACGGTGAGAATCCGCCCGCTCGACCGGCTGGCGGAGGGCGCGTGCACTAGCGCTCAGCCCCAACCTACGCGGTCCAGACACGCACCGTGCGCTTCCGCGCTTCCGCGTCACGATCGACACAACCGCTACTCAGTTCCTCCAAGACATGCGGGGCGCTGCTGACCGCGCAGCTTTCAGCGAACTGGTGCGGCTGTACGCCGGCACAGCCTGGTGTGGGCTGTCCGCCGTTTCGGCGGAGGCTGGACAGCAGAACCCGATCGTAATGCGCGAACTGGGACTGAAATCCGGCGCCAGCGGCAGCTGCTGATTCGATTCCTCGAACTGGCTCCAGCCGGACCGTATCATCGTGCGCTTGTGGGCGGCGCGCGGATGCCGGCCATCACCTTCATCCGTCGTCGAACTGATCCCCCCTACTGGCGCCGAAGCCCTCGCACGCCATCGAGAGCGCCACCAGCTCAGGGCCTACTCGGCGGCTACATCGTAGATCTCCTCCGAACAGCGCACGGCGACTGCCCGAGGCCAGCCTTGCATCTGACCCGCGCTCCCGAGCTCGAACTGGAACTGCCCGCACCGATCGACCCCATGGGCAACGCCGTGACCGGCACAATCAGCTTCGGTATCTCAGGCTCTCCCATGAGCCGTCGTCACGAGGTGACCGCCGACGCCGCAAACAGCGCTGGTCATGCCCAGTTCCTGCGCAGAATCGTCGGGCCGGGCGCACGCATCGCCAATAACGCTCTGGCCCAAGTGCTCGCAGGCATCAGCGGGAAAGAGTTTTCGCGTTGCTCCTCGCGATATCCAATGCGTCGCGACACTCCGGCGCTTTCCGCTTACGATCACTTTGCCACGATGGTCTTCGCACAGCTCACCTATCGCGAGAGCCTGCGCGACATCGAGGTCTGTTTGAATGCGCGTCGAGGGTTGCTTTATCATGCCGGAATTCGCGGCACGGTGAAACGCTGCAATCTGGCTTACGCGAACGAGCATCGCGACTGGCGCCTGTTCGCCGAAGTGGCGGGAGTGTTGATGCGCCGGGCGCGACGGATGTATGCGGGCGATCCAACGCCGCTCGACTTGGACGCCGATCTGTTCGCGTTGGATGCGACGTTGATCGAGCTGAGCCTTGCGCTGTTTCCTTGGGCCCGCTGGCAGGGCACGCAGGCGGCGGTGAAGCTCAACGTGTTGCTGGATTTGCGGGCCGATCTGCCCGCCTTTGCCAGCTTGCACGAGGGCGACCGGCACGAAGTCGCCTCGCTCGACGAGATCCCGGTCTGTCCTGGTGCCTATTACGTGATGGATCGTGGATATCTCGATTTTGCGCGCCTGCACCGGCTGCACGCGATGGGTGCTTTCTTCGTCACCCGCCTCAAGACCAACACCTGCTACTACGTGGCCTCGTCGCGACCGGTCGCACCGACCACCGGCTTGCGTTGCGATCAAACCATCCGACTCAACTCCTCGAAGGGCCGACGCTGCTATCCAGAAGCGTTGAGGCGCATCAGCTATATCGATCCCGAAACCAAATTGCGGCTCATCTTCCTGACCAATCAGTTTGCGCTCGATCCGCTCACTGTGGCGCTCATCTACAAACATCGCTGGAAAATCGAGCTGTTCTTTCGCTGGATCAAACAGCACTTGCGGCTGCGCGGCTTCTTCAGCACCGATCCAAACGGCGTGCGCGTGCAAATCTGGACGGCCCTGTGCGCCCACCTGCTGGTGGCCATCGCCAAACGCGAAAACGCTCTGCCCGGCACCCTACATCAAGTTTTGCAAATTATCTCGATTGCCGCCTTGGAGAAAGTCTCTCTGCCAGAGCTATTTGCAAAATTCGATACAACGAACCATACTATCGATACAAGTATCCAGTTGGAAATCAACGGGTTCTGATCAGACAGCCGTGGGGTTCGGGTATTAGATGTGTGGGGCATCAGTTGGGACGAAGGCTAACCTTCCGGTAGCCGTTCGTGCAATGACGCACGACGGCTGTATGATCAGGGAGGTTTCGGAACTCGTGTGGTTTGATCCGGAACTCCTCCACGCGCTGGTAAGTGTGGGCGGTGTGGTCCTGGTGAACGCACACGGGCAGTTCTTTTTATCCGGAAGCGCGTAACTGTCTCAACAAAAAGGCCCTCCCGAGCAGTGGGAGGGCTTGAAATTGGGTGCAGGGGCTGGATTTGAACCAGCGACCTTCAGGTTATGAGCCTGACGAGCTACCAGGCTGCTCCACCCTGCAACAAATGGGAGGCGAGAACGTGCTGGCGAATGGCGGCTTGTCAATGGCCTTTTGTCACAAATCCCGAATTCCCGCTTGCCAGTGGCGCGCCGAGAGTGTGTTTTCGACCTTTTCCGCCTCTCGGGAGGCGGTAGTCAGCGGTTCCTTACCATCCTCTTCAACCTTCAACCTCGATCGCAAGGCGGCCCTTCTGGCCGGCCTGTGTGTCGCTGTCAGTCGTTCGTTCAACGTCAGTTAGCCAGTTATTCATTCAGATAGATACATAGATCAACTTCCATGAGCATCAGCATCTCGGTCAAAGACCTTCTCGACGCAGGCGTCCACTTCGGACACCAAACCAAGCGCTGGAACCCGCGTTCCAGGCCGTATATTTTCGATCACCGCCAGGGGATCACCATCATCGATCTTGGCAAGACGCACACGGCCCTTGAAAAGGCCTGCGCCTTTCTCGAGGACACCGTCGCCAATGGCGGCAATGTGCTGTTCGTCGGCACCAAGCGCCAGGCCAAGGACATCGTGCGCGAGGCTGCCAATGCGACCAGCATGCCTTTCTGCGTCGACCGCTGGCTGGGCGGCACGCTCACCAATTACGAAACGGTCAAGCGATCGATCGCCAAGTACAAGAAGTTCCAGCAGATGGACACCTCCGGCGAGCTCGGAAAATTCTCCCGCAAGGAGGAGTCCGCCATCCGTCGTGAAATGGCGCGCATGCAGCGCAACTTCGCCGGCATCGTGGACATGGGCGACCTGCCCGCGGCGCTGTTTGTCATCGACGTCAACCACGAGGCCATCGCCGTCGCGGAAGCGAAGCGCTGCGGCATCCCCGCCGTCGCCCTCGTCGACACGAACTCCGATCCAACAACGGTCAAGTATCCGATCCCGGGCAATGACGACGCGGTGAAGTCGATCCGCATCATGATCGATGCGGTCGTCGCCGCCGTGCAGAGCGGTCTGGCCCAGCGCGACTCCCGCCGTCAGGCGCGCGGCGTCGCCGATCTCAAGCAGGCCACCGCCGCTGTCGCCGCCGCCACCGGTGCGACTGCCGCTGTCGCCACCGCTGAAGAAGACCTTTCCGAGGATTCGCAGACGGCCTCGATCGCCGCCGATATGGAGGGTGACGGCGAGGTCGCCGCTGCCGCGCCCAAGAAGAAGTCCGCGGCTCCGCGCAAGAAGATCGCCGCGCCGCGCAGCGAATAGGCGTCGCGCAGCGCGGCATTCCCGATCGTCGCACACCCCTCGTCTGCGAGGGGGGCGGTCAACGCACCATCATTTTTCCCTTTTCAGAATGAGCACTGTCATCTCCGCCCAAATGGTCAATGACCTGCGCGCCCAGACGGGCGCCGGTCTCATGGATTGCAAACGCGCACTCGTCGACGCCAACGGCAACGTCGAGGAGGCCATCACCATCCTCCGCAAGAAGGGCGCCGCCTCGGCCGCCAAGAAGGCGGACCGCACGGCCAAGGAGGGTGTCATCGAGAGCTACATCCATCTTGGCGGCAAGGTGGGCGTCATGATCGAGGTGAACTGCGAGACGGACTTCGTGGCGCGCAACGACGAGTTCCGCGCCTTCGTGAAGGACCTTTGTCTCCACATCGCGGCGGCCAGCCCGCTGTATGTGACGCGCGACCAGGTTCCCGAGGCGGATCTAGCCGCCGAGCGCGACATCGCATCGGCGCAGGTCGCAGGCAAGCCGCCGGCGGCGGTCCAGAAGATCGTCGAGGGCAAGTTGGAGAAGTTCTACGCCAATGTCGTTCTCATGGACCAGCCGTTCGTGAAGCTCCCCGAGAAGTCGGTCAAGGAGCTCATCACCGAGAAGATCGCGAAGACCGGGGAGAACATCCAGATCCGCCGCTTCGTGCGCTATCAGCTCGGCGCCTGAGCGAGTCGCGGCGAGCCGCCCGGCCTGCGTGTCGCGGCGCTTGACGCCGATCAGGACTCTCAAAGACGCCTTTCCTTTTTGGAAAGGCGTCTTTTGCTTTTTCATCAGCATGAGCGTTTCAAGGCTTCAAATCATCCAGCGCGGCCTGAGCCTGCGCTGCCCGAACTGCGGGGAACCGGAGCTCTTCAAGAAGGGGGCGTGGTTCACGCTCAATCGAAGCTGCCCGCACTGCGGGCTCCGGCTCGAGCGCGACGAGGGCGGATTCCTCGGCGCGATGTCGCTCAACTACGGCGTGACGGTCGTCTGCTTCCTGGTGCCGGTGCTGGTATTGTATCTGAATGCGATATTATCCGGCCGCACCGCGTCGATTGTCGCGGGGGTCGGCGCAATCCTTTTCCCCGTTCTCTTTTACCGCCACTCCCGGAGCTTCTGGCTGATGAACTATTATCTCGTGCTGCCGCATCACCTCCCGGCGAACCGGACTGAGCCCGTGCCCGCGGGGCAGGACGAGAACCTGTGAGGGCGAGGCGGTGAGCCGGCGAATCACGCGGCCATGAAATGGCCGGCTCGCCGGCTTGCCATGGTGAACGCTGCGCGTTCCCTTGTTGATCATGGAGCTGCAGTCGACAATGGAAACCCAGGGATCGATGCGCCTCACCGCGATCCGCGCGACGCTTCGCCAGAGCCAGTTGTTCTCCTCTCTGTCTTCCGGTGATCTCGCGGCGGTCGCCGAGGGGTGTTTTGTGCGCAGCCTGCAGCGCGGGGAGATGCTTTTCCGGGAGGGCGAGATGTCGGAGGGATTTTATGTCATGCAGACCGGTGCGGTGAGCATCTACAAGCTCGCGCCGGATCGCCGCGAACAGATCATCTGTGTTTTCCGGCCTCCGGAGAGTTTTGCGGAGGTTACGCTGGCCACGGTGGACACGTATCCGGCCAATGGCATCGCGCTGGAGCCGAGCCAGGTGATAGTAGTGAACAAGGTCAGGTTTCGCGAGCTGATCCGCCGTCAGCCCGACCTGTCGCTGCACATGCTGGGGGCGATCAGCCTGCACCTGAAGCATCTCGTCCAGACGCTGCTGGATTTGAAAGGAAGCCAGATCGAACACCGCCTGGCGGAGTGGCTGATGCGGCAGTCGCCGGCCGTTGCGCTGGGGTGTCCCGTGAGCATTCAATTGAACGTCCCGAAAAGAGTCCTGGCGGGACAGCTCGGCGTGACGAGCGAAACGCTGTCGCGCACCTTCGCGCGATTCCGCCGGGAAGGGCTGATCCAGGTCAAGGGCTCGCAGATCCAGGTCCTCGACGCCCATGGCCTGTCGGCCTACGGCAGGGTGTAGGGGGAAAAACTAGGGTGCCAGCGGGCGAAACTCGCGGCTTGCGAAAAGGAAAACCCAGGTGGTGAGCACGAAGGGGAGTGTCATGGCGGGCAAACCGAGCGGCAGAAGCGCGGCGGCGCACGCGGCTGCGACGAAGGGCGTGACGATCGCGCCGAGCAGGGCGTAGACAAGGGACGGCGTTCCCGGCTTCAGGAAAACACTCGCGAGCGCGATGCCGGTCAGAACGCTGTTGAAGCCGAACACGCCGGCCCGCAGCGCCGGCTCGGCAGCGCCCATGCCCCACGAGACCGGCAGTCCGGCGAGTGAACCGATCAATGCGGCGAGGCATGCGAGGCGCGAGGCGACGACCAGGCCTGCCAGGAAGCACAAGCCGGTGACGGGATTTTCCTGAAAGAAGACCTGGGCGATGCCGTTGAGCACACCCTTGCCGAAGGTTGTGAGTGTCACGACGCCCTCGATGCTGGTCAGGTTTGGGAGCCCGGCCATGGGCAGTTGATCGGTGGGGTGCAGGCCGCCAAACTGCACTGCGGCGAGAAGAAAGACGAGCGTTGTGAAGACGAAGGGAGCGGTCAGCGCAGGCAGATTCCAGTTGCGGAAGGCGGCCATCATGGCGGCCATCAGAATTGTCGAGCAAGCCGAGGCAAGAATGATGCAGGCCCAGGTGAGCGCTTCTGCCTCAAGAAAGAACAGCAGGGCGATGGCTGTCAGAGCACCGTTGAAACCGAACAGCCCGGTGCGCACCGCGGTGCGGTCCGCGCCGAGGGAGAGTGCGGTCAGTGTTGCGATGACGGTTCCGAAAAGGGCGCCGATGGCGAGCAGGAGGGAGTTCCAGGCGATGCCGGCCAGAAACAGCAGGCCGGTGAAGCTGTTGTTCTGGAACATCACCTGGCCCAGGCCGCGCAGCACGCTATCGGCGAAGCGAGCGAGATCGTGCATTGGGCTGCTGGCGTTGGTTTCTAGCCCCGTTGAGGAAAGGCGGAATGTCATGGGGTTGCGCCGATCAAGCAGGGGTGGTGCGGTTTGGAAGATGGTTTGAGCGGCTCACAAGCGTGGGTATTGATCTCATGTTGGACTGGCGCGCAACCTTGAACCCGTGGGACGTGCGTTGCGCAAAGGTGACGGAGAGATTAAACGCGAAGGCGCGAGGACGCGAAGGGGTGAGGGATTGAATCGGAAGGAAGATGCTCACGCGGAGTCGCGGAGCACGCGGAGAAGAGAGGAAGTTTGGATGTTTTTATTCCGACTGGAGGGGCACGCTCCGTCGTGACCTGGGGACGTGTGTTGCGAAACGGCGCCGGAAGGTTAAACGCGAAGGCGCGAGGACGCGAAGCGGTGAGAAGGAATAGGTCGGAAGAATTTCACGCGGAGTCGCCGAGATCGCGGAGGAGAGGGAGCGGAATGAGTCGAGGAGGAATTGAACTGGCGGCGTGGAGCTGTGGGCGAACCCTGGGCATGACAAAGCATGCCCCTCCAACGGAGGGGCGGCAGACGGTTGTCTGATGCCTGTGATCAGGCGCTACTGATATCCCGCTGCGCGGTTTGCATTTTTTGGGTTGGCACGCTATCGATGAAGCCTATCACGATTCCATTCCATGAGCGTAAAACTTGCAGTCATCTACTATTCCACCTACGGCACCAATTTCCAGATGGCCTCGATCGCCGCTGAGGCGGCGAAAGCTGCGGGCGCGGAGGTGCGCCTGTTGAAGGCTGCCGAGACTGTTTCCGCGGAGGTCGTGGCGCGACAGGAGGGGTGGAAGGCGCAGGCCGATCGGGCCGCTCACATTCCTGTGGCGACAGCGGCGGACATGGAGTGGGCGAATGCCTTTCTCTTTTCCGCCCCGACCCGCTTTGGGGTGATGGCCGGACAGATGCGTGCGTTTATTGACACACTCGGAGGAACCTGGGCGAAGGGTGGGCTGGCCAACAAGGCGGTCTCGGCCATGGCATCAGCGCAAAACGCGCACGGCGGCCAGGAGGCGACGATCCTGTCGTTTTATGCGACGGTCTGCCACTGGGGCGGAATCGTGGTCGCACCGGGCTACACGGACCCCGTCATTTTCAAGGTTGGAGGCAATCCGTATGGGTACAGCCACACGCAGGGAGCACCGTTCACCGACGATGTGAAGGCGGCGATCAGCCATCAGGCAAGGCGTCTGGTCAGCGTCGCGGCAAAGCTGATTTGAACCACGGAGGGGAAAACCACGGACATTGACCACGGATTGCGCGGATGCGATCCGGATTCAGAGCGTGAATGCCAGGAGGTCGGCGGTCAGGGGGTTGTTCTTCCGAATGGAGGGACACGCTCCGTCGGGACCTGGGGACGTGCGCCGCGAAAAGGCGCCGGAGGGTTAAACGCGAAGGCGCGGGGACGCGAAGGGGTGGTGGAGTGGAGGAGTGAGATGCAATGGGAAGGAGGGATTTCATGCGGAGCAGCGGCGGTCGCGGAGGGCGAACGCCTCCATCACTTTACAGATCAATCCATGAAACTGTTGCGTGGCATTGATTGTCGTGGATTCCTGCCGGGCATCCCTATGAAGTCGTGTTTCTCCTCCCTGCGGCGAATCGTGCGTGGCCTGCTGTTCGTCGGCTTGCCAACGGCCTTTGTTGCGTCGTCGTTCGCCGCCGCCACAGCTTCTGGGTCGGGGCCAGAGGTGACGCCGGGCGTGGTTTATCAGAGGGTCGCGTCCCTTCCGGAACTTGCCACCGAAATTGGCGCCTTCGGCACGAGTCCGGAGAGTCCCGATGGACGCAGGATCGTTTTTGTCGCCTTTGAATGGAATCCGCCGAAGACGAAGGGGCCTTCTTCAAAGGCCGGCTACTCGAAGGGCGGGCTCTACCTGTGCAATGCCGATCTGAAGAATCCGGTCAGACTCAGGGATATCACGAGAACGCGCTGGCATGATGGAGCGATGCAGATCTGGCTGGATGGCGACACGCTGGCCTACATGGACTATCTCCCTGAGAAGGGGTGCTATGGAACCTACGTAATTCGAAGCAATGGCGACCTGGTGTTCGGGCCCATGGAGGCTTCAGTGGGTCACGGTGACACCCCCAACGAATCCGTGCTCCTGATCGTGGACAAGAAGAAGTACCCGAATGGAAGCAGCCTTGGGCGAAGCGGACTCTATCTCTATCACGCGGGGACGGTGAAGCAGGTCGTGGATCTTGAGAGGGATTTGGGGTCGCTCAAGGATCGGCTCAAGAGCAGCGACGCGCCGGCTGACTGGATGATTGCCCATGCGCAGCTCAGCACTGAGGGGAACTACATCAGCATCCGTCTGGATACGGGGAAGGGGCTTGAGAATCTTGTCACATGCAGGATCGACGGTTCGGACGTCAGGCCGTTTGGGACCAAGGTGAAGCCGCTTCACCAGCAGTGGTATGACGATTCGACCATTTTCGGGCATCTCCGGGGAGGCGGTGCCGACCAGTTGAAGGCGGTGCGCTGGGACCGGGACGGCAAGTACATTCAAACGCTGACCGGGCCCGGGAATCACATGGGAATCTCACCTGATCGGAAGCATCTGGTTTCGGAGACCATCTACGAAACTGATCCCGTGGTGATGCGGCTCTATCGGACAGGAATCATTGAGCCGCTGGCTGTGCTCGTGAACGTGCACGCCGGGCCCATCTGGAGAAACGGAACCCACATGAATCCGGCATTTTCTCGGGACGGGAAAGCGGTGTATTTCAACATGCCTGTCGACGGCATACCGCAGGCGCACCGGATCGATCTGAGCCGCCTGATCCGCGAGCGGAAGTAGGCGCAGTCAGCCCGAGAAACGCGCCAGAGGAATCAAACGCGAAGGCGCAAAGCAGCGAAGGGGGTGGGTGGGGGAATGCGCGCTGAAGGCGCAGCTTACTGCAGCCCATGGCAAAGCCATGGGTATTGATTGGAAATGCGACATTGAGCCCTGAAGGGGCGATCCACAACGCAGTCGCCAAGGCGGGTTGGGTCGCCCCTTCAGGGCTCGGCTTCTTGATGGGGATTGAATCCCCGGGGCGCGTGCCCCGGGCTGTCTTTGTGCGCCCCGTTGGGGCTATCGTCGAACTGGATATGGGAAATCCTGCAGCATTGGGTTGCCCGGGGGTGACTTCATGGGCGCGGTTGGGACTGGGGCGGACCGACGAACTGGGCACTCCGGTGCTTTCCATCAGGTACACGTAGTGCATGACTGCATTCCACGAGCCGCCCTGCTACGCCGAGGCTACGCAGGGCATGCTTCGCTCTGTTGAAGGAGGGGCAAATGTGATTTTCCGCATGCGAAGATGGCCGTGCCATGCGAAGCTCGAAGAGCGAAGCATGGCGGAGAGGGAGGGATTCGAACCCTCGGTACCCTTGCGGGCACGCCTGATTTCGAGTCAGGTACAATCGACCACTCTGCCACCTCTCCGGACGAATGAGGGGCACACGGTAGGTATCCCCCCGGAAAACGGAAGCCGAAATTTTGGACGACAATTGCGCCCGTCCTGCGGCGGTTACGGGATCTCGTAGATTTCTCCCAAGGCAACGCCGGTGGTGTCCAGCACACCGGAAATATGCACGGTGTATGATCCGGGAAAGAGCGTGGTGACGAGCGCTGCGTCGCGGCTGCCCGCTGCCAGGGGAAACGCGGACACCTTGGCAATCGCGTCCGCGGTCGCCTGAACACTGCCCCAGTTGTCATTTTCCGCCAGGATGCCGCCTCCCTGTGAATAGATGCGGATTCGGGGGTCGACGAGGAAATTGGGCACGTTGAATGCCGCGAGACCCGGTCCGATGCCGCGGAAGAGCAGCGTCTTGGGAGTGTCGCCCTTGATCACGAGGCCGAGGATGAGGATGTTGTCGCCAATGCCGACCTGGTTGCGCGCTGAGAAATTGATCAGCCGCGATGGCGCCGTGAGCTCGTCGGCGTCGTAGGCTTCGATGAGCACGACGCCGGTCGATCCCTGGTAACCTGCGGCGTGCACGGTGTAGGAGCCCGAAGTGACGGCTGCCGGCAATGCGGCGTCCTTTGAGTTGAGCGGAAGGTCGAAGGCGCCCACATTTCGCATCGCCGCGACGAATCCGGAGTCGCCACTCCAGTCGTTGTTGGTCGCAATGGAAACCGGATTCGTGCCGCTGTACAGTGTCAGTGTCGGATCCGGCATCGCGCCGGGGACGCCGAGCGGCGCGAGCGTTGGGCCGACGACACGCAGGATGAGATTCTTCGAGCCTGTTCCTGTGGCGACAAAACCGAGAATCAGCGTCTTTTCTCCCGTGCCCGCGGGGCCGCGAATCGAGAGATTGGCCAGGCGCGATGGGACGCCGAGAACGGTAAGGGTGACGGTCTGGCTCGTGACGGTGGCGGCGCTGTTGGAAACTGTGACTCGGAACTGGGTTCCGCTTTGCACCGGCGTGGTCGAGGTTATGCCGACGGTGGCCGTGGTGCCGCCGGTGAACACCTGGGGTTGACCTGCGACATCAATCCAAATGCTGCTTGCGGGCAGCAGAGCCTCCCAGCGGTAGGTCAGCGGACCCGTGCCGGTGGCATTCACCGTGAAACTTGCGGGATTGCCCACGGTCACGGTCTGGCTGGTAGGGGGCGTTGCGATCGCTGCGGGGACAATCAGGGCATTCACCGTGAGCAGGGCTGGTTGGGAGAAGGCGGTTCCCTGTCCGTTGGTGAATGCCAAGCGGAACTGGTCGTGATTGAGCCCAAGCGAGGCATTGCTGATGGAGAGCGTCGTCGTGTGCACGCCGGTGATATCCAGGCCATTCAGCAGGTTCACCCAGTTGGTCTGACCGGCCGGCAGGCGCTGCCACTGGTACGAAATGGGTGCGGTGCCGGTTGCGGTGGCATTGAATGAGACGGACTGCCCCGCCGTGATCGTGCGTCCGGCAGGGTTGAGGACGGGCTGGGGAGCCGAAAGCAGGGTGCCCTTCCGAATGGTGCCCGCTGAATTGGTCAGGTTGACATCGGTGATCCAGAGATCGCCGTTGCCGGCGACCGCGATGCCGAGCGGCGTTTGGAATCGGGCGTTGATGCCGGTGCCGTCGACAGATCCACGCACCACGGCCAGACCGGAGATGGTTAGGACATCCCCGGAGGGGCTGACCTTGCGGATCACGGCATTGCTGCCATCGGCGACATAGACGAAGCCGGCTGCGTCGACGGCGATGCCGTTCGGAAAGCGGAACCGCGCGAGCGTGGCTGTGCCGTCGGTGCTGCCAACCTGCGTGGGCGCGCCCGCAAGGGTTGTGACAACTCCCGCAGGCGTAATCTTGCGGATGGTGCTGTTGAACGTATCGGAAACATACACGTTGCCTGCCGCATCGACGCCAATGCCTGTGGGGTTGTCGAATCGCGCGGCGCTGCCGGTGCCATCGGAGCTTCCCGGATTGTTGGCGAGTCCGGCGAAGGTGGAGACCACGCCCTGGGACGTAACTTTTCGGATGGTGTGTGCGGTGCGGTCGGTGACGTAGATCGTGCCTGACGAGTCGACCGCTATGCCCGTGGGGTCGGAGAAGCGGGCTTGAGTGCCGGTGCCGTCCACGGTGCCCTTGGATCCAAGTGAACCGGCAAGTGTCGAAACCGTGCCGTCCGGAGCGACGCGCCGGATGGCGTGATTGAAGGTGTCTGCGACAAGCACGAAACCGGCATTGCCCATGGCAACGCCCTTGGGAAAACGGAAGCGTGCATTGGGCGCGCTGCCATCGGTGGCGCCGCCAAAGCCGGCGGAGCCGGCAAGAATGGATACGGTGCCGTCAGGAAGGATGCTGCGGATGACGTGGTTGCCTTCGTCGGCCACGAAGATCGTTCCGAGGGAGTCGACGGCGATGCCATTGGGGGAGTTGAAGCGGGCGTTTGTGCGGACGCCGTTGACTGAGCCCGACTCTATAGAACTGCCTGCAAATGTCGTGATGGGATAGCTGCCCACGGAGGGCACCGTCGCGATGACATTCAGCGTGGCTCCGGCGCTGTAGATGGACCCGGACGAGTTGACAAGTTCTGCATAGTAGGTGCCGGCGTCGTCGAGCTGGGGGCTCAGGATGTAGAGCGAAGGCCCGGTTGCCCCTGGGATTGCATTGCTGCCCTTGAACCATTGGATGGTGGGGGTCGGAGCACCCGCGACATCGATCGTCAGCAGCACGGAATAGCCGACGGAGACTGTCTGACTGATGGGCTGCGTGAGGACCGATGGAGCCTGCGGCATGGGGGCGACGGTCAGCGTGACGGTGTTGGAGGTGACACTGCCGTTGGTGTTGCTGACCACGCAGCGGAACTTGTCACCGTTCATGATCTGCTGCGCATAATTGACGGAAAAAACGCCGGTCTGCGTGCCTGAGTATTCGCTGCCGTTCGACAGGTTTTCCCATGAGGTCTGGCCCGCGGGCTGGCGCTGCCATTGGAAATTCATGGGAAAGGAGCCGTTGGCCACCAAGGTCCATGTGTTGCTGCCTCCCAGCACGGTGGTGTAGTCGCGCAGCGTATTTACCAATGTCGGGGCGGTCTGTGCATGGGCTGTGGAGAAGCCGGTGCCGACCACGAGACACGCAAGGAGAATGGCGCCAAACGCGCCCCGCGCAAGTCGCGCTCCCATGAAGGTTTGCCGGAGCGAGCGGAAAAGTGAGTTATGGAGCGTGGCCGGATCCGGATATGAAGGAGGCATGCGTGGAACAAAGAGACTACTAGTCACCTGCGCGGCAGAAGATTCACAAGCTCAAAACGCATGGCTTCGTCGAAGTAAGGAAAATCATAAAATACTTACCATCAACAGGAAGCTTATCGATATGCGCTGGTGCCGGCGAAAGGCTGATCTGTCGGTTGAGCCAAACCAGACAGCAAACAGCCGAAGCGGTTGCGCATCTTGCTGAAAACGCGCGATTTTGTGGGAGGCGCGGCTATTTCGGCAGGAAATGAATGTCGACCATCAAGTCCCCGGCGATCTTCTCAAGCTCGCTGCGAACCGTGGCTGGTTCAAGTCCCGGAGGAAAAGTCAGTGAGGCCCGAGCCTGGAAGATCGGCTCGCCGGTCATGGGTGCGTAGGTGCGTTCGGTTGTCAGTTCCTCAACATTCACCCGGTGTGTGGCGAGTGCCTGGGAAACCGCGCGGATGATTCCGGGGCGGTCGTGGCCGACGATTTCGAGCGTGGCGGGCGGATTCCTGGGCGACAAGGGGGCCTCCGCTCTGGTGTCATGGACGACGACGGTGAGGCCGAGAGAATCGGAGTGGAGCAGCGCTTCACGCAGTTCGGCGACACGAGTCGAATCAACCTCGATGCGCACGATGCCGGCGAAGTGTCCGCCCAGGTGAAGCAGGCGGCTTTCGAGCCAGTTCCCTCCATGGGCGGCGACGCGCGCGGCAGTGGCCTCCACGAGACCGGGGCGATCGGCGCCGAATAGGGTGATGACAACGGTGGCGAGCATGGCGTGATGAAACGATCCGGCTGGCGCAGGCGCAAGACGAGAGCGGCCGGGCGCCGCGGGTTGGATTCTCAGCTCGGTGTGGAGGCCGCGAGCGCGGCCCGCTGCAGGGCGGAGGCCATGAACCACGCCTGCGAGGAGAACGACGGGGCGCCCGGTGCGGTGGCGACCGGGACGTAACCGCCGTCCTGCATGAGGACACGCGCGAATTCGTTGTCCTTGAGTTCCGTTTCCAGAAGTTCCTCACGCACCCAGCGGCGCAGGGATGGATCGTGTATTGGAAAAACCACTTCAATGCGACGGAAGAAGTTGCGGGGCATCCAGTCGGCGCTGCCGGCGAAGATCCGGGGGGTGCCTCCGGCATTCTCGAAATAAAAGGCTCGGGCGTGCTCGAGGTAGCGGCCCACGATGCTCCTGACGCGGATGTTCTCGCTGAGGCCCTTCACGCCGGGCACGAGGCAGCAGATTCCGCGGACGATGAGATCGATCGAAACGCCCTTTGCGGACGCCGCGTAAAGGTTGTCGATCGTCACCTTGTCCACGAGGGAGTTCATCTTGGCGATGATGCGCGCCGGCTGCCCGCGTCCCGCGTTCTCCGCTTCCTGCAGGATCAGTTCGTTGATGCGGCGGTGCAGGTTGAACGGGGCGGCGAGGATTTCAGCGAACGACGGAGAACGGCTGAAGCCGGTCAGGGAGTTGAAGAGGTTCGCGATGTCGGCGGTGAGCTCGGCGCGCGACGTGAAGAGGCTGAGGTCCGTGTAGAGGCGCGCCGTGCGCGGGTTGTAGTTTCCCGTGCCGAGATGCGCGTAGCGCCGCATGATCGACCCTTCCTGGCGCACGACGAGCGAGCATTTGCAGTGGGTCTTGTGTCCCACGAGCCCGTACACGACGTGCACGCCGGCCTCCTCGAGCTGGCGCGCCCACTGGATGTTGTTGGCCTCGTCGAAGCGCGCCATGAGCTCGACCAGGGCGGTGACCTGCTTGCCGTTTCTCGATGCATCCATCAGGGCGCGCACGATCGGGGAGTCGCCGCTGGTGCGGTAGAGCGTCTGCTTCAGGGCGAAGACATTGGGATCGCGCGCGGCCTGCTCGATGAAATCGACCACCGGCTGAAAGGAGTCGTACGGATGGTGCAGCAGCACATCCTGCCCGCGAAGGACCTCGAACACCCGCTCGGGAATCTGGAGCGGCGAGATGTCGACCGGGGTGAAGGGGGGAAACTTCAGATCGGGGCGCTCGAGCTCGGCCAGGCTCATCAGGCGGAGAAGATTGAGCGGGCCGCTGAGCCGGAAGACGTACTCGTGGGAAAGTTTGAGGTGATTGCAGAGCGTGTTGAAGATCGGATCGGCGGCGCCGTCCTCAATCTCGAGCCGCACGGCCGCGCCGCGCCGCAGATTGCGAAGCTCCTCCTCGATCGTCTTCAGCAGATTGGCGGACTCCTCCTCGTCGATGTAGAGGTCGCTGTTTCGCGTCACACGGAAGGCCCAGGCGCCATGGACGTCGTAGCCGGGGAAAAACTCCCCGGCGCAGAGCTTGATGACGTCGGTGAGGAAGATGTAGCTCGCCCCGCTTGCCGCGCCTGTGGCGATGCGGACGATGCGCGGGAGGATGCGCGGCACGGGCAGGATGGCGACCATGTGCTCGATCTCGGGGGTTTCCGGCTGGTCGAGGGAGACGATGACATTGAGCGCCTTGTTGCCGACCTGGGGGAACGGGTGGGCCTGGTCGAGGGCGAGCGGAGTGAGGACCGGGAAGATCTGATCGCGGAAGTAGTCCCTGACCCAGGTCAGCTCCGCGGCGGAGAGCTGCTGTGGGTTGCGGAACTCAATGCCCTTGGACGCAAGGGCGGGCACCAGTTCCTCCCGCCAGCAGAGGTACTGGTCCTCGATGAGCGAGGCGACGACGGCATGGATGCGCCGCAGCTGTTCGCGCGGGGACAGTCCGTCGATGCTGGTTTCGGTCACGCCGGAGTCGACCTGCTGGATCAGGCCGGCTACCCGGATCTCGAAGAACTCGTCGAGATTCGAGGAGACGATTGCGAGAAAACGTATGCGTTCGAGGAGCGGGTGGTCCGGGTTCCTGGCCTGCTCGAGCACGCGGCGGTTGAATGCCAGCCAGGAAAGCTCGCGGTTGAAATAGGCGGTCTTCGAGGAATGCGTGAGCGGACGCACACGCTGCGCATGCAATGCGGGTTCAATGACCTGTTCACTGAGGCGGGCGGCTGCCGGCCTGGAAGTACTCCGCGTGCGCGTTGCCATGATGGGTTTCAGCCGATCCTAACCGTGGAACGGCTTGAAACCAGAACGAAAGATCCCCTGGGCATGACAAAGCATGCCCCTCGTGCGGAGGGGGGATGCATGCCCTCCAGCGGAGGGGGGATGCATGCCCTCCAGCGGAGGGGGGATGCATGCGTCCTCAGCGAAAATTTCAGAATACCTGGAGGGGCACGCTCCGTCGTGACCGCGGATGCGCGGGGCTAGACGCTTTCGAGCAGCTTGTAGAGGCGGTTCACCATGGTGGTGGGGTCCTCGAGCAGGCCCGCCGAGATCAGCGCATTGTCGAGCACCTGCTCGGCGACGAGTTTCGCTTTTTCCGGATTCGATTCGCGGGTGGCCGCGAGGCGCTTGATCACGGGGTGCCTCGGGTTGATTTCAAGGTTGATGCGCAGCGGTGAATCGCCGCCCTCCTTGTTCAGTGCCTTCATCATGCGGCGCATGTGGGGAGACATGAACTTGTCCGCGTTGAGCGCGAGCGCAGGCGAACCGACGAGGCGCTCGCTTGATTTCACCTCTGCGACGCGTTCGCCGAGGGTTTCCTTGAGCCAGCCCGTGAGTGCGGTGACCTGCTCCCCGGGCAGCGCGTCGTCCTGCGGCGGCTTGGGAAGGTCGGCGAGCTTGACGTCCGCGTTGTCGGCGGCGGCGAGCTTCTTCCCGTCGAATTCGCGCACATTGTTCATCACGTATTCGTCGACGGGCTCGTAGCAGAAAATCACCTCGAGGTTGCGGGCCTTGAATCCCTCGAGGTACGGGCCGTTTTCCAGCGCTTCACGGCTGGCACCGAGCAGGTAGTAAATCTCCTTCTGCTCGGGCTGCATCCTTGTGACGTAGTCGGCGAGCGACGTGGTTTTGCCCTTCTCGGTGAGTGAGGATTCAAAACGCAGCAGCTTCACCAATTGGTCCTTGTGCGTGTAGTCCAGCGCGGCTCCCTCCTTGAGGAAGATGCCGAAATGGCTGTGGAATTCGTTGAAGGAGTCCGGGCGGTTCTTCGCCTCGTCGTCGAGGAACTTGATGAACCGATTGGTGATGACCTTGTTCAACTTCTCGATCAGCGCGCGGTCCTGCATTGTTTCGCGCGAGATGTTCAGGGGGAGATCCTCGCTGTCGACGACGCCCTTGAGGAACCGCAGCCATTCCGGAAGCAGGTCCTTGGGTTTGGCGTCGATCAGCACCTTCCGGCAGTAGAGGGAGACGGAGGGTTCGAGGCGCGAGAATCCAAGTTTCTCGGTGTTTTCCTTTGGAACGAAAAGCAGTGCGTTGATGGCCAGCGGTGCATCAGCGGAGAAGTGGAGGCGCAGGCGGGGCTCGTCGTAGGCGTGCGCCTGGAACTTGTAGAATTCAAGGTACTCCTCGTCCTTTATCTCGTTCTTGCCGCGGAGCCAGAGGGCCTGGACGGTGTTGATGCGCTTGCCATTGAGGTTGATGGGAAAGGAGACGAAAGCGCTGTAGCGTTCGAGGATTTCCTTCACCTTCCGTTCCTGGCTGAATTCGCCGCAGTCGTCCTTGAGCTCGATGACGATCTTCACGCCGCGGCTCTGATCGGCGGCCTGTTCGACCGAGTAGCTGCCGGCGCCGTCACTGGTCCAGACGTGACCGGGCTCGGAGGGACGCCAGGCGTGCGTGTATACCCTGACGCTTTTCGCCACCATGAAGGCGGAGTAGAAGCCGACGCCGAACTGGCCTATGAGATTGGCGTTTTTCTGTCCGGATTCGCTGAGTGACTTCAGAAACGCCTTTGAGCCGGAATGTGCGATCGTGCCGAGATTCTCGACCAGTTCCGCGCGTGTCATGCCAAGACCGGAGTCCTGTATGGTGAAGGTCTTCGCCTTGTCATCCGTGGTGATATTGATTTCGAGTTCGCGGCTGTCCTCGAATATCTCCTTCTCGGTCAGCTTGAGGTGGCGCATCTTCTCAAGGGCGTCGGATGCGTTTGAGACCAGCTCACGGATGAAGATCTCCTTTTCCGTGTAGAGGGAGTGAATGACGATATCCAGGAGCTGTTTGATCTCTGCCTGGAATTCGAAGGTTTGCGGTGTTGATGCGCTCATGTAAGGAAATGGACTTGCGGTGTCTGCGTGGCGAAAAGGGTAGTTAGTCTAGCCTTTCACGGAAAAAATCAAGCGAGCGCCGTCAATGCGGTGGCAGCCTTCGTGATCCAGCGGCCTGCGAGGGCGCACGCGGATCCCTGCGGATCGGGCCTCAGATCAGCCACCCAGATAGGTTGCCTTCAGCTGCGGGTCGTCGCGCAGGGTTGAGCTGACTCCCTCCATCACGACGCGGCCGGTTTCAAGCACGTAGGCGTGATGGGAGACCTCGAGGGCAAGATTTGCGTTTTGTTCGACGAGCAGGACGGTGATGCCCTGTGTGCGGTTGATCTCCTGGATCTTCTCGAAGATGGTGCCGATCAGGCGCGGGGCGATGCCCAGGGAGGGTTCGTCGAGCATCAGCAGCTTCGGATCACCCATGAGCGCGCGACCGATCGCCAGCATCTGCTGTTCGCCGCCTGACAGGGTGCCGGCGAGCTGCCTGATGCGTTCGCCAAGCCGGGGAAATATGGAGAAGACGTAGTCGCGGTTGCGCGCGATTCGCTCCCTGTCGCGAAGAAGGTACGCGCCCATCGCCAGGTTTTCGCCGACCGTGAGATTGGAAAACACCATGCGGCCCTCGGGCACATGGCACAGACCTCGGGCGACAATCTGGTGTGCCGGGTGCCCGGTGATGTCCCCGCCGGCGAAGGTGATTTTTCCGGCCTTTGGGCGGAGCAGGCCGGAGATGGTGCGCAGGGTGGTGGTCTTGCCTGCGCCATTGCCCCCGACCAAGGTGACAATTTCGCCCTTCGGGATGGTGAAGGAGATGCCGGACAGCGCGGTGATCGCGCCGTAGGAGACTGTTAGATTGGAGACGGAAAGCATGTCGCGCGCGTGGCGGAATGATCAGTGATGGGCCCTGTTGGTGCCGTGGTCCTCGCCGAGGTAGGCTTCAATCACCTTGGGATCCTGCTGGACCTCCGCGGGGGTGCCCTCGGCGATCTTGATGCCGTAGTCGAGCACGATGATTTGCTCGCAGACACCCATCACCACCTTCATCGAGTGCTCCACGAGGAGAATGGTCAGATCGAACTGCCTGTGAATCTGCTGGATGAGGCGAACGAGGTCGACCTTCTCGGAAGGGTTCATGCCCGCGGCCGGCTCGTCGAGAAGCAGGAGTTTGGGACGCGTGGCGAGCGCGCGCACGATCTCGAGCCGACGCTGCTCCCCGTAGGGGAGGCTCCTGGCCGGGGCGTCGCGGAAGCGCTGCAGGTTGAAGATTTCGAGCAGTTCGTCGGCGCGCCTGTGGATCGAGGCCTCGTCACTGCGAAAACGGCCGAGCCGGATGAGGCTCTGGGCCGGGGACGCGCTGCGGTGCAGGTTGCATGCGACGCGCACATTGTCGTGCACGCTGAGGCTGCCGAAGAGCCGGATGTTCTGAAAGGTGCGGCCGATTCCGCGCGCGGCGATTGAGTGCACGCTGAGGCCGGCGAGGCTTCTGCCGGCGAAGGAGACGAAGCCCTCGCTCGGCTGATAGACACCGGTGATCAGGTTGAAAATCGTGGTCTTGCCCGCGCCGTTGGGCCCGATCAGCCCCATGAGCTCGCCATGATTGATCCGCAGGTCGACGTTGTTGACGGCGGTCAGCCCGCCGAAACGCAGGGTGACGTGGTTGAGGCGGAGCAACTCCTCCGCTGCTGCGGCCTGCGGATTCATGAACGACGTCCGCCCAGCCTGAAGTTGAAGAGGCCCCTGGGGCGGAGCAGCATGAGCAGAATGAGCATGAGGGCGTAGATGACCATGCGGTACTCGGCGACCTCGCGAAGCGCCTCGGGCAGGACCGTGAGCAGGATCGCCGCCAGAATGACGCCGAGGGTGTTGCCCATGCCCCCCATGATGACCATGACGACAATCTCAATGGAGCGAAGGAAATCGAAGCCGCGGGGATCGATCGTGAGCTTGAAGTGGGCGAAGAGCCCGCCGGCGACCCCGGCGAAAAAGGCGCCGATGACGAACGCGACGATCTTGTATCGCGTGGTGTCGAGGCCGACGGCCTCGGCGGCGATCTCGTCGTCGTGGGTGGCGCGAAAACCGCGGCCGTAGGTGCTGTTGACCAGGCACCCCACCGTGAAGATTGTGATGCCGACACAGGAGAAGGTCCACGCGAACGTGGTGTAGGCGGGCATGCCGACAAGGCCAAGCGCGCCGCCCAGCCATTCGACGTTCTGGAAGATCACGCGGATGATTTCGCCGAAACCGAGCGTCACAAGTGCCAGGTAGTCGCCCTTGAGCCGCAGCGAGGGAATGCCGATGAGCAGCCCGGCCACGGCTGCGCAGAGTCCGCCGATGATCAGCGCGAGCGCAAAAATGCCCCCCTGGCCGAGCGCGGAGCCGCCGTCCTCGCCGAGCAGCCGGGGGCCGAGGTGGAGCGTGACGGCAGAGGACAGGTAGGCGCCGACGGCCATGAAGCCCGCGTGTCCGAGGGAGAACTGGCCGGTGTGCCCGGTGACCAGGTTCAGCGAGACGGCGAGCATCACGTTGATGCCGGCGCCCATCGCGACATCGAGCACGTAGGGGTCGATGTGGTCGGAGAAAAGGGTGACTGCGATGCTGGCGGCGATCGCAAGGATCAGGGCGAAGTGCGGGCGTGGCATGGAGCGATCAGACCTTTTCGACCATGAGCTTGCCGAGCATGCCTGCCGGGCGGAAGAGCAGAATCACGATGAGGATGCCGAAGGCGATCGCATCCTTGTAGGTGGAGTATTCGCTGCCATTCACGAAGGTCTCGACCGTGCCGAGGAGAAGGCCGCCCAGGGCGGCGCCCGGAATGTTTCCGATGCCGCCGAGGATCGCCGCGACGAAGGCCTTCAGTCCCGGCATGACGCCCATGAGCGGGTCGATGGACGGGTAGTTCATGGCGTAGAGGATGCCGCCCGCCGCCGCGAGGGCGGAGCCCAGTCCGAACGTGAAGCTGATGACGACATCGTTGTTCACGCCGACCAGCCGGGCTGCGGTGGGGTTGAGGGAGACGGCGCGCATGGCGGTTCCGATCCGCGTGCGGTGGACGATCAATTGCAGCGCGACCATGAGGATGACCGTCGTGCCGATGACGATGATCTGATTGCTGGAGACGACCAGCGCGCCGGCATGAAAGTTTTCGGATGGGAAGATGTCCGGAAAATTGCGCGGCGTGGCTCCGAAGAAAAGCTGTCCGCTGTATTCAAGAAACAGTGACACACCGATGGCGGTGATGAGCACGTTGAGGGTCGGCGCCGAGCGCAGGGGGCGGTAGGCCAGCCTTTCGATGAGCATGCCGAGCAGCGCGCATCCAATCATGGCGATGAACAGGATGAGAACGCCGCCCCCGATTGTGGCGGGCGGCACATGCTGTCCGGCGAAATAGCCGATGAACGCGCCGATCATGAAGACGTCGCAATGCGCGAAATTGATGAAGCGCAGAACCCCGTACACCATCGTGTATCCCAGGGCGATCAGCGCATAGATGGCGCCCAGCGAAAGGCCGTTGAGAAGTTGCTGCAGGAATTCCGTCATGCTCGCGGAGAGGACGCGGAATCAGGGTTCGACACCCTTGACAAAGTGGAACCTGCCGTTCTTCACCTCGATGATCACGGCCGGCTTGGAGGCGTTGCGATGGGCGTCGATGGTCGTGCGACCGGTGACGCCGTCGACATTTTTCGTCGTTGCGAGGGCGTCGCGGATCTTCGCCGGCGCGGTGCTGCCCGCCCGCCTGATCGCATCCATCAGGACGATGGCGCTGTCGTACCCGAGGGCTGCCATTGCGTCGGGGACCTCGCCCCAGCGCTCCTTGTATTTCCTCACGAAAGCCTTCACGGTCTCCGACGGCGCCTCCGGCGAGTAGTGGGTCGAGTAGTACGTCCCCTCGACGGCTGCGCCGCCGATCTCCAGAAGGGCGGGGGCCTCCCAGCCGTCACCTCCGAAGATCGGAAGCGTCAGCCCGATGTCGCGCGCCTGTTTGCAGATCAGGGCGGCCTCCGTGTAGTACCCCGGAACAAAAATCGCGTCGGGGTTGGCCGCCTTGATGGAGGTGAGCTGCGCCCTGAAGTCCTTGTCGCCCTCGCTGAAGCTCGCCTCAATCACAACCGTGCCTCCATCCTTGATGAAGCGGTCCTTGAAGTACTTCGCGAGGCCGACGGAATAGGCGGAGGAGACCGAGCGCAGGATGGCGACGTTCTTTACCTTGAGATCCTCGCGGGCAAACTTGGCGAGGGCGGCCCCCTGGAAGGAGTCTATGAAGCAGACGCGGAAGATGTAGTCGCCAATTTCCGTGACCTTGGGATTGGTCGACGCGGGCGATACCATCGGGATCCTGTAGCGCTGGGCTACGGCGGCGGCCTCGAGCGAGCGGCTGGATGCGACCTCGCCGAGCAGCGCAACGACCTTGTCGCGGGTGATGAGTTTCTTGGCGATGGTGGAAGACTCGCCCGGCTTGGACTGGTTGTCCTCTGAGATGAGCTCGATCTGTTTGCCGAGGATGCCACCGCTGGTGTTTGCAGCATCGATGGCGAGAACCATGCCTTTGTGGGCGGACTGGCCGAAGGCGGCCTCCTTTCCTGTCAGGGAGGCAAATTCACCGATCTTGATTGTGTCCTGCGCCTGCGTGGAGACAGCCGTCAGCAAGCCCGTCAGCCCGATGAGGGCGGCTAGGAGTTTGGTCCGAATCATGAGAGCAATGGGAAAAAGGATGACGAAGGGGAAAATTCAAGCGCGGTGCAAGGACTGTGCGAACTGGCAGGCACGATGAGACCGTGACAATTCAAGGGAGTCTCAAGGAATCTGCACGCGTTCGTAAAGGTGCAATCTCAGGCGGCGAAGGAAAAGGCGGTTGAGAGCCGCCAGACTGGCAGAAACCGAAACGCTTTTTCGTTTTCTTGTGGGCCGGGACGCGATTGCCTGAAGGCTTGAACCTGGTTGATCGATACATCCTGCGGGAGTGGCTGGTCATTTTTGGCCTGGTGCTGGGAGCCACCATGGGGCTGGTTCTGATGCAGGCTCTTTACGACAATTTTCGTGATTTGCTGGACGCGGGGGCTTCAGGATCGGATGTCGTCTTCTATTTTCTGGTGCGACTGCCGCGCTTCTTCTCGGTCGTGCTGCCGCTGTCACTGCTTGTTTCGCTGCTCTATTCGCTTGGACGACTGCATCGCGGCAATGAAATCATCGCACTGCGCGCCGCCGGGCTTGGCTTGTTTCAGATTACGCGAAGCCTCTGGGTGAGCGGTCTGGTGCTCTGCGGAGTATCCTGGTGGCTCAACGCGAGCGTCATTCCATGGTCGATCGACCGGTCCGACCGCATGCTCGAACGCCTCAGATACGAGCAGTTGTCACAGACTGTGCCGCACGACCGCGTGGGAGTCGTGAAGAGTGTCGCCTTTGACAACCAGCAGGAGCATCGGATGTGGTTCATGAACCGCTATTCGCCGTTCCTTGCGCGCGGCTACGGGGTGAGTGTCGCCGAGCTCGACTCGGAAAGGCGGGAAAGGACCCGGATTCTCGCGCGCGAGGCGTACCGTGATCCGCAGCGCGGGTACTGGGTTTTCAAGGATGGGCGCGAGGACTGGTTTGACGCCGAGACCGGCGAGATGATGCGGACGGTGGCGTTCAAGGAGAAGGCCGTTCCGCATTTCAAGGAGGACCCGGATCTGATGCTGGTGTTCGACCGGAAGCCCGGCGATCTCTCCTTTGTGGAGCTCAGGCGCATCCTCGATTATTTCGCGCTCGATGCGAATCCGAAGATCACGCTCTATGCGACACGTTACTATGGTCTGTGGGCGGACACGCTGGGGCCGCTTATCATTCTTGCACTGGCGATACCCTTCGCTGTTTCGGGCGTGCGCGTGAATCCGGTCGTGGGGGTCAGCAAGTCCCTCGGACTCTTTGTGCTCTATTACGGTCTGGTGCAGGCCAGTTATGCGCTGGGCGGGCGGGAGATCATTCCGCCGATGATCGCAGCGCTGCTGCCCAACGTGATCATGCTGATCGTCGGCGTCGTCCTCTTTTTTCGCGTTCGGTGAGCGGCAGCCGGGAATGCGCCCGCGGAAGGCCGCCGTGGCGACCGTCAATCCGCCTGAGGCGCCGGGGACCTGAACGGCTCCACTATGCGACCGGCCTCCCTCAGGGGCGCAAGGTCGGGATCGGTCCATGCGAGCTCCTGAAATCGATCGTCGAGGGCGATGGCTTCGGCGACGAGACGCACGGCACCCTCGACGTCGCCGCGCTGGCAGTGATAGCAGCCAAGGTTGAACGCGATCGTCGCCTCGCGAGGGTGGCGCGTTCTTGCCTCAACGAGAATGCGTTCAGCCGCCGCCAGGGATTTGGCCCGCCGTGTCGCGTAGGCCCAGATGATCCAGGCCCCGGCGTCCTCGGGTCGCTGGCGCGCCAGTGCGGCGGATGCGGCGGTCAGTTCGCGCCACTGACACCGCTTCTGATAAAGGGATATGCGGAGCGACAACGCCTCCGCGGTCATGGCTCCATCCTTCGGCAGCGCCTCAAGCTCGGCGGAGGCCTCCGCCAGCATGTTCAGCTCAAGGTAACCGCGTGCGTGTGAAAGATGCCAGCGCGAGTCCATGAATGAAGCGTGAATGATGGCTGGCGCGAGTCAATCCGAGTGCGATGGAGGCCGGTAGGGAAGGGACCGGATCAGGAGAACTCCGCGTCAACCAGATCGCAGAAGTGGTGGATCAGGAACAAGTGCGCCTCTTGGGCGGCCCTGCCGGACTCGCCGGGTACGACCAGATCAATCGTTGCCCGCCCCTTGATGCGCCCACCTCCGCGTCCCAGCATCGCGATGCTGGCGAGTCCCAGCCGTTGCGCCTCGCCGATGGCGGAGAGAATATTGGCGGAGTTGCCGCTCGACGTGATGCCCACCACGAGATCCCCGGGTCGTGAGAGTCCTGCAATCTGCCGCGAGAAGACCGCTTCGTAACCGTAGTCGTTTCCAATGCATGTGAGCAATGAACCATCGGCGGAAAGAGCGATGGCCGGAAGCGGCCGGCGATTCTTGAAGTAGCGGCCCACGAGTTCGGTGCTGAAATGCTGGGCCTCAGCGGCGCTTCCACCGTTGCCGCAGATGAGAAGTTTGTTTCCGCCTCGAAGGGTGTCCAGGATGAGTCTTCCCGCCTGATCGATCTCCAATCGAAGGCTGGTCAGCGACTGGAACACCTGGATTGTGGCTGCAAGTGAGGAATCAAGGGACATTGTGGCGTGCCGGGACACTGCGATGTGACGGCGTCGCTTGCAAGCTGGCTTGCGGCCCGGCAGAGTGGCGGTTGTGCGATATTTCGATCACAATGCAACGACTCCATTGGAGCCCGTGGCGCGGGACGCCTGGATCCGTGCGCAGGAGGATGCGTGGCAGAATCCCTCGAGCCTGTACCGGGATGCCGCTCGCGTGAGAGTGAGGCTGGAAGGGGCGAGGCATGGGGTGGGAACCCTCACGGGCGCGGATCCGGATCGCGTGGTGTTCACCTCAGGTGCGACCGAAGCCGCCAATGCGATAGCGGCACACCTGTGCAGAACGCTGCCCGCGGATGCCGGGGTGGTCGTCAATCCGACTGAACATCCGTGTGTGCTCGCGGCGTTTGGCAGGGAGTTTGCGGGGCGCGTGGCATTGCTTCCCGTCGATGCTGCGGGCGTGGTGCCACCGGATGCGCTCGCCGAAAGGCTGTCGGGGGCGACCGGGAATGATCCGATCCGGGTGGTCGTCATCATGGCAGCCAACAATGAGACGGGAGTGCTGCTGCCCTGGCCTGAGTACGCGGCCATCTCGAGGGAGCACGGAGCGGAGTATGTCTGCGACGCCACCCAGTGGATTGGAAAACTGCCTGCAGCAGGGCTTGGTGAGGCCGACTGGGTGTTTGCGTCCGCGCACAAGTTTGGGGCGCCCAAGAGCGCCGGGTTCATGCTGCGCGCCGCCGCCGGCCATGGATTCAAGGGACAGGCCGGTGGTGAGCAGCAGCGGGGGCATCGGGGAGGCACGGAGGATTTTCCTGCGGTGGCGGCGATGCTGGCGGCGTGGGCCGAGGTGGAGCGCATCAAGGTGCTGTCTGAAAGCGAAAGGCAGGCCTGGCGTCAGCAGTTCGAGCGTACCATCATGGAGCAGCTGCCGGGGGCGGTCATCGTGGGCGAAGGTGCGGAGCGACTCTGGAACACTGTCACCCTTCTGATGCCGCGGCACGACAACCATCGGTGGGTCACCCTGCTCGACAGGAAGGGTTTCGCCGTTTCGACCGGATCGGCGTGTGCGGCTGGAAGCGACCAGCCGTCGCACGTGCTCGCCGCGCTTCGTGTATCGCCTGATTCAATACGCCGGTCCCTCCGGGTCAGTTCAGGCTGGTCGACCGCGCGCGAGGACTGGCATGCACTGTCCGCCGCCCTGCAGGAGGCGGCGGTGGAGCTTGATCGCACGGCGGTGCCGGCGGTGTCCGCATGAGGGGCGTTTCCTGCGGGATTGCGTGTGCGGTGAATGTGGTCCCTGCTTCCGGGTCCGCCTGATGCGCCTGAGCAGGATCACACTCCAGCAGTTCAGAAACATTCCATTCGCGTCGCTGGCGCTGGATGGCGTGAGGCATTTCGTCCTTGGGCGGAACGGGCAGGGGAAGACCAATCTGCTGGAGGCCGTCGGGTACCTGACGGCCCTGCGATCCTTTCGCACGAGCGATTCGCGACACATGATTGCGCACGGGCAGGACGAGGCGGCCATGGGTTTCGAGCTTGAACACGGGCGCAGGGGGCCGACGCACGCGGCCATTCGCCTGCGGCCGGACGGCAGGGAGATCACGATCGATAGTGAGAAGGTAACGCGCCTCTCCGGTTTCATCGGCCAGTTTCCGACAGTCGTGTTCTGCTCCCAGGACCAGCAGCTCATCCGGGGGAATCCCGCGGGCCGCCGCCGCTGGCTGGACCTCACGCTTGCCGCGGTGGATGGAGGGTACCTGCAGGCCCTGCAACGCTATCATCGTGCGCTGGCGGATCGCAATGCACTGCTCAGGCGGAATGCGGGGGAACCGGAGCTCGCTGCATTCGAGCGACCGCTTGCCGAGCATGGTGCAAGACTGATTGCAGCGAGGATCTCGGGACTGGAACAACTTGCGGCGGGCCTTCAACAGGCCTACTCCCGGATCGCGTTGAGCAGCCGGCAGGATCGGATGGGGTTTGCATATGCGCCCAATGCGGGGGACGGCGTTGCGGGCTCGCTTGCGGAGATGTTTGCGAAAGGGCGCGCCCGCGACATGCGGTATCGAACAACACTCACGGGGCCGCACCGGGATGACGTCGAGTTCACGCTCGATGGACATCCAGCCAGGGTGGTGGCCTCCGAGGGTCAGCAGCGGAGCCTGGTGCTGGCGCTGCGGCTTGCGCAGGCGGAATGGTTTCGAAATCACAGCGGAACGCCGCCGCTGATCCTGGCTGACGATGTGCTCGGCGAGCTCGATGAGGAGCGTCGGGCGGGCTTTTGGGCGGCGGTGCCGGATGACTGGCAGGTGATTGCGACGGGTACTGAACGCCCCCGCGCCCCAGGGCAGGCGTGGCAGTTTCTGCATGTGGAGAATGGAAGGTTTTCGGCGGAGCTGCCCGCATCCGTGTGACACCGCTGCTTCCATGGCAGTGGGCGCTGCTGGTGATGGGCTCGCTCTTTGTGGGCATGGCCAAGACCGGCCTTGCCGGCCTCGGCACGCTTTTCATCGCGATATTTGCAAGTGTGCTCCCGACTAAGCAGGCGACGGGAATGGTGCTTCCGCTTCTTGTCTTCGGTGACTGCATTGCAGTGGCGAGCTATCGCACCCATGCGCAGTGGCCGCAGTTGCTGCGCCTGTTCCCGTGGGCGGGACTGGGGGTTGTGGGAGGATACCTTGCGCTGAATCACATCGACAACAGCCAGGCACGGGTGCTTGTCGGCTGGACGATCATTTTCCTTATCGGCCTGCATGCCTGGAGCCGGCGCAGTTCCGGTGTGCTGCTTGACCGCTGGAGGCTGGAAGGCCCGCCGGCGCCGCTTGTGATTGCGACGGGACTTGTTGCGGGATTCACAACGCTCGTTGCGAACGCCGCGGGGCCACTGATGGCGATCTATCTTCTGGCCCTGCGTCTGCCGAAGCTGGAATTTCTTGGAACGACAGCCTATTATTTTTTGCTGCTCAACCTGTTCAAAGTGCCCTTCATGGTGGATCTGGGCCTCATCGACATGCCAAGCCTCAAGGCAAATCTCGTGCTTGCACCCGTGGTCGCCATCGGAGGATTGGCGGGGCGCTGGCTCGTTCATCGCATCAATCAGCGCTGGTTTGAGCGGGTTACGCTGACGCTGACCGCGCTTGCGGGCATCAAGCTGGTTTTTTTCTGACCCCATGGGACGCATGACGGCGAGGCAGATGTGGGCGGCAAAGCTTCGGGGGCTGTCCACCGACGGCGGTTCGATTCAACTTCGAACGCAGGCGCCGGAGACGGCGGTGAGGCGCACGCCTTTCCACGGACTGGTGCTTGGCATTGATCCGTCGCTGAGGGGCACAGGGCTTGCAATGATCGAGTTCGCGCCCGGTCGGTCTCCGGTGCTGCTGAAGTGTCGGACGGTGCGGGTGCCGGCGAGGGAGTCGATGGCGCATGCCCTCGGTGAGATTCACCGCGCGGTCGCCGCGTTTCTGGCGGATTTCGAGGTTCGTCATGTCGCGCTGGAGCAGACAATATACGTTCAGAACTTCCAGACGGCGCAGGTGCTTGGGGCCGCACGGGGTGCGGCAATCTCGGCGGCGGCGTTGCGTCCGTGCGAGGTGTTTGAATATCCTCCGCTGCGGGTCAAGCAGGCGGTGGTCGGAGTCGGCCGGGCAAGCAAGGAACAGATGGCCCGCACGGTGATGGCGCTGCTGGGCCATGGCAGACCGCTGGCCAGCGATGAGGCGGATGCGGCGGGTGTGGCGTTGTGCCACGCCTTCACCTGGCGCGGTTGACGGATCGTTCAACCGCAGACTTCGTTCGCATGCGAGCTGCCGCCGACCGGGCGCAGGCCGATTGGGCGCGCCGGATTTCCTGCGACAATCGTCGAGGGCGGCACATCCTGGGTGACCACGGCGCAGGCGCCGACCACGGCGTATTCTCCGATCTCCATCCCTGGAAGAATGAATGCCCGGGCGCAGACAAAGGCGTGCGCCCCGACAATGATCGGCGCGGTTTGCACGGGAATGTTCGCGTCGGAGAAGTCATGCGTGCCGGTGCAAAGAAAAGCCTCGGTCGACACCGTGGCGTGTGCGCGGACTTCTATCGGGGCGAGCGAGTAGACGACTGCGCGTTCACCGAGGCAGGAGCGATCGCCCAACGAGAGGTGACGTGGAAAGTGGATGCGCGCGCTGGCGTGAACAAAGGGGAGGCCCTCCACGGTGGCGCCGAAGATTCCAAGGACAAGCAGACGCCAGCGATTGAATGGCTTTGGTGTCCAACGGCAGAGGAGCGTCCAAGAAAGACACCAGAGCGCCCTTTGGAAACGATGAGACCATGACCATGGGGATGACCACGCGTCGCGTTGGCGAAGAATGGAGGTTGCGGCCTTCATGGTGGGCCGAGCGAAGCATGCCGGGCGCTTGGGGGGAATTTCAAAACAGACGGAACCGCCCGTACGCCTACCTTCTCTGTTCGAAAGGGACGACACCGGGAAGCCGGGGTGGAGGCGTGGCGCGTGCGTACGAGGAGCACGGGCCTCGTCCCGCGATGGCCAGAGCTTCAGATACACGGGTGGCGAGGGTGGTTTCGTATCGTATCCAATTGAACTCGCGCGCGCGCGACGCCGCGCGCTGGCTCATCTCGGCAAGCTGTGCGCGTTCACGAACCAGGAAGTGCAGCCGCTCGGCTATGGCCTGGGCGGAGCGGATGGGCACGATGAATCCCTCCGAGCCATCAGTAACCAGGTCGGGGGCCGCGCTGTTCGGAGTCGCGATGACTGGCAGTCCGAGTGTCATGGCATCGAGCAACTCCGACCCGGAGTCCTCGAACAACGAGGGAACCACGAGCACGTCATTCTGGTTCATCAGCTGGAGAATCTCCTGTGCGGACGGTGTATCGACAAAAGTCACCTTTGACAGCTCCTGGTCGAGGACGGAGCACGTGCGTGCCGGGCGCTGGCCCGCAACAGTCAATTCGGCCGCTCCTTCGAGCTGCTGCATGGCCGCGAAGAGGTAGCTCAGCCCACGACGCTGCGTGAGTGGTCCGACATATAGCACACGCAGACGGGCTGAAGGAGTCCGTGGCTCCTGAGCGATCGTGGATGGCGGCGAGATGGGTCCGAATGGCACGACTGCGATCCGAGCGTGGTTGCGTGCGTACCGCTCGATCATGTTCTTTGCAAATACGCTTGGTACAAAGATGACGTCGGCCAGGGAGATTTCCATGTCGCGACGCGCACATGTTTCATTGCCGGGAAAATTCTCCTCAAGTGTTTCCGTCCACTGCGGCTGCAATTCCCTTTCTTCCCGGAGCAATTCCTGGGCGGCCTTCCAATGGATGGAGGGCTTGTCGTAAATGCACAGTTCCTGGAGGTCTCGCGCGGTGCGAAACCCCGATTCCGCGCCGCCTTCGTAGGCATAGATTCCCGAGAATTCCGCGGAGGAAAGTCTTTGGGCGACGCTCTGGTCGAGAGACCTCAACGCCGCCTCTTCCTGGAACGTGCCGCTGCCTCGGCTGTTGGGAGCATATCGCCATTCTATGGTTCTAATCTTGTCACTGATTTCGGAGGGATACACTCGTTCGAGAGGCGGCGCGCTGGCCTTGCGGGACAGGATGCGCCGGTACCAGGGTACCGATGCCGTGTAGGAAACGTTCCAAAATTCACCGAGCAAACCGGCATGCTGAAGCCCCAGCGCGGCGTGGCGAGCGGGAGTGGTGCCAGTTGGATGACTCAGCAGGATCATGGTTCGGTGCTTCTATTGCCCGCCGAAATCGCCATGCGCGGGACCTGCCCAAGCGCATCGAGAAAACGATGGACTGCAACTAGATCGACACGGATCGCGGCGGCAGTTTTCAAAAGTGTATGAAATCCGCCACGTTGCAGAATGCCGATGCAGCTCTATTGACGGGGTGGAACTTGCAACCACGACTTTCCGGCATGATACTGACTGCCGGCTGGCTGGTCGGGCAAACGTTCATTTCTCAAGAAATTCTGTAAGCCTTCAAAGGCCATCCATGGACAGAATCCTCAGGCTGGCCGGATCGGCAGCAGGAGACAGCGCCCGAAGATTTAGAAAGTGCTCAATTTCCGTTGCTTTTGGTCGCTTCTACATGCGCACCGCACGCAGCGAAAGTACCGATGACTGATCATGCAACCAACGATCTCGAATCCCCCTGCGCCACTCTGACTAGTCATCGAGGCGAAGGGATCTCTCGATCGGTGGAGAAGAGTCGCGATGGTGCGCGAAGTGAATCTCGCCCGCGCCGCAGCGATGCGGCGCGACCGGCGCTGTTGATAATCGACAGGGATGCGGGGGCATGGAAGGCAATCCGCGAAGCGCTTTCGGCGCAGTATGAGGTGAAGTGCGTGGGCGATCGGGTGGCGGCAATGGCGTTTGTTCATGAACACCGGCCGGCAGTCGCCATTCTTGAACTTTCAACTCCGGCGTCGGCGAATGACCTGCATGGAGGGATTGTCACCTTGAGGGAAATTCTGGAGGTGGATCGCTTCACCAAGGTGGTCGTGCTTGCTGACAGGGGTGACCATGAAGTCGCTCTCAAGGCCATCGGTGCGGGCGCCTATGACTTGATCTCGAAGCCGTTGATCATCGAGGAAGTGAGGCAGCTGCTGGTGCGCTGCTTTTACGTCGCCAATCTGGAGCGTGATTTTCACGAGTTGCAGCGGCAGATGGAGCCCGACGGATTCGGGGGCATGGTTGGCGCAAGTCAGGCGATGCAGGCGGTATTTGCTTCGATAAGAAAGGTCGCGGCCTCCGACGCCCCGGTGACGATACTCGGTGAAAGCGGCACGGGAAAGGAAATGGTGGCCCGTGCCATTCACGACCATGGCGCGCGGCGCGATGGACCGTTCGTAGCGATCAATTGCAGCGCGATCCCCGAATCCCTGCTGGAGAGCGAGCTGTTTGGGCACGAAAAGGGTGCGTTCACCGGAGCCAGCTCCCAGAGAAAGGGGCGGATCGAAAGTGCCGCGAAAGGCACGCTGTTCCTGGATGAAATCGGCGATGTTCCGCTGGCCATTCAGGTGAAACTGCTGCGGTTTCTGCAGGAACAGACGATCGAGCGGGTGGGCGGTCGTGTGGAAATGAAGGTGGACACGCGAATCCTGGCGGCGACGAATGCCGATCTGGAGAAGGCCATGCGTGCGGGGACCTTTCGCGAGGATTTCTTTTATCGCCTCGCGGTCATCCGGATCACGCTGCCTCCGCTGCGCAGCCGGGGAGACGATATTGCACTGATCGCTCGAACGTTTCTGAATCGTTATGCCGCGCAGAACCTGCGGCAGGGTCTGGCTTTCAGCAGGGAAGCCCTGCGTGCCATCGCCAGCCACTCCTGGCCGGGCAACATTCGGGAGCTGCAGAACCGCATCCGTCGCGCCGTGATCATGGCCGAAGGCAGTCGCATAGCATCGCGCGATCTTGAGCTTGAATCCGCTGAAGCCTCCACAGGCCCTTCATTGAAGGAGGCGCGGGAAGACCTCGAAAGGGAGATGGTGCAGGGGGCGCTGCGACGGCATGGCGGCAAGATTGCGCCCGCTGCCGTCGAACTGGGCGTCAGCCGTCCGACATTGTACGACATGATCGAGAGATATGCCGTTCACAAGGTCGACGAGCAGTCGGCTTGACTGCGGCCTCCAGGAGGTCCCCACGGCAGGGTTTGCGATGATGTCATCGCAGCATACCGGGACAATCCGCGCACTTGTTTCATGGCGGAACCGAGCAAGTGATCTTTTCCATTGCGACGGCCGCGTTTCGGGTCGAAGGTGCCCGGACACACGGGCCGGAAGTTCTGCCTGGTGTGCGAGACAAGATGTGCATCACGCGAGTTTATGCCTGACTCAACGGTTCTCGATGTGTTGGAGACGGCATTGCAGTGGCCCTTCCTGACGGTGCTGAGCCGCCTCGGCATGGCGGTGGCGATGGGTCTCTTCATCGGCCTTGAGCGCGAGCACAGCCAGAAGCGTGGCGTGCGCACCTTTGCTCTGACCGGCCTGCTTGGCGGCCTCGGTGGGATGATGGGGCCGGTCTATGGGGGAGCGGCGTTGCTGTTTGTGGCGATTACTGTCGGGTGGATGAACCATCGGGAGATGGCTCAGGCCGGCAAGCTCACACTGACCACCTCGATGAGCCTCGTGCTAGTTGCGTTCACGGGAATCCTGTTTGGACAGGGGCACGTGTTCACTCCTTCGGTTGCAGGCATCATCACCGCCGCCTTGCTCGCATGGAAAAATGTCATCAACGATTTCGCCATTGGTCTGTCCGACGCTGAGCTGAGATCGGGCATTCTGCTGGCGATCCTGACCTTCATCATTTTCCCCGTTCTGCCCTCGCAACCCGTGGATCCGTGGGGCCTCGTGCAGCCGCGCGAAAATTGGGCGAGCGTGATCATAATCGCGGGGATTGGATTCGTGAACTACATCCTGCTCAAGCTGCTGGGACCGCGCGGCATGGAGATCACGGCGTTCTTCGGGGGATTGGTGAACAGCCGCAAGGTGGTCGTTGAGCTGGGCGGAAGGCTTGGGGAGCTGGGCACCGGAGTGCAATCCTCAGTGCATCGCGGGATCATTCTCTCGACCGGAGCAATGATCCTGAGAAATGGACTGATCGTGGGCATTTTTTCGCCCATTGCCCTGCCTCGCTGCGTGCTGCCGCTGGGGCTCATGCTTCTGGTGAGCATTTTCAGGTGGTGGAGCCGCACGCTCGGATCCCGGCAGGATCCCGTTCCGGCCCTGCCTTTGGAATCGCCCTTCAAACTCTGGTCCGCACTCAAGTTCGGGCTCGCTTTCATGGTGCTGAATGTGCTGGGGGCCCTTGCCAACCGGCACTTTGGTTCCGCGAGTTTCTATTTTGTGAGCATGTCCGGTGGATTGATCTCCAGCGCATCGGCCATCACCTCCGCAGCCACACTCATGGCGCAGCACGAGATTCCTACCGTGATTGGAGTGAACGGTGTCATACTTTCCACGCTGACGAGCATCCTGTCCAATGTACCCCTGATTCGCGGGATGATTCGACCGGTGGCGACCGGATCGCGAATCTGCAGGGATTTGATCGTGATGGCGGCCGCGGGCCTCGCCGGGATGCTGCTCAATGGCATCCTGATTCGCGCTGGCGTTGACTGGCTGGCGCACTGACCGGTGGTTGGTCGCCGGGCCCGGGCAGGAGTCGGTGGAAAGCCGGGTTGGCGCTATGCACGGACCGTCGCCGGGGTGCCAGCGGGCTTCACGGATTTTCGCAGCGTGGGGCCGTCGATCAACCTGGCGGGAATGGTCGTGAGGGATGGCTGGGGTGGGATTCCCAGCTCGTTGTGGAGAAGTTGTCCCACGACAAGTTCAGTGGCGCGTGCTCCAAGCTCGGCGGTCTGCAGATCCAGCGTCGCGCAGTTGCCGCTGGTCCGCAGAACATTGAGACAGACAAATCCATGGCTCCTTGGAAGGCGCGCGCCGCAGGCTTTCATCCACCCGATGACATCCGGTGAGTGACCGATGACAACGTCTGGATCATGCCGCCTGAACCAGGATTCAAAATCAGGGCGCGTGATTTCCGGCAGCCGCAGCGTCGGGATCGGGGTGATGCCGGGGATGGCGTTCTGCAGCCCGAGAAACGCGCCCTCCCAGCGGTATTGGAGGCGCTCGCTCAGGGGGATTTCCATGAAAAGGCCGGGGCGGCGATAACCGCGGTCAAAAAGCTCGCGGAGGAGCGCGATCATCGATCGATAGTGGTCCGAACACACGCAGTGCAACGGGGGGTGGTCGATGAAATAATCGGTGTACACGGCAGTGTAGCGGTTCCAGCTCAGTGCGCCCAGATCCGGGAAACCACTGGCGGGGAGCAGGACAACGGCCTGGATGCCGCGGGTGTGCAGAATGGTATCCAGCCGTTTGATACGCACGCCCTGGGGTCCGACCACAAAGCGCTCAACGTTGAATCCCATCTGGTTCGCCCGCTCGGAGATCCCGGCCAGAATCGCGCTGTTGTAGCGGACGGCTATGCGGGAGCGTTCCTCCTCGATGATCTCCACGGCCGCGATCACGCCCCGGAACTGCTGGGTGCGGGAGCGGCGCAGTTGCGACATGACGGCGCCGGTGAGGGGGTTGCGCTCGTACCCGGCCGCCTTTGCGGCTGCGCGCACGCGTTCAGCCGTCGCCGCCTTCACGCGCGGTGACCCGCAAAGCGCATCGGAAACGGTGGTCCGCGAAAGCCCGAGTTCGCGCGCCAGGGATCGCAGGGTTGGCACAGGCATCAGCTTGAACGCTATCGCCGCAGAAACCGGGGTCGAAGAAAAAATGACTGTCAGATCTTTTCTGGAAAGTGGCGATTCGACAGCGAGTCCGCATGGTGGAACACTGTGACCGCACGCAGTCTCCCCCCAATGACCCAAGACGCCTCAAAATGTCGATCGATGCCGGGCATGCTCCCGGTTTTCGGCGACGGCATCGACTGACTGCGCGCTCGTGAAACTCAATCCACCCACAACCATGAAATCACTGACACGGCGCGACTTTGTCCGAAAGACCGCGTTTGCGACGGCGGCTGCCAAACTCGCCACAGGACTTCACGCACGCACCCCATCGACCGGGGCGTCGACCGCGTCTTCCGCGGCGGGCCCCGCCGGCGGCGTGCCGCTTCACTGGCTCGAGGGTGGTGCGCCCCGCGCGTCGTTTGGCTCGACCTGGGGCGTGTCATGGCCGCGCGGGAAGTTCCGTCCCGACGCGACCTTTGCATTGAAATCCGACGCCGGAGAGCCGGTGCCCGTGCAGAACTGGCCGCTGGCGACATGGCCGGACGGCAGCCTGAAATGGACGGCTCATGCGATTGCGGGGGAGGTGTCCGGCGAGCATTTCGAACTTGTGCCGGGAAAGCCGGCCGCCGGGGGAACGGCCATACGCGCATCGGAAATGAATGATCACCATGAGATCGACACGGGAGTCATGCGGGTTCACGTGGCGAAATCCGGTCGAGTGCTGATTCCCCTGATTCTGCGCCAGGGGCGCGAGGCGCTTCGGGGCGGGCACTTGGTCCTTCTCAATCAGGATTCCCCCGAGGCAGCCGCTCAGCCGCAGGCGTTTGACGGGGAGATTGGGTCTGTGACTCTGGAGCAGAGCGGACCCGTGCGCGCGGTCGTGAAGATCGAGGGACGTCACCGCTCGGTGGACGGAGCGGACAGGGCATGGCTGCCGTTTGTGGTGCGGCTCTACTTTTATGCGGGCAGTGACGCGATCCGGGTGATGCACACCTTCATGTTCGACGGGAAGCAGCGCGGGGATTTCATCCGCGGCATCGGGCTGAGGTTCTCCGTGCCGCTCGAGGGCGAACTGTACGACCGCCATGTGCGGTTCTCCGGGCAGGGCGATGGTGTATTCGGGGAAGCGATACGCGGCATCACCGGACTTCGGAGGGATCCCGGCGAGGCGGTGCGACGGGCGCAGGTCGCGGGCGAGGCGACTCCGCCGCTGGAGACCTGGGCGACAGCGGTCAGCTCGCGGTTGAGCTACGTGGCAGCCTACAATGACTGGACGCTTCATCAGGCGAACGCGGATGGATTCGACCTGCACAAGCGCACAGGAGGGGATTGCACATGGCTGACCGCGGCGCAGGGCCAGCGGGCCGGCGGGCTGGGCTACCTCGGATCGCCCAAGGGGGGAGTGGCCTTTGGGATCAGGAATTTCTGGCAGAGTCATCCCGCACAACTCGACATTCGAGGCGCCACGCAGGAGGCGGCGGAAGTGACACTATGGCTTTGGGCGCCGAGGTCCGCACCGATGGATCTTCGTCCCTATCACGATGGCCTGGGCCAGGACACGTACGAAAAGCAGTACAACGGCGGTTTGGAAATCACCTACGAGGACTACGAGCCGGGTTTCGACAATCCGGAGGGCGTGGCGCGCACGAGCGAGATGCACCTGTGGATTCTCCCGGCGACGCCGAGCCGCAGGCGATTTGCCGCGCTTGCGGAGTGCCTGCGCAATCCACCGCAAATGGTGGCGACCTCCGCGTACCTCAATTCCTGTGGAGTGTTCGGGGAGCTCTGGTCGCCCGAGGATCGCTCAACCGCCGCCCGCCGCGTGATCGAGGACCGGCTTGCGCTGAATTTTTCGTACTATCTTGGCCAGCGCGAGGACCGGCGCTGGTACGGCTTCTGGAACTATGGCGATGTGATGCACACGTATGATGCCGATCGCCATGAGTGGCGTTACGACGTGGGCGGATTCGCATGGGACAATTCGGAGCTCTCGACGGACATCTGGCTCTGGCTTTACTACCTGCGCACCGGACGCGCGGATGTCTTTCGGTTTGCCGAGGCGATGACCCGTCACACGGGTGAGGTGGATGTCCATCACATCGGGCGATTCGCACCGCTGGGATCGCGTCACAATGTGCTGCACTGGGGGTGCAGCGCCAAGCAGCTTCGCATCAGCACGGCGGTCAACCGGAGGTACTACTATTACCTGACCGGTGACGAACGGGTGGGCGATCTCATGCGGGAGCAGATCGAGGCGGGGCGCGCGCTCCTGCGTATTCCTCCGGGGCGAAAGCTGTCGGTGGCGAAATCGGCGGGCGATCTCGACCGTGGCGCAAGCACCGATCCCACCCGTGTGGGGGTGAGCGTGGGAACCGACTGGGGATCCATCGCGGGCGCCTGGCTCACCGAGTGGGAGAGGACCGGCAGCGCGGTCATGCGCGACAGGCTGCTGGCGAGCATGAAGTCGCTCGGCCACCAGCCGCATGGATTCTTCAGCACGGGCACCACGCTCAATCTCAACACCGGCGAATTCTCCATTGCGAAACCCGGTGACATTGGCGCGTCGCATCTCAATGCGGTCTTCGGACTGGTCGAGGTGTGCGCGGAGCTGATACAGCTCCTTGACGTGCCGGAGTTCAAGCGAGCCTGGCTGGAGTACTGCGAACTGTACAATGCGAGTGACGAGGAGCAGGTGCACAGGCTCGGAAGGAAGCTGGTGCGCGGGCCGCTGGTTCAAGGGCATTCACGTCTCACGGCGTATGCGGCGAAGGAGATGGCTGATGGCCGCCTGGCGCGTCGGGCGTGGTCCGAGTTCGAACGAAATCCGGGCGGGCGCCGCTTCACCGCGGATCAACTCAGGACGATACGCGGGCCGGACGTGCTCCGCCCGGTCGAGGAACTTCCGGGTGTATCCACCAATGACACCGCGCAGTGGGGCCTGGCCGCGATTGAATGCCTCGCGCTCCTCGGCGAGCCTCCGGCGTGACCGGTGGGCGCTGCTTCGCCTGGCAACAAAAAGACCCGCCCTTGAAGGCGGGTCTTTTTGTCGGAAAAGGCCCGACGGGTCGGGCCGGTCACTCCGTCACGTTTGCAGGACCGCAGTCGCCCTGATTGGCTCGTTGGCGTGTCGCCTGGATTTGTAGGCCTTGGCGCGCTTGTTGAGCATGCGGTCGAGTTTGTCGACCAGCAGCGAGACCGCCTTGTGGCATTCATCCGATGAGACCGACGCATTCATGTCGGGACCATGGATTTCAATGTGACCCTTGGCGGTGAAGCGATTGCCCACTGCCTGCTTGGAATCACACTCCAGTTCCACCCGGAGTCGCATGATGCGCTCCTGGTGGCGAAACAATCGCTCGGATTTCTCGCGCACGAACGTCTTCAGGGAAGGCGTAAGGGTGAGATGGATGCCGGATACGATCAGTTCGGGGGCGTTGATATTGCTATTCATGTTTTTTGGGTTCCTTTCGGAGGGTTGGCCGATATGGCCGATGTCCGGGGTCCATCTCCGGACATTAACCCCTGCCTGACGAGAACCTGAATGACAGCGCCGTCGTTGGGACCGGCGGATCTTCCTGCCTTCGGAAAATCGTTCTTCATGATCAGACGCGCAGAGGATGCTGCCTGTTGAGTGGCATTGCAACCAACTACGACACAAAACGCACCGATTGGTGGCCTAGCTTAATGCGGGCCAGACCCGGAAATATCGCATGGGGATTTATGACTATGCGCAGCGTTTGACCGCAGACGGGTTGCCTTGGGGTGAGGTCGGTGAAAGAATGCTCCCAATGCCTTCCCATGCATGCGGTTTTGATCATGTCCCTGGTGCGGAACGTTCCGCGACGGCAGTTCCAAACCCTCATGCGTATTCCAAGCCGATCGGCCCTTGGGAGAGGAAGCTTCGACAGGGTGTCATCCGGCAGATCGCTCCGGCGGAACTGGTTTCCTGGATTCGGTTTGAGGACGAGCGTCTGCTTGTGATCGAGAAGCCCGGTGATGTTGTCTGCCATCCGTCGAAGGAGGGGCCATGGTCGAGCCTCGCCGGGGCGGTCCGGCAGCATCGGGGAGGAGACATCGCATCCCATCTGATCTTCAGGCTCGATCGGGAGACCAGCGGTCTCGTCGTTTTCGCCAAGGACGCACTGGTTGCGCGCCAGCTTCAAATGGCGGTCCAGGAAAGGCGCTATTCAAAGGAATACCTCGTCGTTCTGCACGGGATCCTGGATCGCGCGGTGTGTGTCGATCAACCGCTCGGGCCCGACGTCGGATGTCCGGTGACGGTGAAGAGCTGTGTGAAAACCGATGGAACCGGCCAGCGGGCCGTCAGCCATTTTGAGCCCCTGTCCGGATCGGCGGAGGGAGGTGGATTCACGCTGGCGCGGGTGCGGACCGAAACCGGACGCAAACATCAGATTCGCGCGCACGCCCAGTGGCTCGGGCATTCACTGGTGGGCGACAAGATCTACGGGCCGGATCCCCGGCTTTTCCTGGAATTCATCGAACACGGGTGGACAGCCGCATTGCAGGAGCGACTCCTGTTGTCGCGGCAGGCGCTGCATTGCAGCGCAATCGACCTTCATGCCGCTGGATTTCCGCATCGATTCGAATCGCAGCTCCCTGATGACCTGCGAGGCTTCTGTCACAGCCGCGGGATGCTGCCGCCGCGCAATCAATGCGGATAGGTGGCCGAGGCGGTTTTCGCCCGCTCACCCGTGACGCGTTCGAGCTCGCTGGCGATTGCCTTCTGAAGATTCGGATCGCTTGCATTGCTCAGGGACTGGCGGAGCTGCGATTCCGCGCGCTCGAGGTCCCCCCGTTTCACATTTAGGCGCGCGACCCTGAGGACGAGCCCCTCGACCTGGGGGAAGAGTGTCGCAGCGCGATTGAGGTGATCGCACACGGCGTCGGGCGGAGTTTCGCGAGTGCGGAACCACGCGTCGGCAAGTATGGCATACGAGGCCGGGATGGGAGGCTGCATATCCCAGGACGCCTCGATCGGAGCGGAGATCTCTCCGATCTGTCCGGCGCTCAATCCTGCTCCATTCATGCTTCCGGCCGCGGCCAGATACCGGCTCAGGGCGAGTTCGTAGTATACGCGCGGCCGTTCAACCCTCCCCCGGAAGGCGGCCGCGAGGAACGGAAGCCCGGCGGCGCGGTCGCCTGCGTCGCATTCCAGCAGGCCCAGGAGGGCAAGCAGACGCGGATCCCGCTCTCCCTGGTCATAGGGTTTGCGCAGCGTCCGCCGCGCCTGCTCTATGTACTTGTCGACCACGTCCGGAAACGCCCTGCGCACGAAGTTGATTTGTATCCTCTCCCAGTCGCCGCGGATTCGCGCGATGTCGAGGGGCGATGCGTCGCGCAGTTCGATCGCCGGTGGTTTGGCGACCCTGCCGCCTCGGAGCGTCACCTTCTGGTCGACGGACGACACGAGGTAGTCGCTGAGGATGTCGCGCATGTCGGAGTAACCAACATTGAAATACTTCTCGAAGAGCGCCTCCGAAGGCGGCTCCCTTTCAAGGCGGTCGATGAACCCCCAGAGCGCTTCACGCCGGGAGCCGTTGTCATCGGCGATCGCCCAGCGGAGAAACAGCGCGCATTGCGCGCGCCAAAGCTTGTCGAAGCCCGCCTCGGGCGATCCCGGGCGCGGCCGTCCGGAAAAAAGCTCCGACATGGGAAGGAGCGTGCGAAGCGGCTCCGGGTTGTCCTGCAGTGCGGTGACGGCCGCGGGTGTTGTCCAGGTCGCGGGTCGGAAGGTGACGCGATCATCGCCGAAATCTGCGCGCTGATAGAGTCCGACCATGCCCACCGAAAACCAGGACGGAAGCACGGGCACGCGCGAGGCAAGCAGGTGGACGATGCGATCGAGGGAGAAGGTGAAATCGGAGGCGAGGTTGTCGGAATCCTTCACGACGACGAAGACCGCGGTCGTGTCGACATCGATCAGCCGCATGTTGGGAAGAAACTTGATCCGGGGTGCGCGGGAGCGGTTGCGTCCGAAGTCCGGCTCCCCAGCTTCCTTTCCTTCCTGCGACAGCTTGCGTCGCGCGGCCTCCCGCTGGCTCGACATCATTGTCTTCATGACCTCCTGCGAGTGGGCGCGGGTCAGGTTGTCGTTGAACAGGATGTATTCGTCGGGCACGGAGGACCGTCCCTGAAGCCGCGACGGCAGGATCCACTGCAGAATTTGAGACTGGTTGTGGTACCTTTTAAGGAAGGTCTTTGTGTCGCCGTCCGACACGACGGAGAGCACCTCGATTCCGGGGAATTCCACGTACCGCCAGCGGAGAGGCTTGGCGGGCTCCTCGACCAGCAGGGGAGGGAGCTCGATCACGCGCTCACTCGTGGCGTCGGTCTGGGCGGAGGCTGGGGACGCCGCCAGGCAGTTCGCAGCGAATGCGATGAGGAGCAGGACCGGACGGAAGGATCGCCGCGAAGGATTCATTTCTGCTCCCGGGCCTCACCGACCTCCACGTCGAATTTATAGAACTGGTCGGCTATGAATTCGCCGATGGCGTCGAAGGCTGTGCCGAGGGATGCGGGATTGCCCGCGGCAAAGCCCCCGGAAATCTCCTTCAACACACAGTCGACACCCTGGCGCCCGAGCGCGCGTTTGAGTGCCTTGGGATATTCGAAGGAGACGGAGGGGCTGTCTGGATCGTGCAGCAGGAGAATGGGACGATTGATCAGCCTTGCGTCGGCGATCACGGACATGTCCTTCACGCTTGTCGCTCCGTGGCTGTAGAGCCAGCGATTCAATTCGAGCCCGAAGTTGATCGGACGCGGCTCCATCATGGGCATGGTTGGCATGCGCCCCTGGCCGGGTTTCCAATTGGACAGGGCTTTCATGTAGGACTGGGTCTGATCGCTGAACCGGCGCATGTCCTCCATGCGTTCGCCTGCCGGTTCCTCAGCCAGTTGATCCAGGCGCGTCGGTGCGTTCACGGCGACGGCGCAGCGGAACTTTCCCTGGTGGAGCGCGAGGGCGCGCAGTGCGAGAAATCCGCCGAAGCCCGAACCGCCGATGGCAACGCGGCGGGCGTCATAGGTTCGCACGGACGGCAGCCAATCCATGGCGGCGAGGATGTCCTCGAGGGGAATCCGATCGAAGGCTGCGGTGATCGCCTGCCGATGGGCCACGCCGCGCCCGCCCGAACCGCGGTAGTCGACCTCGAGCACCATGCACCCGAGGTCGGCGAATACCTGCGCCTGCCGGCTGAACTCGTCGGAATCGAGTGCGCCTGGTCCGAGGCCGCACCAGACGACCAGCGGAGCCACGTTGAGCAGCGTCGCGCGCGGCAGGGTCAGGCGACCGGAAACCTCATTTCCTGCTTTCGATGTGAAGCGAAAGGCGCGCGTGGTGTTCGCCTCCTCCCGCTTCAGCCAGGGAGCGCGCCGCACGCATTCGAGGCATTCTCCCGTGGCCTTGAAGTAGACAAAATAGCGACCGGGATCATTCAGACTGGAGACGAGCACGAGAAACCTCGCCCGGGCATCATCCCCATCGACAAGTTCAACGGCCCGGCCAGGAAATTTCCGACGCACCGCCTCCTGGATCGCGGAGAAATCGGAATCCGTCCAGATCGTGGATGCATGCGGCGAAGCGGCGCGGACGCCGAGCAGCGCGCCGGTCTTCCGATCGAAGACCATGTTCCACTCCGACATCGGCTGGGCCGGATCCGCGAGATCCAAACCGTCCGGAGACGCTGTAATTTCCCTTGTGGACCCATCCTTCAGGTTGAGCTGAAAGATCGCATAGGTGTCGCGTCCGACATTGGACGCATAGTAGAAAAGGTCGGGGTTCGTGTCGAATGCGAGAGGGAATGATCGATGGGCCAGGAAGTTCTCGGGTGTGACTTTGAACTCGAGCGCATGACCTTTCCCGAGAAGCCGGTCGATATCCAGCCACTTGCTGAACAGGCTCCTCTTTGGATTGAGGGTTAGAAAATGCTGCGTCTGCGCCGTCTGCTCCTGCATGATCCGTGGTTTGCCCTGTCGATCATAGAGGAGGGTGCCGTCGAGGCTGACACTGAGGTTTGAAAGGCTCTTGGTCTTGCCGGTGGACAGGTCGAGCTTCACCAGTTCCACCCACCTTACGGAGCTTTGGGACGCCTGCACGTCATCGATCTCCATGTTGTAGGTGTCCAACTGCGGGTCGGCCGTTGTCTGGGAGTTGCCATCGTCGAAGGTTTGACCGGACTGATCGGTCGATAAATCGCCGCCTGCGGCCATGTCCATGTCGAGCTGCGACAGGCCCGGAACCTGCGAGATGCCCTCGACCCAGGCCATGCCCGGCTCGTTGGGAACAAGTCCGACAAATCGCGGCGGGCGCGAGGTTGTGCTGTCCGGATCGTTGAACGTTGTGGAGTCCAGCACCCGCTGACTCTTCAGCGTGGAGACGTCCAGGCTGAAGATGGCGGGAGTTGCAGAGACGAGCACGAGCAGATGCGGGGAAGCCCATTCGAGGTGAGTCACCGCCGCATCCGATCTTTCGTTCAGGAGAATCCTGCCACGCGGTTTCTCCCGTTGGTCCAGGTCCACCACGGCGACGGCAAGCTGCCGCTCGTCACGCACGACGTAGGCGAGCATGCCTCCGTCGCGCGAGAGCGCAGCGGGATCCCCGTTGTAGGAGCGGAAAAGTGTGTCCACCTTGCGGCCGGAGAGCGTCGGCTTCGATGGGGCTCCCCAGCCGACCGAGGCCGCAAGCAGACCTGCGAGAGCCAGAAGGTGTTTGCTGGGACGTGACAACACGAACGGCCGTTTCCTTGGTGAGCTGCGACAGGGAAGCCGGCAGTCAGTCGCTCCTTCCGCCTGCTCTGAACATCCCGTTGTTTCGATCCCCCGCGCTGAGGACGTACGCGAGCAGATCGAGGATCTCCGGCTCGGTCATTGATGACAGCAGCATCGGCGGCATGGGTGACACCTTTGACGGTTCTATGCTCTTCACCTGCTTGCGATCAACCGAGACGATGGCGTTCGGATTCGATGGGTCGGTGTTGATGATGACATTGTCACCCTTCAGATTGACCACCGTGCCGACGACTGTTTCACCATTTTCCCTGGTGAGGATGGTCGGAACGAACTGCTCGTTGATCTCCTTGCTCGGATTCAGGATCTGGTCGAGCAAATCGGCCGGACTGTAGCGTCCGCCTGCGCCGGTGAGATCCGGGCCGGTCATTCCGCCCTGGTTGTTGAAGCGATGGCAGGCTGCGCAGGCTGCGGCGCCGAACATCCTGCGGCCGTTTTCGAAATTCCGGTTCTTCATCCCTGATTCAACAGCGGGTGCAAGCTCCTGCAGTTTCCAATCGCGGGGCGTGCGTCCGACAAAGACGTCGCCAAAGGTCTCGATGACGCTCCGCACCTCTGGCGCCTTGTTGATCAAATCCTCGAGCGCCTCCTTTTCGCCCTCGGAGAATGTTGCGAGCGCATCGGTGCGGATGAAGGCGATGAATTGCTTGAAACTGGCCCCGCCACGAAAGTTTGCGGCTCGATTGAACCACTCCAGGTAAGCCTTGCGGGTCTGCAGCGTCCATCCGTGCCTGAGCATGCGAAGCGAGCGGGCGTATTCGATCTGCTCCTCCTGCGTGGGTGCGTCGGCGATCAGCTTCATGGCTTTTTGCGCGACGGAGTCCGACTGCAGATAGACAAGCGTCTCGCAGAGCAGCCAGTTCATTTCCGGAGTTTCGGCGGGAAACAGCGGATCCAGCTTCGCCTTGAGCGGCTTGGTCAGCGCGGAAGGGAAGATGTCGAAGCGGTGCAGGATGATCTGCGCTGTGCGCACCAGCGCCAGTTTGCGCTGCGGATCGAGGCGGCTGAGGTCAACTTCGACCAGGGAGTCGAGCAGCCGTCGCCCGAGCGCATGATCGACCGGCGGGCTGTTGTCGTCGCGATGGGGCGGACTGATGCCTCCGGCGCGGGCAAGCGCGAGCAGCGCCTCCACGCGGCTGGAGGGATCGGGTTCCCCGAGCGCGCGATCCCTCCATGCGGCGACGGGAATGTGCTCGATGGCGGTGCGCGCCGCCCAGCGGATGAATCGATCCTCGTGGCCCAGGCTGGGCCAGGCAATGGCAATGCCCTCGGGGCTGGAGCTGTGGTGAAGTTTTTCGAGGCGGTGTCGCAGGATTGCAAGGGGAGTTTCATGCGATCGCTGCGCCACGGGGGCCGTCGACTCCGATCCGTGGTAGGTGACGCGATAGACGCCGCTCTGGACGCGGCGGCCGCCGATGGTGAAATACATCGCGCCATCCCCGGGGTGAATGACGGCGTCGGTCAATGGAAGCGGGGTGCCGGAGAGGAATTCCTCCTTTGTCGCCCTGTAGGTCGCTCCGTCAGGCTCGAGAAAAACCGCGTAGAGTCTGCCCCAGCTCCAATCAAGTCCGAAGAACGCATTTTGATACCGGGCGGGAAATTTCGCCCCGTAGCCAAACACCGTGCCTGCTGGCGAACCCGGTCCGATGTTGATGACTGCGGGCAGGTTGTCCTCATAGAAGTCGGGGCGTTTCCCCGCGCCGTTTCTCCAGCCGAACTCGGCGCCGCTGACCACGTGGTTGATGCGCGTGGGGCGGTACCAGGAGGTGTTGAAGTCGTACTCCATGTCGGCGTCGAACGTGAACAGTTCGCCGTCGCGATTCAGGGCGGCGTCGAAGACATTGCGGAAACCGCTGGCAACGGCCTCGAAGCGCCGGCCGTCGGGTGTCACCCGATAGATGACGCCGCCCGGCCCGAGGACATTGACCATGAATCCGCGGCCGTCCGGAATGCGCGGCAGGAGCTGGTCCTCGCCCCAGATCTGCGGAACGGGTGAGTCAGGGGAGATCTCAGTCAGCTTGGCACCATTGCCGCACACGAGGTAAAGTCCCTTCCCGTCCTCTGTGAGCAGCACGGCGTGCACGCCGTGATCTCCCTTGCTGGTCATCTCGCGCAGCAACTCCACCTTGTCCAGCTGGTCGTCGCCATCGGAGTCGGTCAGGCGATACAGGCCGCTGGGAATTTTCTGTTCGTAGTCGTTGACGCCCACGTAGAGTGCTCCAAAGGCCCAGACCATGCCGTTGACGGCGCGAATATTTGCTGGGACCCGCTCGATTTGCGAATGACTGAGGACCTTGCCGGGCGGCGGAGGTGTGAAGCGATAGAGCCCGCCGTACTGGTCCGCGGCGTAGATTCTTCCCTTGGGATCAAGGCAAAGATTGATCCACGACCCCTGCTCGTCTCCCGGAACGGAGTAGAGAAGCTCGACCTGAAAGCCGTTCGCCGCCTTGATGCGGCTGACCGGAGTGGCCTTGTTTTCGCCGACGACCAAACCCGTGCGCGACTTTGGGGAATCCGGCTTTGTCTGTGCGGCGGGCGCCGGATCGACGGATTTGGCGGCTGGGGCGGCGAGTGTGGCTGCGCAGGATGCGAGCAGTGCAAGTGCGAGGCGGTATGGGCGCGGAGGGTGCGGGTTCAAGGTGGTTGCGGCAGATCTTGTTGGGCAGGTCCGCACCTGGCGGAGTACCGCGACGGGGCAGAAGATTGAAGCGTGACGGAAGTGGGAACGCCTTCCAAAGCGAAAAGGTGCACCGTTGCTTACAAGCTGAGGGTTTGCAAATCTGCGAGAGCGCGACGCATGCGAACAGGCGAACGCATCGCGCTTTGAAAATTTTTTGTTCGACGCATGAAAGACGATTTTGGAACGGGCGAGGTTACTGAAGGCCTTGCCATTTTGGATGGCGCGGCGAATACTTGAAATTCGATGTCCCGCAGGTGCGGAGACATCAAAAAATGCTTCTTTTCTTTTCCTGACAACGCCATGGCTGCAGCCAATTCCGCACTCGTCTCCCGCCTCCTGCCAATACTCAACAACTTCAATGTCGAGGTGCCTTCCTGGGGCTTCGCTGACACCGGAACGCGTTTTGGAAAATTCCTTCAGGATGCCGCGGCGATCGACCTGGCGGACAAGCTGGCCGACAGCGGTCACGTCCATGCGCTAACGGGATGCTGCCCCACGGTGGCCGTGCACGTGCTGTGGGACTTCAAACCCGGCGAGGATCCGAAGGCGGTGGCAAAACTGGCCGAGCGGCATGGCGTGAGGATTGGAGCGATCAATCCGAATCTCTTCCAGGACCAGGAATACAAGTGGGGGTCGTTTGGAAACTCGGATGCGGCGGTGCGCGAACGCGCGCTCCAGCATTGTTATGACTCGATTGCGATCGGGAAGGCGGTCGGCAGCGAGTACCTGTCCCTGTGGTTTGCGGATGGCACGAACTATCCGGGGCAGGAGAGCATTCGCGACCGCAAGCATCGCTTTGAGGCGGCGCTGAAGGCGCTGCATCGCAAGCTCGCGCCGAATCAGACAATGCTGGTTGAGTACAAGCCGTTCGAGCCGGCCTTCTACGCCACCGACATCGCTGACTGGGGAATGTCGTACGTGCTCTCCAAAAAGGCCGGCCGGCGAGCGAAGGTCCTCGTGGACACCGGCCACCATTACTCCGGCCAGAACATCGAGCAGATCGTCGCCTTCCTGCTCGATGAAGACATGCTTGGAGGCTTTCACTTCAATGACCGGCGTTACGCGGACGATGATCTGACGCTTGGATCGATCGATCCGTACCAGGTTTTCCGCATCTTTCACGAGATTCACAGCTTCTCGGTTGAGCGTGGCAAGGCGCCGAAGATCGCCTACATGATCGACCAGTGTCACAACGAGAAGCCGAAGATCGAGGCCACACTGCAGACCGTGATGATGGCGCAGGAGCTTTTTGCGAAGGCCGCGCTCGTTGACCACGAGGCGCTGCGCAAGGCGCAGGAGGCGCATGATGTGGTGGCTGCGGAGCTGGAGCTGAAAAGGGCGTTTTTCACCGATGTCGCGCCTGCTTTGAAAGTCTGGCGCAGACAGAAGGGGCTGCCGAACGATCCTATAGCCGAGCACCGGAGATCCGGCTATGCAATCAAGGCCGGACGGGACCGCGCCAAGCGGCGTCGCGAACTCGGACTGGTTTCGGGGGGCGGCTTCGCCTGACGCGGAAACAACAGGTTTGCTGCCTGGCGCGTCATGAGTCCGGAATAGTCCGGCTTCATGCCCCGGCCAGGGAATTGATTGCTCAGGCTGCGGCGGCAGGAACAGCCGCCAGGGCTGCGCCGAGGCGGGCTATTCCCTGATCGATCCGTTCCTCGCTGGCGTTGCTGAAGTTGAGGCGCAGCGTGTTTTTGACTGCGCGGTCAACCCAGAAGGGTGCTCCTGGAACAAAGGCGACCTTCTGGGCGAGTGCGTGCTGGAGAAGGTCGAGGGTGTCCACACCAGGCGCTGTTGTCACCCAGAGGAAGAGTCCTCCATCCGGCTGCGTCCAGGTGCAGTCGGTGGGGAAGTGACGGCGAAGGGCTGAGAGCATCACTGCCCGCCGCCGGCTGTAAGTCTCGCGCAGTTGACCGACGTGTCTGTCGAGCATGCCCGCGTGGCGAACAGTTTCCCAGATGACACGCTGGTTGAAGGCCGCGGTGTGGAGATCGGTCGCCTGCTTAGCCGTCACGACGCGATCCATGAAAATGCGATCGCGCGCGACCATCCAGGCCACGCGCAGACCGGGAGCGAGAATCTTGCTGAAGGTTCCCAGGTAGATCCACGCGTGACCCGCTTCAATCGCGCTCAGCGCTGGAATTGCAGTGCCTGCAAAACGCAGTTCGCCGTAGGGATCGTCCTCAATGACAGCCACCGAGTGACGCGCGGCAATCTGCGCGATGGCGCTGCGACGCTCCTGGGTGAGGGAGGTGCCTGTGGGATTCTGAAAATTTGGGTTGAGATACAGAAATTTTGGAAGGACGGCTGTTCCGTTTAGATGATGCTCCAGCGCGTCGGGCAGGAGTCCATGCTGGTCGGAGTCGAGGCCCACGACCCTTGCCTCGTAGGAGCGAAAGGCCTGAAGGGCGCCGAGGTAGGCGGGATTCTCCGTCAGAACCGTGTCCCCCGGATTGAGCAGCACCTTCGCGATGAGATCGAGGCCCTGCTGGGATCCGTGCAGCATGATCACCTGGTCCGGCGAGGTGTGCAGTTCCGCCGTCGCGGAAAGGTGCTGGCAGACCCATTCGCGCAGCGGCAGGAAGCCCTCGGTGGCGCCGTACTGGAGCGACGCAGGCCCGTCTGACGCAAGCACGGTGGCGGAAGCGCGCGCGATGGCCTCCACCGGGAACAACTCCGGGGCGGGCAAACCGCCGGCGAAGGAGATGAAGTCCGGCGACTCCGTGTATCTCAGGATTTCCCGGATGGCACTGGCCTTGAAGCCTGACGTCCGCGTGGCATAACGAAAGACAGGGGATGCGGAGGATTGAGATGCGGATCGAGCGGCGGTGACGGAGGTGTTCACGGGAAGTCGATGTCAAAGTTTCCCTGGAATGTGTCGGTGAGGTCCTCGCGCAGGTTCATCACGAGCAGGTCGTGATTCTGTGCGATTTCGCAGGTGGCGAGGAATGGCAGCGGGCGGGCGCTGCGACGCTTCATTTGTCGACTGTCGTCGTCTGTCTCGTCGTCATCAATGGGAGGCTTGGGAAGGCCGAGGAACGTATACATGGTTGGGAGGCGGTTGTGTTTTTTTGTTGCCGCTCCCCTCGTCGTTCACCGTCGGGGCAAAAAAAAGCCCCCTTCGGTGAGACACCGAAGGGGGCGAAAGTCAGGTTGGACGTCAGCTCCCTCTCGGTGCTCGGATAATAACGGACACGACGGCGACCACGGAGGCGTGGGCGAGGAGGCTGGTAAAGTGCGTCGAGTGAGCGAGGGACATTGCCGTTGTACGAAAGGAGGTGCCGGGGGTTGTGTGGATTGTCAAGTCTGCGTTTGCCCGATTGTCATCGGCACGGATGAGCGGCGGATAAAGGGGATTGGATTACCGCGGCAACAAATCAATTAGAGGGGCCGTTCAGGTTGCCTTGTGCCTGTGTCTCAATGCTCGACAGCCCTGGCGGTTGGTGCCTTGGTCCTCGGCGGATCATAGGCGGGGTTCACGGTTGGCATCTGTGCGCCCGTGGCTGTGCGATGGGCCGCGAGCAGCGCGAGCAGGGTGGTTGCCCGGGCGGATTCCTGCGCGGCGAGATTCTGCGTTTCACCGGGGTCGTATCGCAGGTTGTACAATTCGGGAGCCCGGCCGGTGTGTGCCAGGGTGTATTCGTAGTACTCAATCAATTTCCAATCGCCCGACCGCACTGCTCCGGCTGGGCCGCCGGATCCCGCGGCGTGATAGTGTGGGTAGTGCCAGAAGATCGCCTCGCGAGCGGGTGCCGGGCTCCCCCGCCAGAGTCCCGCCAGGCTGACGCCGTCCAGCGGCACGCCGCGTGGCGCCGGCGCTCCGGCGAGTTCGAGGAATGTGGGGAAAAAATCAACCGTCGTCACCGGCGTGGCGCTGATCCGGCCCGGAGCAATGACTCCCGGCCAGCGCACGAGCAGCGGAACGCGAATCCCTCCTTCATACAACCGCGCCTTGCCACCGCGCCAGGGTGTCTGCGCGGCGTCGGCCAGCAGCCCGCCGTTGTCGCCGTAGAAGATCACAACCGTGCGATCCCGCAGTCCGAGCGCATCGAGGTGCGAAAGCACCCGTGCGATCGAATTGTCGAGTTCCTCCATCATCGCGGCGATGACCGGATTGTTCTGAGGCTGGTCCGACCCCGCACGCTTTTGGTGTTTTTCGACGAGCGCACGCGGCGCCATGATCGGCGAGTGAATGGAATTGTAGGACAGCTCCAGGAAAAACGGCTCGTCCCGGTGGCGCGTGAGAAAGTCCAGCGCATGCGAGGTGATCGACCCGACCTTGTGCGCATCCGCCTCGGGATCGTCGCCTTTCTTGGGTTTCTGCGTGATGTAGGTCTCGGCGAAACCCTGGCGATCCGGCCCCTCGGCCACGCTTTCAGGTGGAAAATATCCGCGGGCAAGGTGCCACTTCCCGAACAACGCCGTCACGTAGCCGCGTTGCGCAAGGACCTCGGCAATCGTCGTGGCGGAGAGCGGCAGAAACTTCTGCCAGTCTGGCTGCGTGAGGCGCGCCAGGGGGAACGACCCTCCCGGAATGAAATCCGTGATGTGAGTGCGCGCGGGATACTGGCCGGTCATCAGCGAGGCGCGTGTCGGCGAGCACACCGGACACGCCGCATAGGCGTCGGTGAACTTCAGACCGTCGCTTGCCAGTGAATCAATGGCCGGCGTGTGGTAGTAGTCGCCACCGTAGGCGCTGACCGGCGCCGTGCCCAGGTCATCCGCCAGGATGAAGAGAATATTGACCGGCTTTGTGTCGCCCGCCGCCGTGCCCAGCATCGTGCTGAGGGCAAGGGCAAGAAATGAGAGACGTGGAGATTGCATCATTGTGGTTCCTTCAATCATTCAACAGCCGGGTCATCGGTGCCTTCAAGTCCTCGCCCGCGCCCACCACGAGGTTGTTTTCGGATTTCGCGGAGCCGAAGGCGGCAAAGGCCAGGGCGTACTCGCGCTTCACGCTTTCCACAGGCAGAAGCCTGCCGCCGCCATCCACCGTGTTGTGCAAAATGATTCGCCGGGGCGCGAGGGCCGCCGCGAGCAGGGGAAGATCGTAGGACCGCAGGACGCCGGGCACGAAGGTCTCTATGAACCGGGGCGCATAGTACTCCGTGGCGGCCGCAGAATGGTAGGAACTCAGGGAATCGATCAGCGCCACGCGGGAAATATCCGGGCTGAACGCGGCTGCATGGAGCAGCAGCGGGCCCATCGTGCCGTAGGCCACGGCTGACACGTCTGAGCTGCCTTCGGCCTTCAGGATGGCGGCCAGCTTCACGACATCCGCGGCGCGAACAGCCAGCACGCTGCGGCCGATGAACATTCCCAGATACCAGGTCTTGTAGTTGACACCGGAATTCGCCGGATGACCGGGGTACCTTCCTCCGGCGGAAATCCCGGGACCGACCTCTCCGGTTCCAACCAGATCGGGTGCAAGCACCTTGTAGCCCAGTCGGACAAGCCGCTCCATTTCCCCGCCCTTGCCGCCATCGGCCGCCTTGCCCTGCGGGTGAAGGTAGAGCACCGCGCGTCCATTGGGGTGTTCGGGCAGCATCGCAACGTAGGGAATGGGATAGTCGCCCTCGCCCATGACGAAATAGCGCTCGATCACGCATCCCTCGCGGTGGCCGCGGCCTGTCAGCACGGGCCGATCCGCGGAATTGGGCGGTCGGTAGCCGCTCATTTGTCTGGCCGCCTCCACCACGTTTGCCGGCTTGAAGCCTGACGCGGAGATTCCGTCCTGACGCTGGGTGACGAGTTGATCGGCCTCGCGCCGCGTCAGACTCGAAACTGTTTCACCCTTCAACGAAGTGCGGACTTGTCCGGTGGGGGTCACGCGCAGCTCGTCCTGGGTCGGCAGTTCCACCGCTTCGATCTTGGATGAGCCCGGATTGTTGAGCTGCGCCTGGAAAAACGCATACATGGCCTCGCTGTTCCGGGTTGTGGGCTCATGTCCGGCGTCGTCCTCGACGAGTTTCAGGTTCTCCGGCGCCCCCATGGCGCGATAGACCCTGCTCACCTCGCGAAAGGTCTCGCGCGTGCCCTCGATGTTGAAGAGGTCATTTGCTGTCGCGATGATCAGGGCCGGTTTGGGCGCCCGTGCGGTCAGCAGGTCCGGGTGGTCGATCCCACGGGCGAACATGTGAAACAGGTTTTGTTCGCCGTCGCGGGGGCCGATTTTTTGGAGAATGCGCGTGTTGTTGCAAACATGGTTTTCCGGCGCCGCCGCGAGGATCCGCTCGTCGAATGCGGGAATGTAGAGCGATTGGAAGCCGCCTCCCGACCGCCCCGCCATGCCGAGACGCTTCGGGTCGACTTCCGGACGCGTGAGGAGATAGTCGACTGCGCGAATGCCGTCCCAGATGACGTAGCGGGCGAGCGATGAACCCGTGAGCATCGCCTGCTGGGTGATGTAGGCGTGCTCGAGATTGTTGTCACCCACCCGCGGCTTGCCGGTGTCGTCCAGATACTGCATGCGCTCGCCTTGGGAGACGGGGTCCCAGGCGAAGACCACGAAGCCCTTCTTGACGAGATTGAGAATGGTACGCATGTACCCGGTCCGATACCCGCTTGGCGAGTGACCACTGGCATAAAGCACGGTTGGTGCCGGTCCGGACAGGTGTCTGGGCAGGAAAAGCGCCGATGTGACGTAGAACCCCGGCTGCGATTCGAAGACGATGTTCTCCATCCGGTAGTCGGCCTTTTCGACCGTGCCCAGTATCCGGGCATTGAGCGGGGTGCGTTCCGGAAAGGGTCCCACGATCTCAGCGAGCGTATGCCGCACCTTTTCCTGCTGTCGTTTCCAATCCTCTGCCGAGTGGAGTCCAGCCGCCTGCTGATCCCGTTGTGCCAGCAACGCCAGCGCCTCATTGTGGAGATGGAAATACAGTGCGTCGGGCGCCGCCCGAAATTGCACCCAGCCGGCAATGACGTCGAGATCGGTCCTGTGCGCAGAGGGGGGGGCAACCCGTGAACTCTCCCTGGCGGCCTGCGCTGATGCGGGATGCGGGCAGAGGGAGAACAGTCCCAGCGCAAGAGCGAGGGCACGGACTTGTATCACACAGGGAGGCATGATTGTTTCGGGTTTCATTTCATTGGGGAATGGAAGCCGATGCGCAAATGAGCCTCCCATTCTGCACACAAGTCCGGACCACTCAATGGCCCATCTGCTGTATCCGTAAAGCGATTTCTTGCGTCGCGCATCGGATTTTCTCAATGGCCAGATCATCCACGTGGATGGCGGCCTGCTCGCCCCGATTTGAGGGCGCAGTCGCAAGGCTGCGGGCATGAAGGGTATTTCCATGCCTTGACTCGACCTTCGAACATGCGCTCGGATTGAATCTCCGAGTACATGTCCGCATCGAGTGACAGCCTGATCGCCCACTTGCGAGCCGCCGGCACCGTGACGGCGGGACCGGTGCGCGTGCGCGGCCTCGAAGGTGGAGTTTCAAGCGAGATTGCCCTCGTCGAGGACGGCGATCGAAGGCTCGTGGTGAAGCGCGCGCTCCCCCGGCTGAAGGTCAGCGCCGAGTGGCTTGCCGACACCGGTCGGAATCGAACCGAATGGGACTACTTCGACTATGCGGCACGGGTGGTCCCGGAATCGGTTCCGCGCATACTCGCGGGAAACAGGGAGGAGGGATGGTTTGCGATGGAGTATTTCGGCGATGGTTTTCGCACTTGGAAGCAGATGCTGCTGGCGGGCCATGCGGATCGCGGGCCCGCGGTCCATGCCGGTGCCGTGCTGGGGCGGCTTCATGCGGCGTCATGGGGAGATTCAAACGCTGCAGCGCGATTTGCCACGCTGTCCAATTTTCATGCGCTGCGGATTGAGCCCTATCTTCTGACGACCGCTGCGCGGGTTCCGGCCGTCCGTGACGTGCTTGAGGCAGAGGCCGGACGGCTGGCCAGGACGAACCTGGCGCTTGTGCATGGGGACTATTCACCCAAAAACCTGCTGGTGTCGCACGACCGCATCGTAGTGCTGGATGCGGAGTGCGGATGGTACGGTGATCCCGCCTTCGACACCGCCTTTCTCCTTTGCCATCTGCACCTCAAGACGCTGCTTCATCGCGCGGATCCGGCGCGCCTTCTGGACTTGGTTCCCGCATTCTGGAATGCCTATGGCACGGCTCTCGGCAGTCGCGCCACGGCGGATCTGGAGTCGCGCACCGTCCTCTTGCTTGCAGCGCTCATGCTTGCGAGAGTCCATGGAAAGTCTCCCGTTGAATATCTCAAGCCGGGGGATGGAGATATTGTGACAGCCTTTGCCGTGCGTTGTCTGGTGACTCCCACGCCCGTCCTCAAGACCTTCACCGCCGACTGGCTCCTGACCCTGGCATCCTCATGAAAATTTCCGCCCTGCACGCCCTGCAGATCTTCGACAGCCGCGGCCATCCCACAGTGGAGGTCGAGATCACCCTCGAAAATGGCATGAGTGGCCGCGGGTTCGTGCCCTCCGGGGCGTCGACCGGAAGCCATGAGGCGCACGAACTGCGTGATGGCGATCCGCATCGCTACCGCGGGAAGTCGGTGTTTCAAGCCATCGCGCATGTTGAAGGAGAAATCGCGCGTCTGGTGGTGGGGCGCGATGTCTTCGATCAATCGGGACTCGATGCGGCGCTCGTTGCGCTGGATGGCACGCCGAACAAGTCGCGGCTGGGCGCCAACGCGCTGCTGGGGGTTTCGATGGCTGCGGCGCAGGCTGCGGCGTGCGCGCGGGGTGTGCCGCTTTTTGAATCGCTTGGAGGCGGCCAGAGCACGCTGCTGCCGCTGCCCGAGGTCCAGATCTTCGGCGGGGGCCGCCACGCGCAGGGCCGCATCGACATCCAGGATTTCATGATCGTGGCGCTTCGCGCGCGCACCTACGAGGAGACGCTTGAGATCACGCACAATGTCTTTCACGCCGCCGCCGATGTCATGCGGGCGCGAGGCCGGCTCGCCGGCGTGGCGGACGAGGGCGGTTACTGGCCGCTTTTCGACCGCAATGAGGACGTGTTTGAGGCGCTGCTCGCCGCGATTCGTGCGGCCGGCTACACTCCGGGACGCGATGTCGGGCTCTCGCTCGACATCGCAGCCACCGACCTTTTTCAGGACGACAGCTACTCGCTGGGTTTGGAAAAACGGCGGTTCACATCCGCGCAGTTTGCACGCCTGATGATCGACTGGGTGGAGAAGTATCCGATCGTATCGATCGAGGATCCGATGGCGGAGGATGACTGGGATGGCTGGCGACTCGTGCGCGAAGCGATCGGGCACCGCTGCCAGCTCATCGGGGACGATCACTTTACGACGCATCCCGAAAGGATCAGGCGGGGGATCTCCGCCCGGACCGCGAACGCCGTGCTGATCAAGCTCAACCAGATCGGCACCGTGACCGAGACGATCCGAGCCATCCGCCAGACACAGGCCGCCGGCTGGCTGCCCGTGGTGTCGGCGCGTTCGGGGGAGACCGAGGACGCGTTCATTGCGCACCTCGCGGTGGCGACCAATGCGGGCCAGCTCAAGGTTGGCTCATTCAGCCGCAGTGAACGGATGGTGAAATGGAACGAGGTCCTCCGGATTCAACGCAGCCTCGGTGGACGCGCACGCTTCCTTGGCACCGGCATTTTTGAGGCGGCTGGCATTGCGCTTCCTGTCCTGGCTTGAGCCGCCTCCCGCATTGGCGCGCTACAGCGAGGGTCGACAAGGGGCTGCGTTGACCCGCGTCGTTGGAATGCATATCCTGGCGGGATCCAAAATGAAGCAATCGGTTGCGGTGGCGTTTCAAACAACCTTGAAGAGCATTTTCGTGAACGTCGTGCTTGCGGCGGTCAAGATCCTCGCCGGGTTGCTCGGTCATTCCTATGCATTGATTGCCGACGGGATCGAATCGCTGACCGATGTCGTCACATCGTCAGTGGTGCTGGTTTCCCTGAGGATTTCGAGCAGGCCTCCCGACGAGGACCATCCGTTCGGACACGGGAAGGCTGAGCAGCTCGGGGCGTTGTTTTCGGCGCTGGCACTGCTTGCCGCAGGCGCGATCATCGCCATCCAAAGTTCCCGGAATCTTGTCGGACGCCACAGTTCCCCGGACTGGTTCACCCTGCCAATTCTTTTGCTCGTTGTGGTGACGAAAATGATCCTTTCACGGTACGCCCTGAAGAAGAGTGCGGAAACCACGAGCATCGCGCTCAAGGGTGACGCCTGGCATCATCGTTCGGATGCGATCACGTCGGCACTGGCGTTTCTTGGAATCACGATCTCGCTTGCCGGTGGACCGGGGTACGAGAAGGCGGATGACATTGCGGCGCTTCTGGGATGTCTGGTCATCGGATACAACGGATTTTCGCTCCTGAAGCTCGCCCTGCATGAGAACATGGACGGCGCCGCGCCTCCTGAAATGGTGCGGGAGGTGCTGGCCCTGGCTGAAAGCACGGAGGGCGTCCGCCGGATTGAGAAGCTGAGAATGAAGAAGAGCGGCCTCGGCTATCACATGGATGTCCATGTGCAGGTGGACCGGCGCATCACCGTCGAGAAGGGGCATGCGATCGGCCATAGGGTCAAGGACGCCGTCAGAGCGTCTTTTCCCGCCGTCACTGACATCGTGACCCACGTCGAGCCATTCAGCGGACCCACCGTACCGCATGAGGCACCAGACCGGGAGCCGAGTCGCGGCAAGTGAGCAGGCTTTGATGCTGCGCACGCCGGGCAGAAGTTTTAAGACGATTTAACGAAGTTGACAAACTTACAGAAAGACCCATGCTGGCTTCATGGAGGCAGACGCGCTCAATACGGAGAAGCTCATTGTCCGGGATGAACTCCGGCGGAAAATGCGCCGCCGCCTCGGAGCGGTCATGGAAGACTATGTGACGACATTCAAGGGTGAATCGAACGAAGGAGCGGCGGCGTTCGCGGATGATTTGGTGGAGCTGGTGCCGGCGGTTTCTCCTGCCTTGGAGCACGAAGGCGTGGCTCTGGCCCTGGTTCGCGGTGCAGCGGCGCGGGCTGAAATGCTGCGTGCGCCGCAGGGGCCATGTGTGTCGGCCGAGATTGCCGCCCGCATAGTCGGAATCTCGAAGCCCAGAATACTCGAAAAGGCCAAGGAGGGCGGCTTGTTCGGGGTGCGATTGGAAAAGCAGGGGGCGGTCAGGTTTCCCACATGGCAGTTCGATGAGAAGGGCCGGGTGCGTGAGGGTTTGGTTGAGGTTGTCCAAACCTTCAGGGAGATCAGCGGTCTCGATGACTGGGCCGTGCTCACCTTTTTCCTCACACCGCGGGAAAGCCTGCGCGGCAGGGCGCCTGTCGATCTTCTGATCGCCGGCGATGCGAAACGATTGAAGGCGCTCGCCAAAGCGCATGTCGGCTAAACTGAAGCCGCTCAGGCTGCCGCCGAGGGATCTGGCCTCGCTGAAACTGGCGGATGCCAAACTGGCGGAAAGAGGTTGGTGGCGACTGCATTTTCCAGGGAGGGCGGTGCGGTTCACGCTCAACGAAGAACACCGGTTCTCCCACCCCTTGGGCCGGTATCCCGTGCTCTACGCCGCGTCCGACGAGGAAACCGCGACAATGGAGGTGTATGGCGACGTCTTCTTTGCCAGAAGGACGCGCGTGGCCATTGCCAGGAGCGAATGGGAGGCGCGCGTGTTTTCCACGCTGAGGCTTCCCAGTGTTGCGGTGGCGAATCTCACCTTTGCGGGAATGGCTTCCGCCAAAGTGGATGCCTCGGCGCTCATGCATCGATCGCGCAGGTTCACCCACCAATGGGGAAGGGCGGTCATGGATCATCCGTCAGGATTTCATGGCCTGATCTACGCCTCGCGATTCACGGGCAGGATGTGCGTTGCCCTTTTCGAGGTTCCGGGCGATGCCGCGCCACGCATCGAAGGACCGGCGTATCCGCTTGCGCGAACGTCTCTCGCGAGAGTTTTGATCAACCGCTATTGTGTGGCGCTTACGTGAATCGGTGCCAGACTCGCGCAAACCGGGTTGCCAGCGCGCCAGTCCGAAACAGAGATGCGCCACATTCCGCGACAGCGCACGCCTGCGGTAACGATTGTTAATCCGCTCGAGTGCAGCTCGTGAAGCAGCTGCGGGAAATGGTGGTAGGACCTGGATTCGAACCAGGGAAGGGCAAAGCCCAAGAGATTTACAGTCTCTCCTCGTTGGCCACTTGAGTATCCTACCAATGAAGGAGCGGCTAGTTCATGTCTGCGCGGAACCGGCGCAAGTCTTTTTTCCGGCACGTGCCGCCAGGATTCAATTGAAGCTCAGCGTGGATGACGCCAGGGCTTGCTCGGATGAGGCTCTTCGAAGTTGCAATTGCCCGTGGGCGCGGACGAGCGCCTTGGCGACAACAGCGGGGCGGATGGGCTTGCTGATGTAGTCATCCATTCCCGACTCCATGCAACGATCCCGATCGCCTTGCATCGCATTTGCGGTCATGGCCACGATCCACGGACGATTTGTCACAGGGTGGAGCGCCGAGATTCGCTGCGAGCATTCCAGTCCATCCATCTCCGGCATTTGCACGTCGAGAAAAATGAGATCGAATGACTGCTTTGAGAGTGCTGCGAGCACTTCAATGCCGTTGGAAACCCGCTCGATCTTGTAACCCAATTTCCCAAGGAGGAGCGAGGCGACGCGTTGATTGACCGCATTGTCTTCAGCGAGCAGGATTCGAAGTGGAAACTCCTGGGCGAGAAGCGCGCCGCTGGCTGCCGGTGCAGCCGATCCATTGGTGGGGGCATTCTTGTCAAGAATCCTGGCCAGTGCCTCGCACAATGTCGCAGCCTTTGCAGGTTTCGTCAGGACCCGTGCAATTCCCTGGTCCTTGAAACCGGCTCCCGAGTCGCCGAGCGAGGTGAGAGCAACAATTGGGAGCTGTTCCTTGGTCCGTCGCCTGCGGAGCTCGCGAGCCAGTTCGTAGCCGTCCATTCCGGGCATTTGGACATCGATGATCGCAAGGTCGTACGATTTGCCGCTGTCGATCCACTGGATTGCCTCCGGACCCGAGCTCGCGGTTTCGGGAGCCAGGCCCCAGCGTTTTGACTGAAGTGAAAGGATGCGGCGGTTGGTGGCATTGTCGTCCACTATCAGGAGCCGGCGGTCCTTGAGGACATGGTTGTTGTTCTGGTCCCGCGGTCCGGGAACGAACGGCGCGGCTTCAAGTGGCACTTCGAACGTGAAGGTGGTCCCCTGACCGACGACCGAATCGACCCAGATGCGTCCGCACATCAAGTCGACCAAGCGATGCGAAATGGCGAGCCCCAGTCCCGTGCCACCGTACTTGCGAGTGGTCGAGGCGTCGACCTGACTGAAGGATTTGAAGAGCCTGTCCAGCCGGTCCGGGGGGATGCCGATCCCGGTGTCTCGCACCGAAACGTTAAGCCGGGGCTGGCCATTGTCCGTCGTGCGCTGGCTTACAGTCACGAGGATTTCACCCCGTTCGGTGAATTTCACCGCATTGCCAATCAGGTTGATCAGGATCTGGCGAAGCCGTGTAAGGTCGCCCACGATGCACGGGGGGACGTCATCCTCAATCCAATACAGCAGATCCAGCCGCTTTGCCGAGGCGGGACCGGCGGCGAGATCGATGGCGCTCTCCACGAACTCGCGCAGATTTACGGGTGTTCTCTCCAGTTCCAGGTGGCCCGACTCGATCTTGGAGTAGTCGAGAATGTCGTTGATGATTGCGAGAAGCGCGTCGCCGCTCGTGCGAATGGTTTCCGCGAATTCGCGCTGGGTGGCATCGAGCGTCGTGTCGAGCAGCAGGTCGCTCATGCCGATGACTGCGTTCATGGGCGTGCGGATTTCGTGGCTCATGTTGGCCAGGAACTCCGCCTTGGCCGTCGCCGCCGCGTGTGCATCCCGGGCGAACTTCTCGGCACGGGCGGTGGCCGCCCTCAATTCCATGTTGCGTTTTCGAATGGTCTCCTCGGCCTCCCGTTGTTCGGTGATGTCTATGTTGCAGCCCACCACGCGTTGAGGAATGCCGGTTTCGCTCCATTCAGCGATGAGCACGGAGGCGAGCACCCAGACCGTGCGCCCATCCTTGTGGACGAAGCGCAAGGTCGCGTGATAGGGTTTCGCTCCCCGACTCTCAACGAGCTCCCTGTACAGTTTTTCGGCGGTGATGATGTCCTCCTGATGCAAGTGACGCCTCCATTCGTCCGGAGAGTTGGGGAACTCCTGATCGTCGTAGCCGAGCATGCGTTTGTAGCTCTGGCTGTAGAGGAACGTATTGGCCATGGGGTTCCAGTCCCAGTAGCCGGCAAAGGACGACTCGAAGACCTTCAACAGCAGGGCGCGCTCCTGCTTCACCGCATGCTGCGCCTTTAGCCGTGCCGTGATGTCATAACGAATGGCGATATAGGTTTCAATCTTCCCGTCATCGTCGAAAAAGGGCACGACGGTGGAGTTGTCCCAATAAAAGGATCCATCCTTCCGGCGATTGCGAATATGCCCATGCCAGGTGCCGCCCCTGCCTATTGTTCTCCACAATTCCGCAAAGAATTCGGTGGAGTGATATCCGGAATTCAACAGGCGATGATTCTGGCCTATGAGCTCTTCACGAGAGTAGCCGGATGCGCGGCAGAAGGCGTCGTTGACGTCGGTGATTGCGCCGTTCGGATCTGTTATCGCGACAGATGCATGCTCGTCGATGGCATGACGCATTTGGTTCGAACGGCGCATCAACGAAGAATACTCCTCTTTTCCGAGAGAAACCTCCCGCTCGGATTTGCGGCTTTGATCGAGCAGTGGCACGATCGCCAGCCGGATCACCAGCGCCGCCAGAATGCCGAAAATGAGAGCGCCGGGAACAATTGACACGGCCGGGGAGTCCCCTTGCAGGCGTCCTCCGATTGCATTGGCGGCAAAATGGGCACCCACCATGCCGGCGAAGGCGAGAAGACCGAAGAGCCATGGATTTTTGCGAGGTAACACCGGCATCTGGGAATTCAGGAAACTCAATCGAATCCCTCAGGGAATGGTGCAATCGTCCACGGGAGCTGGGAACTGGAAGATCATGGGCAAGGGATTAAATCGGTTCCCCGTGGAGCGTCTGGAGTATAAACTTATAACCATTTGGCACGCATGAGCATCTACATATTCACGTCGCTCATGAAATCCATTTTCGCCCACATCATCGGGATTGACCGCACAACCTTGCGCGGCGGATGGTGGCAAGACCCGGAATCGAACCGGGGACACAAGGATTTTCAGTCCTCTGCTCTACCAACTGAGCTATCTTGCCAGATCTGTGAGGGTGGAGAGGAAAGGGCGGGAAGCGGTGTCGTCAACAGGGATTTTGCGTGCAACGCATTCGCCGATCGCAAGGAGCCTGCCGCAAATTTGCAGTCGCCCCAAAATACTCCTCGGCATTGCATCGGATGCCGCTCTTCATTTTCGGTATCCATGGCACGATTGATCGGCTGTCTTATTCTCCTTGGTCTGCTTAAATGCGCCGATACCCGGGTGTGGGGAAGGGTGCCCTTGTCGGAAGAGAATGCCGTGCGCCTGGATCCGCTACTGGTGGGAGCCGAGAGCGAGGACATGAACTATGACGCCACGGGCATGGGTTCGATGGAGGCGGAGATGACGGAACCGCCCTTCTCAAACGACATGATCATGTCGAACTCGGAGGATTCTGAGAATGTGGGGGAAATCAACATGGAGCTTGGCTTGATCGCCGCCACGTCGCCTGCGGATCTCGTTGCCGGGGTGTCGCGCCTCAATCTGCGGGGATTTCCAACGCCTCGGCTGCGCAATGGATTTTCGCAAAGCGGCGTGCCCGAGGTGGTCAACGGCCGCGGAGGCGATCGAATCCAGGGGCCTCTGACACCAGTCCTTGGGAAGGCGGCGCCCGGTGGCATTGAAAACACGATGACCGCCCGCCCCCGGTCCACCGCGTACAGGCGCCTGTCACTGCTCGCCACGAGTGCGCGGGATCGGTACGCCGAATTTGAGATAAACACCCCGCTGATTCCGAAGAGGGCGTGGCAGCGGCTGGATGTGAACCTGAGGGAAAAAATGGGCCCTGAGGCGTACTCCTACAATCGCACGCATTCGGTGAGCGGTGCGGTCACCCTGCGGCATTCCCGTGCGGCGAGCACGATGATTCAACTGGACTACGTTGACGTCAGGGCGAATCCCGGCTCGGGCGTGCCTGAATACCGGCTCACGCGGACAGGCAAGGTGGTCGGGCCGTACCGCCCGCTCGCCTATTTCCATGTCAATGGACCCGATGCGGTCATCAACAAGCGTGTTGCGAGCGCGAGCGTGCAGTTTGAGGGGCAGCCGACAAAGGCTCTCAGCCTGCGCGCGGGAGCGCAGTGGTTCCGGCGTGAAATCGAGGACGATCGTTTCACCAAGGGCGAGTATCTGCTCGACACGGGGGTTTTTGCCGGCACGCGGGAGGCGCAGCGGCAGGAGCAGGAGGTCGATGTGCTTGTGGGGCAGGTTGACGCGACTGCCCGTTTGTATGCGCTGGGAGCGGACCACAAGGTTCTGGCCTCACTGGAGTCGTCGCGCGTCGGGTACGATCGTGTTCATCGCGGACTTGATGCCGCGGAGCGTGCGGCGCTTCCCGAGTCGGTGCGGCGGTTCAACCCGTTCAATCCCGACTATTCCCGTCCTGTTTTCGGTCCCGACACCTACCGTCGCATCATTGCCGACCGCACGGAGACAACAGGCTACACCTCGGCGGTTCTCACCGAACGCATGGCCTTGAACGGTGGCCGCACGGTGCTGGCGCTGGGTCTTCGATATGATGTCGTAGATCTCAAGGTGGATGACCGGCGGCCTGGAGTCTCCCTTCCCCACATCTCGGACGGCACCCGGGAGCTCACCTGGCTGGGCGGAGTGAACTACCAGCTTGTGCCCGGTCGCTACCTGGTGTTCGCAAACACGAGCACGGCCTTCGAGCCTTCCACGCGGGTTGATGCGCGCACCAATCGGATCCAGGGAAACGAAACGACGAGTGGCGTGGAGGCTGGAATCAAGGCGCTGCTGCATGCCCGCACGTTCACGGCAACGCTTCTGGGTTTTCAATACACCAACAAGAATATTTCCCGTCGCAATCCGCTGCTCGACGATCCCATTGCGGATGCGAACCACACCCAGCCGCAGCTTGTCGCCGCCGGTGAGGAGCAGTTCACCGGGGCATCGCTCAATCTGCGCTATGTCCCCGCGCCCCAATGGATCCTCTCCGGGCTGGTCACCTACACACGCGCGCTCACTACTGCGTCCCCGGACCTCCCGTCGGAAGTCGGACGCCAGCTCAGCCGCCTGCCTGCGCGAACCGCCGTGCTGAGTGCGCGGTATGTTTTTGGCCAAGGAAGATTCAAGGGGCTGTCGGCGGGCCTTTCATCAACCTACGTCGGCAGTTATGTCTACAGCTACGAGGACAGGAACCGCGAATTTCTCGCGTTTCCCGACTATGTGCTGTTCACGGCAAATGCCGGCTATTCGTGGTCCAGGCCGAAAAGCAGATTCAGTCAGAGTGTCGGCCTCAGCGTGCGCAACCTGCTTGATCGCGACCTTGTCGCTCTGCTGGCGCGACCGGGGCAGCAACGCACGCTGAACTTCAGCTATGCGGCGACGTTTTGACCTGCTGGATTCCCGCCTGCGCCCGCGGCGCGGGGTCGGCATTCGGTCCACGCACAGGCTTGCTCATCCGTGCTGATTGCGTTCAACAAACCCTACGGTGTGCTGTCGCAGTTCACTCCTGAGCCGAACTCGCGATGGGATACGCTTGCGCGGTTCAGGCTTCCTGGAAACGTCCATCCGGTTGGACGACTGGATGCGGATTCGGAGGGGCTGCTTCTCCTGACGGACGAGCCCGGACTCAACTCGCGGCTGCTTTCACCGGCGCAGGGACATTCGCGGGAATACTGGGTGCAGGTGGAGCGCGTGCCTTCCGATGCCACGTTGAAGAAACTCGCTTCGGGTGGCATTCGAATCGGGGGTCACCTGACGCGACCCTGCGCTGTTCGCATCCTGGATGCCGCGGAGATGAATCTGCCGCCCCGAATGCCGCCGATCCGATTCAGGCGGAATGTGGCCGATGCGTGGATTGCACTGACCCTGACGGAGGGGAAGAACCGGCAGGTGCGGCGGATGACCGCCGCAGTGGGGCACCCGACACTTCGGTTGTTTCGAGCCAGGATTGGAGAGCTCGACATTCAAGTGCTCGGTTTGGCTCCGGGCCGGTGGAGGAAACTCGGCGACGAGGAGAGCGCGAGGATCTGGCGCAGATGAGGAAGCGGGTGCAAATCGAGACCTGCGACTCGATTTCGAACCGCGGTGTGGAAAGACGCCGGTGACGGGCTACGAGGCGAGTGCTGGATAGTCGGTGTATCCACGGCGACGGTCTCCCTCCAGAACGTAGAAGGTTGCCGAATGCGGTGCAGTCAGGGGAGCTCCCGTCTGCATGCGCCGGGGAAGATCCGGGTTGGAGATGAAGAGCCGCCCCCAGGCCACGGCGTCCGCATTACCGGCGTCGATCTCGGCGGTCGCTGTGACCTGGGTGAAACCGTCGTTCGCGATCAGCGGGCCGCCAAACGCCTTTTTCAACGCGGGTGCGAGCCTGGGTTCGGACAGGCTTTCGCGCACGCAGAGAAAGGCGAGTTTCCGCTTTCCCAATTCTTCTGAAAGGTAACCGAATGTTTCGGCAGGATTGGCATCACCCATGCCGTGACTGTTTCCACGAGGCGCAAGATGATAGCCGACCCGGTCGGCGGGCCAGACCGAGAGCACGGCGTCGGTGACTTCGAGCGGAAGGCGAGCGCGATTCCGGACACTTCCGCCGTAGGCATCGGTTCTTTGATTCGAAGCCGACTGGAGAAACTGATCGAGCAGGTAGCCATTGGCACCGTGGAGTTCCACGCCGTCGAATCCAGCGCGCAGGGCGTTTTCCGCCCCTTTTTTGTACGCGGAGACTATCGCAGGGATCTCGTCGCGAGCCAGGGCGCGCGGTGTCACGTATGGCCGGTGCGGCCGGAGCAGGCTGACTTGTCCCGGTGCGGCAATCGCGCTCGGAGCGACGGGCGTGGCTCCGCCAATGAGGCTAGGGTCGGACACACGCCCCACGTGCCAGAGCTGCAGCATGATTCTGCCGCCGGCGGCATGGACTTCACGGGTGACGATCCGCCAGCCCTCCACCTGTTCGTCGCTCCAGATGCCGGGAGTGTCCGGGTAGCCCACGCCCATGGGATCGACCGAAGTGGCCTCCGTGATGATGAGGGCCGCCGACGCCCGCTGCGTGTAATATTCCGCATTCATCCGGTTCGGAACACGACCCGCCGCGGCGCGGCAGCGCGTGAGCGGCGACATGATGATGCGATGGGGAAGCCTCAGGGCACCCAGTTGGAGCGGTTGAAAGAGAATGGACATGAGGGCGATGAAAGGCGCGGGAGAGTGCGATGCGCTTGTGCGATGCTGCTCAGATTTCCTGAGAAGTCGACGAGGCCGTGAAATACTCAGGACCCCGAATTGGATGAGCGTCCGCCCCATTTCCCCGCCAGTGAAGCGCAAATTATGAGCTGCAACTGGTGATAGACCATTATGGGCAGCAGGATCAGTCCGATTCCCGGATGGCTTCCGAAGATCAACTGCGCCATGGGCACTCCTGATGCGAGAGTCTTCTTTGATCCGCAGAAGATCGCCGCAATACGGTCTTCCTCCGAGAAATGGAGAGCTCTCGAGACGGCGTTGACGAGACTCATGACGAGCGCGAACAGTGCGCACGATCCGAGGGCAATCCCGGCGATCATGCCGGCGCCTTGATTTGTCCAGACGCCCTGCTTCATGGAATCACAGAAGGATGTGTAGACAAGAAGCAGGATGGTGAGGCGATCAACGAGGCTGATGTATCTTCTGTACCGCGCGGCAAGTTCGCCGAGGAACGGCCGCAGGCACTGGCCCAGCACAAGGGGGAGCAGCAGCCAGATGATCAGATCGAGAATCACGGTGCCGAGCCGCAGCCGCTGCCCGCCGGTCGTCAGCAGGAGTCCGATCCAAAGGGGAGTGACAAAAATGCCGATCAGGCTCGAGAGAGTTGCATTGAAAACGGCACCCGCGACATTGCCCCTTGCGACCGCGGTCATCGCGACGGAGGAGGACACGGTCGAGGGCAGGGCGCACAGAAAAAACACGCCCGTTCTCAATGCGGGCGAAAGCCGTCCGCCGACGGCCCACAGGGTTGCCAGCCCGATGAGCGGAAAGACTAAGAATGTGGTGATCTGAACAACGAGATGCAGCCGCCACTGGACGGTACCCGCCTTCAGCGATGCGAAGGACAGGGTGAGCCCGTGAAGCAGAAAGATCAGGGCGATGCCGGCCTTTGTAAGGATTTCCGGATACAGCCAGCCCCCACGGGCGCCCGGATCCGGAAAAATCCAGGCCAGCGCCACCGCGGCGGCCATGCCGCCCAGAAACCAGTCGACCTTCAGTCTCATGACGAAACGATTCCGGGCACGCCTCAGGCCGAAGGCGGAGCCTCCCTCCTGCGCACCAGGAGCCGCAGCAGTCCGGTCGAGCCCTCGATCCGCATTGATGCAATGGCGAATCCATAGACGGTCACGCCGATGGCGATGATTGCCCCGATCCGAACAACGTCGTGCAGCGTGCGGGTTGAGAGGTATCGCATCGAGACGTGGTGGGCGCCGTAGACCGCGGCGCTCATGATTGCCGTGGCGACCAGAATCTTGAGGAGATCCGGGGCCATCGGGGCGAAACGAAGCTCATGCCTGCGGCGTGAAAGCCGGTGCTGCAGGTAGACAGCCTGGAACACGACCGCCAGATTGCCGGCCAGCGCGAGGCCGATCGTCCCCAGCCGGTGCATCAGCAGCAGGCTGAGCGCGAGATTGATCAGAAAGCTGAAGAACGCTGCGTTGACCGGAGTGAGCGTGTCCTTCTGTGCGTAGAACGCGCGCAGGAGCAGATTGACGAAGGAGAAAAAGGGGAGGCCGAGAGCATAGACCGCGACCACCGGCATCGTCAGCGCGGTGTCGCTCGCGGAGAATTCCCCGCGCTGAAAGAGCAGGCGCACGATCGGGGTGGCGAGCAGCGCCAGGCCGGCGGCTGCGGGGATGTTCATCACCAGTATGAGCCGCATGCCCTTGCCATAGGCGGTCGCCATGCCGGTCCAGTCGCCAAGCGATGCGTAACGCGAGATGAGCGGAAAGATCACGGTGGTGACCGCGACGGCGAAGAGTCCGATCGGAAGCTCCATCAGGCGGGAGGCCAGGTTGAGCACGGTCGCGGACGCATCATCGAGCGAGAGTCCAATGAATCGTGAGACGGCCATGTTCACGAGATAGATGGCCGATCCAAACAAGGTGGGTGCCATCAATCGTGCGATTGCGTTTACGCGCGGGCTCAACCGCAGGTCAAAACGCGGCCGCCAGCCGAGCCGCATCAGGGCGACGCCGGGCACAAGCATTTGGAACGCGCCGCCGAGGAGCACACCCATGCAGAGCCAGCGCATCCTGCCTGGATCCCCGTCGCCCCATCCAAACGTCACGGCCGCCCCGAGCAGCGCGAGGATGGACAGGTTGAGCCAGATGGGGGAGAGGGCGGGTTCGAGAAAGCGCTGCAGGGTCTGGAGCGCCGCGCCCAGTGCGGCGGCCGCGCACACGAGGATGAGGTACGGAAAGAGCCAGATGGCCAGCTCGGCGGCCAGAAGCCAGCGGGCGACGGTTTCCGGGCGGGCGCCCCAGCCATGACTGTGCTGTGCGGCCTCTGTTGCCGCGAGCAGGACGACAATCGACAGTGTTACGATGCCTGTCGTGGCGACAAGCAGCCAGGTGAAGACCTGACTGAGCAGTTGAAATGCGCCGGCATGCTGGCGCTCGCCGAGTTCCTCATGCAGGGTTGGAACGAACGCGGCCGTCAACGCGCCTTCACCGAGCAGCCGGCGGAAGAGGTTGGGCAGGGTGAATGCGGTGGTAAACGCGCTGGCGAGTGCTGATGTCCCGAAAACGGCGGCGATGAGGGAGTCCCGCATCAGGCCCAGCACGCGCGAGACCATTGTCAGGACAGAAACCAGCCCGATGTTCTTGAGATTCTTGGACAACAACCCTTTGTCAGCAGGGGAAGCGGCGTTAGCAATTCCGGAGTGAGGGTTGAACCACGTCCGGCCCGCCTCGGACATTGACGCTTCAGATGCCAGCACGCAGCGTGAAGCATCGACATGCCGCTACTTCCCACGTTGATCGACCGACTCCAGCGCCATCCCAAGCGGGTGGTGTTTACGGAGGGCAACGACCCGCGGGTCCTGCAAGCGGCCCGTCAGTGGGTGACCCGGCGGATGGGTGCGCCAGTTCTTCTTGGAGGGAGAACGGCGATCAAGGAGTCTGCCGCGCGCCTTGATCTGAACCTTCAGGGCATGCGCATTATTGACCCCGAAAGGAGCGAGGATCTCGGTTCCTTTGCCGCTCAGTTCGAAAACCTGCGCCGTGCGAAGGGCATGACGCTTGAGGTGGCGAAGCGACTGATGCTCGACACCAGCTATTTCGGCACGATGATGCTCGTGGCCGGGCAGGTGGACGCCCTCGTTTCAGGCGCCACGGTCAGCGCATCCAGCGCGCTGCGCCCGATGTTTCAGATCATTCCGAGGCTCGAGCATGTGCAGACGGCGTCCTCGCTCATGATACTCGATTTCGAGGAAAAACAGGTGGGCAGCGATGGCACCTTGTTCCTTGCGGACTGCGGGGTAATTCCGGAGCCGACCGCCGAGCAACTGGCGGACATAGCCATTTCGACGGCGGTGATTGCGCGTCATCTCACCAATGATCTTCCGCGTGTCGCCATGCTGAGCTGGGCGTCCCACGGCACTTCGCAGCAGGCTTCAGTCGTGAAGATGCGTGAGGCGACTGAACTGGCCAGACGCAAGGCGGCGGCCGCGGCGCTTGCGATGGAGATCGACGGGGAATTGCAGGCTGACGCCGCGCTTGAAAGCACAGCGGCCGCCATGAAGGGCGTCACCGGACCCGTTGCCGGACGCGCCAATGTCCTCATTTTTCCCGATCTGAACTCCGGCAACATTGCATTCAAGCTTGTCCAGAGCCTGGCTGGCGGAAATGCATTCGGTCAGATCATCACGGGCCTGAGCCGGCCGGCCGCGGAAATCAGCCGCGGGGCCAGCGCCCATGATGTTTTCGGTGCGGCTGCGATTGTCGGCTGTCAGGCCATTGACCGGCGCCTACTCCATGGCAACTCCTGAATCACGCGCGAATCCCGCGGTGCCCGCAGCGGCGGACAATTCGGCGACCCGCCCGGCGGCCGAAGTGCGGAATCCCTTCACGGCTCCGCCGCTGCCATTGCAGACGGCGCCGACCAACACGGTGACAAAACGACTGTTTGTCGCAGCCACCCGGATGAATGACGGCAAGACAACAACCTGCCTGGGTCTCTATGCGGCGATGCAGGGCATCTATCCCCGCGTGGGATTCATCAAGCCGATCGGCCAGAGGTTCGTCACGGTCAAAGGGCATCAGATCGATGAGGACTCCGTGCTTCTCGACACGATCTACGACGTGCACGTGCCGATCGAGAGCATGAGCCCCGTCGCCGTCGACGGCACGTTTACGCGGAGGTTTCTGAAGGATCCGGAACCAATGCTGGCCGAACTTCAGGACCGGATCTGCCGGGCCTTCGACCGGGTGTCGTGGGAAAAGGACTTCACGCTGATCGAGGGTACCGGACACGCCGGGGTGGGCAGCGTGTTTGATCTTTCGAACGCCCGCGTGGCAAAGATGCTTCGAGCCAGGGCGCTGATGATCACTCCTGGCGGAATCGGACGGCCGATCGACGAAATTGCCATCAACAAGGCGCTTTTCGATCGCGAAGGCGTGGAGGTTGTCGGCGTGATACTCAACAAGGTGGAGACGGAGAAAATTCCGCTCGTCGCCGAGTATGCGGGCAAGGGACTGGCGCGTTTTGGAGTGCCGCTGCTCGGCATCATTCCGAAGCAGAATCTGCTCACCTCCCCGAACCTCACCCAGGTGGCCGAGGAGATCGGTGGACAATGGCTCAATGCGCCGGCGTCAAGGTCGGTGAATCGGATCAAGAACGTGATCATTGGCGCAGGCACCGCCAAGGGAATCATCGACAACATGGAGCCGGGCACGCTGGTGATCACCCCCGGCGACAGGGAGGACATCATCCTTGCCGCTCTGCTGAGCGGAAGGATCGCGGGACGGCGTGCAATCGCGGGACTCGTTCTCACGAATGACATCGCGCCGCATTCGACGCTCCTGGATCTTCTCAGGCAGACCGAGATTCCGGTGATTCTGGCGAATGAGGAATGCTTCACCATCACCTCGAAGATTCAGGGAATGACCGTCAAGACGCTGCCGGAAGACACCGACAAGTTTCCCGTGATCAAGCAAATGGTGCTCGATCACGTGGACCTTGAACGCCTGCTTGCCAGCGTCTGAAGCGACAGTCGTCCGGCGGGATGCGAGGTGCTGCCGAAGCTCAGGGAAGAGTGAGCTGAAGCTGTCTTCCCTCGATGGAGGCCGCCGAAAGTTTTCTCCAGCCATCAAGAACGTCCTGAGGAAGCGGATGGGATTCGGCGATGTAATGCAGCACCCGCGGGGCGAGGCCGGGGACTCGGTGTGTCGCGAGGGAGCCGAGGAAGAGTTCGTGCGGCTGGTAGATGAAAGTGCCCGCGCTGCGCTCGAAGACCCCGCGCGCCTGAATGATGACAGGCAAGGCGACTCCGAGAAAATTCACCGTGGTGGGCGCCGCGATTTGAAGGGTGCCGTCCGCCACGCGGAAATTGATCTTGCCTGGGACGATGAGAGCGGAACTTTCGTCCGACGGTGGCTTGAAGGCATCGGCTGCCCAGGCGTTCAGCTCCTCCTCCGTCAACTGGAAGCTGCCGGACTGTCCCTCCACGAGGATCTGGCGCTTGCGCATCCACGCCCGCGATGCGGAGGAGCCTGTGGCACCCGGATAGTAGAACACTGAGCCGGGTGGAGCCGTTTCAGACAATTCCTTCGCGACAACCACCGGCTTGAAAACGAGCCAGACGAATCCGAGGGCGACGCCCGCGAGCAGGCTCAGGCCAATTCCCAGAATAACCTCCGTCCAGCCGGGGCCATGGATGGCTCGCTGATTTCTAATTTCCATGATGGGTGCTTGCGGCGATCACATTGAACGGGGCTGAGATTTGCGAGATTCTTCCACGAAGCGGTAATAGGCGGCGTAGTAGGTGAAGCTTCCAGCCAGCCCAGCGAAGACGGTGAACGTCATCAAGGGATAGCCGGCGGCCAGAAATCCGATCAACGCCAGTGTCGGTATGATGAATCGCGCACGACTCGAGCGAAGCATGGCGCCCAGCACATAAATTCGGAAGGCATCGCGATAGTCCTCCCTTTTCTGGTACCGGTAGATTCCGGCGGCGGTGAGTGGGCCGGCGAGCATGATGGCCGGAATTATCGGCACATAGATGATCACACCGTAGGCCATCCAGCGCAGTGGCCATGTCAGGATCCAGCAGAGGAGAATCGGCAGGATTGTCAGTACTGCAAATATGATGAAAGCGGCGACGCCTTGGGAGAACAACCGCCGCCAGTTGTCCCAGGCGGGCCATGAAAACGATTCGCCCCGGCGTGCGTTTGCGATCATCTCATAAAGATATCCGAATGCAAAGAAGTGCGCTATGGGTATTAGCATCAGGATCGCCCCAAGCAGGCATTTGGCGAACCATGACTTGTCGCTGAAAAGGCGTTTGCAAACGAGTTCTAGCGTCGGCATTTCGGCGGGTAACGTGTCAGGAGGGTGGCTTCTTGTCCATGGACTTCACAACCAAATTCAGCGTTATGGCATCGCGGGTGGAAACGGGTATTGATCTGCACGTTCCGCGTGCATCGGCGCGGCCCGTTCGCCTGCACGAGGCCATGCGGTACAGCCTTGAATCCGGAGGCAAGCGCTTGAGGCCCATTCTGGTTCTCGCCGCCGCCGAACTATGCGATCCATCCGGTCGCTGGGATCCGGTGCCGGCGGCGGTGGCGGCCGAATGTGTGCACACCTATTCCCTTATCCACGACGATCTTCCGTGCATGGATAATGACGATCTGCGCCGCGGACGACCCACGGCTCACCGTGCCTACGACGAGGCGACCGCACTCCTCTCCGGAGATGCGTTGCTGACGCATTCATTTTTTCTGCTCGCTTCTTCGTACGGCAATGATCCCAAGCTTGCGCTGACCTTGGTCAAAACGCTGGCGGAGGCGGCTGGCAGCGAACGGCTGATTGGCGGCCAGATCGAGGACTTGATGGCTGAAAATCAGGACCGCATCGACGGCGATGCGCTGCAGTTCATTCATCTCAACAAGACCGCTGCAATGTTCGAGGCTGCGCTCGTGATGGGTGCGAGCCTTGGGGGAGCGACACCCTCCCGGATCGAGCGGATTCGCGAGGCCGGCAGACACCTGGGACTGGCTTTCCAGATTGTTGACGATGTCCTGGACGCCACATCCGATACGGCCACGATTGGAAAGACTGCCGGAAAGGATGCCCGGGCGGGCAAGGCGACCTATGTCCGACTCTATGGGCTGGAACGGGCGAAGGCGCTGGCGGGGGAGGCTTCCGCCGCCGCAGAGGATGCGTGGCGGGGGGTTGAAGGCGATACGGAGTTTCTCATCGCATTGACGCGATTTCTGACCAATCGAAGGAAATGAGGAGGACACGGGTGTAGGCGGCCGAGTGCGGAGTCGCCTCTGTTCTTGTCCTTTTGCGAATTTGCGGCTGTGCTTCTGCAGCGTGACCCGCCCCAGCATTTTTCCGGTCCATCTCCAGGTTCTCGGTGTTGCCGTTGCGTTGGTGATTTGTTCGGCAGCCAAGGCCCAGATGCGCGATGAGGATCGCATTGCCGAATTGAAGGAGCAGGTTCAGGCGATGGATGGCGTGGTCCAGGCCGCGAAGAACGCATCCGAGAAGACGAAGCTTGAGGTCAAGCTGCAGCGCCTTCGCGAGGAACTGAAGATCCTTGAGGACCGTCTTTCGATCGAGACCCGCCAGAAGGCCCTTGGGAAGAAGACCTACACAAGTCCGCTGGGTGCGTTGCGGGAGGAGCTGAGGGGAGTCGATCTGACAGCCGAGGATGCCGAAAAGAAGGTGAGCGACCTGATCACCCGCCGGAAGGCTGTCAGCGAGGCACGGGATGCGCTTTCAGCCCAACTGGCCGCCATGAAGTCGCGCGCCGAGCCGGATCCCGCGCGCGAAGCTGACATTTCCGAGCAGATTTATACGCGCGGCGAGGAACTGCGGGCGCTTGCGCTGCAGCGTGAGGCCGCCGAATTCGGAGTGGATCTTGCACGGCAGGCGGACCAGCTGCGCGAACGCATCAAGACGATCGAACGGAGCGCGAAGCCCACTCTGCGCGCGCTGTACGAAAGCTACAACTATCTGACGGAGGCGCGAAAGTCCGGCGACCGGCTTTCGCCGCTCTTTTCCAATCTGGGCCAGAATCTGCAGCTCAGCGAAAGCGCGCTGGCGCTTGGGCAGCAGAAGCTCGCCAAGTTTGACGAGGAGGTTGCCCTGCTGGACAAGCAGACCGGCTTTTTCTCAAGCAATCCAAAGGTTGAGCGGCTGCTTGCCGCCCAGAAGAACCAGAAGAAGGCGATTGCCGAGCGACTGACTTTTGTCACCGCCCAGGTCGAGGCGCTCAAGGACTCCAAGGATCTGCTTGAGAGGCAGCGCACGCTCGACTCCCTGAATCTCGCGGTCGCGGAGGACCAGTTCAAAGCCGATACCGGGGCCTACCTTGCGCGGCTGCGCTGGCCGGTGCTCACGCTGGTGGGATTCGTGGGATTCTATCTGGTGGTGTCGCTGCTGGCCCTGCCGTTCGTCTACAAGAATGAGAGCCTGTTCCTTGCGCGCCGACTGACGCGATATGTCATGGTCGTCATAGCGGTGGGGACTATCGCCAGCTTTCTTTTCGATGATCTGTCCATGGTTGCGGCGACAATGGGGATCGTGAGTGCGGCGCTGGTGATTTCGCTTCAGGATGCGTGCGCGTCGGCCTTCGGCTGGGTGGTCATCATGATTGGATCGAAGTTTGGAATCGGCGACCGGCTTCAGGTGGATGACTGCTGCGGCGACGTGATCGACATCCAGCTCCTTCGGACGACCCTGCTCGAGGTGAATGGCTGGATGGGATGCGACGAACCGACCGGGCGGGTGGTGCTGGTTCCGAACAATTTCATCTTCAGGACGAAGATTTTCAATTACAGCCATGGGCATCCCTACGTCTGGGGAAGGCTCAATGTCACAGTCTCCTTTGACAGCGCGCCAAAGGCCGGAGCCCTGTTTCAACGCGTGCTTGCCGAGGAGACTGCCGCGGAATTCGCCGCGGCGCGCACGGCGTCGCAGCGTATGCGCCGGCGCTATGGCGTTGCTGATGCGGCCTACGAGCCCCGCGTGACCTCGGCCATCACCGGCAACGATGTGATATTTGCGCTCTTTTACGTGGCGCATTTCCGCAACGCATCGACTCTGCGCGACCGCATAGAACTCCGTCTTATCGAGGAACTCGCCAAGGTGCCCGCGATTCAGCTCGCCGTGACCAGCATCCAGGTGTCGCACGTGAATCCACCGCCGGCGCCGACCTGAGCCTGAGGCGGACCGATCGAGGAGGGGAATCCTGGTGCTTTGATTCGACAAAGCTCCGGGAGCTCCATTGCTTGATCGACGATGCCTGAATCGAATCCAGTCAATGCCGCGGATCCCGGATTGGAGGTGCGCACCCATTTCGTGCGCAAGCGCAACGTGCTGCTGGCGCGCGCGGATTTCAGCCAGTTGTACGTCGACTACTACCTTCACCTTTCGGATCAGTCGATCCGGGTGGATCCAGTGCATGACCGCATGTTCAAGCGTGCGCTGGCGGGTTTTGTGCTTCATGCCGCCTCGCGGCCATGGAACGAAACCATTGCGTGGACGATCAATTTTCAGAGTCCGCTGGTGAATCTTTTCATCACGGGCGACAACCACGATGGCAGTGTCACGGGCCGTGTCTTCGATGAAAACGTGAAGGAGCTGCCCGAGCCGGTTTTTTACTGCGATGTCGTGCGTGACGGAGAGCCGCCGCGTCGAAGCGCCGTCGGCTTTTCCGGCGCCGACCCCCTGGTTGCGGCGGAGCGCTTTTATGAGAAAAGCGAGCAGCGCCGCGGCCGTTTTTTTCAGGTCAATGAGGAGGAATTCTGCCTTGTCGTGGAGCATCCCGATTGTGATGTCGAATGGCTTGACGCCCTCACGACGGAGCAGGTCAGGGATCTGACTGCATCGGAGACGCTCTCGCTGCTCGAGCGACGGATCTTCCGCTGGCACTGCGGCTGCAATCAGTCCCGGATGATGGAAGTCCTGGATTCCGCGTTCCGGAGCGACCCCGAGGCGTTGTTTGCCGGAGGCGAGGTGCTTGAAATGCATTGTCCGCGCTGTGGCGCCCGGCACAAGATCACGCGGGAATCAATGGAGGCGCATGTCGCCGGAACAACGGAATGACGACTTTCCCCGAAGTTCAACCGGGCTGTTCGCCCCGCCGGCTGGAACGATCGCCGTGATCCGCGGATGAACGGATGGACATTCTCCGCGTGGGAGGCCTTGGGTGCCATCCTGGGGGTCGTCGGCGTAGTCCTGATGATCAGGCAGCAGTTGCTGGCATGGCCGGTGGGACTGCTGCAGGTGGCCGTCTATTGCTGGGTGTTTCATGCCGCGAGACTGTATTCGGATGCCATACTCCAGATCATATTCTTCATCCTGCTCCTCTACGGATGGTGGCAGTGGTGGAAGGGGATTCGCGACGGAAGGGTCCGGCATGAGCTGCCGGTCACATCACTCACCACGACGGGCAGGGTTGGCTGCCTGGTTCTGGGGGTTGCGGCATCCCTGGCGTGGGGCGAATTCATGCGACGTCACACCGACGCGGCGCTGCCGCATTGGGACGCGTTCATTCTGGTGTTCAGCATGATTGCCCAGTGGATGCAGGCGCGGAAGAAGATCGAGAACTGGTCAGTCTGGATTGCGGTCAATGCCGTGGCGATCGGGGTCTATTCCGCGAAGCATCTCCATTTCACGGCTGTCCTGTATGGTGTTTTTCTTGGACTTGCGATCGCGGGCCATGTGGCGTGGGGAAGGCACGCTCGTGCGCAGAAATCATGAAGCGCCTCCCGATTCGCGTGGCGATCTTTGGTCCTGAGTCCACCGGGAAATCCAGGCTTGCAGAGGATCTTGCCCGGCATTTTGGCGAACCCTGGTCGGCGGAGTACGTGCGCGAGTTCTGGGACCATCATGGCGGGAGCGTGATGGCGGCGGATCTTGAGGAAATCGCCCGCGGACAGATTGCGAGCGAGGAGGAAGCCGCTGCACGGGCTTCGCGCGTGGTGTTTTGTGACACTGAGCTTCTCACGAACGTGCTCTGGGCCGACCTTCTCTTCCCTGGCGCCTGCGCGGCGTGGGTGCGCGAGGCTTCCGAGCTTCGGTGTCGCAGCTATGCGATCTACCTGCTGTGCCTGACCGACATGCCGTTTGAGCCGGATCCCCAGCGTTCGTTTCCAGATGAAAAGGATCGCGCCGCCTGCATGCGGCTGTGGCGTCGGACGCTGGAGGATCGCGGGCTGCGCTACGTGGAGATATCGGGTGAAGGCGCGGCGCGGCTGAGGCATGCGGTGGCTGCGGTGGCCTCCCTTCTGGAGGAGCAGTGACAATGGATTCCGCCTATATGGACCGGTTTGGGGGAGTGGCGCGCCTGCTGGGCGTGCGCGCATTGCAGCGGCTGCAGCAGTCGCATGTCGCCGTGGTCGGGATCGGCGGAGTGGGCTCGTGGGCTGTTGAGGCGCTTGCAAGAAGCGGCATCGGCAGGTTGACGCTCATCGATCTCGATGACGTCTGCATCACGAACACGAATCGCCAGTTGCCCGCCCTTGAAGAGACCGTTGGCCGGCCGAAGGTGGACGTGCTGGCCGAACGCGTGCGTCGGATCAACCCCGCCTGCGAGGTTCTCGCCATCGGCGAGTTTTTCACGTCATCCAGTGCGCAGAGACTGCTCGCCGGCAGTTTCAACTGTGTCATCGATGCGATTGATCACCTTGAGAACAAGTGCCTGCTCATCGCCATGGCCCGGGCGCGCGGGCTGCCGGTAGTCACAATCGGGGGCGCCGGAGGCAGGAAGGATGCGCGACTGATCCAGCGGGGTGACCTGGGGGATGCATTCGGCGACGAACTCCTGCGGCAGGTGCGCAGGCGGCTGCGCCGGGAACATGGGTATGCGCCGGGAGAGAAGACCGGGAGGCAGAGTTTTGGAATCCGCTGCGTCTGGTCGAGCGAGCAGCGCGTCTACCCGAATCCGGATGGCACCTGCGGACTCGAGCCCCGGCGGGGAGACAGCCTGCGCATGGATTGTTCAGGGGGCTTCGGCGCGGGAGTCTGGGTGACAGGCAGCTTTGGGTTCGTCGCCGCGCAGGAGGCAATTGAGCAGGTGCTGGTGTCCGCCGGCGCTTGATCCTTGCGGGAACGGTCTGTCGTATGCGGCGCAGGATCTTCCGGACGCCTGGCTTCGTTGTAACCGGTCTCGAGCAACGATGATGGATTGTCCGATCTGTGCCCCGTCCAGTTCCCTAGCCGGGACTGAATCGGTTTTCAGGCGAGCCGAGCGCGTGCTGGATTGCACGGCCGAGATCGCCGAGACGATAGGGTTTGGTCAGGTAGGCCGCAAAGCCCATGGCCTCGAACCGCTCACGGAGGTTTGGATCATCATAGCCGGAGGCGATGATGGCGCGAACATCCGGATGCATGCGCTGGAGCTCCGCAAAACAGTCCTCGCCACCCATGCCGCCGATGATGTTGACGTCCAGGATCACGGCATCGTACGGACGGCCTACGTTGAGGTAGCGTCGGTAGAGTGCGAGGGCCTCCTCGCCGTTTCTGGCAAGATCGTAGGTGTAGTCGAGACTGGTCAGCATGCTTGCGGAGAGCGCGCTGATCGCGGGATCGTCATCCATGAAGAGCACGCGTCCGGTTCCAAACCGGAGCGCCGGCCGGGGATTCGGTGGAGCTTCGGCCGAGGAAGGATTCGCCGGGAGAAACAGGGTGAAGGTCGCGCCTTCATTGGGAAGCGAACTGGCCGTGACCTGCCCGCCGTGGCGGCGAACGATGGACTGCACCGTGGCGAGGCCGAGGCCGGTGTGGTGCGGGCGGCTGCTGAAGAACGGCTCGAAGATGTGTTCGAGAGTTTCCGGTGCGATCCCGGAGCCATTGTCCTGAACCTCGATCTGAACGTAGTCGCCGGCGGGAAGCGGCGGCACGTCGTTGTTCTCAAGATGAGCGGGTTTGCCGCGCAGGCGGACGAGCCCGTTCGCCGGATCCTCCGGCAGCGCCTCGATGGCGTTGAGAACAAGGTTCTGCAGGGCCTGAAGCAGTTCGGAGCGTTCGCCCTGCACCTGAGGGAGGTTGTCCGGGAAATCGAGGATGATTCGCGCCGTGCATCCACTCGATGCAAGCCGGACCGCGTCGTGGGCGACATCGGCGATGGCGCAGGCCGTTCGCCCCGGAGCCGGATCAGGCCTGGCGAGCATCATCAACTGACGGGAAAGGCCGGAAGCCTCGAGGCAGGCCTTCTCCGCGCTGGCCAGGTGCGAAAGATCGCGGTTCTCCCTGGCCTGGGAAATTGCGCCCAGGATCGTGGTGAGCAGGTTGTTGTAGTCGGACGCAATCCCGTGGGCCAGGCGCCCCAGCGTCTCCATGCGATTCGTGCGAATGACCTCATCCCGCTTCAGGGAGGTTTCCCGGGGATCGTGAATGACGACAACGACTCCCGCGATGCGTCCCCTGGCATCCCAGATCCTTCGCGCGTTCCACACCACCGGGAGCGGTTCAGTGCGATCGGGACAGGGTCCCAGGGCGTGATCCAAACAAACTGCCTCCGGGTCCGGCGAAGCGAGCATGGTCGCGATCGCATCCTGCGCCGGCTGAAGGTCGCTTCGCCGCACCAAGGGCAGAGCCTGATCGAGAGTCAGCATACCTCCACCCCGGGCCGTGCGGCTCGTGAGACTTTCGGCACGGGCGTTGAGGTAGGAGACATTCCCCGAGGCATCGGCGACTATCAGCGCCTCGGTCAGCGCATCGAGTGCGGGCCCGATCAGGTGCACGGGTGGCAGGGTGCGGCCGATGCGCATGGATGTTGCGTCGGCCGCGAGGGGAATGGCGAAGCCGACGACTCGCTGCAGATCCTGCCTGCGGGAAAAATGGCGGGTGAGCCCGAGAAGGACGGGAATCGCCACGCCATCCTGTCGCTTCAACGTGATTGCCTCGACCAGGGGGCTTTCCCCCGCGCGGTAATCCGAAAGCCATGACGCCCCTGCCGTCGCGTGTTCGGCCGGAAGGACATCGAGGAGCGGCCAGAGGGGGTCGTTCGGGCGGGCCGGGTCCATTTCCGGCTGCGCGAAAAGCGACCGCCAGCCGGTTGAAAACCAGTGGCTCCGCTTGATGAAATCGAGATCGAATGCGCCGACCAGTCCCTGGGACGTGAGATGCCGCATCCTCTCCTCGGCGACGAGGTGTTCCTCCTAAAGTTCCTTGCGATCCGTAATGTCAAACTGGATACCGAGCACCCTGGCGAGGCGGCCGCCGGGCCCGAAATGCTGCACGCCGATGCAGTGCATCCAGACAGGGTGCCCGCGCCGATGGCGCATGCGGAAGTCCAGCGCGAACGAACGCGCGGTGACATGGCCCGGGTTGACGCCGATGCGGTCGGGCGCCGCGGCGGAATCGTCCTCGTGAAGCAGGTGCCGCCAGGTCTCGAAGGTGTCCGGCAGATCCGCCTCCTCGTAGCCCAGCATGCGCTTCCATGCGGGCGAGTAGTGAGCATAGCCCAGATCAAAATCGAGGTCGAAGACGCCCACGGGAGACTCGGTGGCGAGCCATTTTAATGCGGGAAGAACGGGCGGCGGTTCGGTCTCGGAAGGAGGCTGGTTGTCGCGGACTGGCGGGCTGGGTTCAGATGGGGCGGGCGCTTCCGGGGCATCGGCGACGGACACCGCGGCGAAGAAGCCTGGGCCTCCCCCTGTGGCTGGTTCCAGTGTCAGACTCACCGGTATGGCATCACCGCCACCCACCGGCTGGACGAGCGCCCTGACGGCGCACCCGCATGCAGCCGACCGGAGTGCGTCCCACTGTGCCTGCTTCCAGTCCGGGTCTGTGGATGTGATCTCCCAGGCAAGCCTGTCGACAAGGAAACTGTCAACGAGTGCAGCCTCATCCGCGCGCCAGAGGGCGCGGACAGCCGTATTCACGGATCGAATACGTCCTTCAGGATCCAGCCAGAGCAGGGCGATCGTCGAGACCCGGGCGGAATTCCCCTGCGTCGTGGAGCCGGAACTACCGTTGGTCATCTCGAAGGGGATCGGGGATTGGAGCGGTTCCAGGCATGTCGGGATGATTGGAGCGATGCCCTAGCGTGCAAGCGCGGCCGTCTGCCGGGCATGGGTGTCGCCGGGCGATTCGCCTCCAATCCATGACCGCACGCGATTCTCGAGGAAGCGGATGTACGGGGGCTGGTCATTGAGGCAGGGGATGTGCTCGAAGCTGGTTCCGCCCGCGGATAGGAAATCCGCCCGTCCCTGCTGTGCGATCTCCTCGAGGGTCTCCAGACAGTCGGTCACAAAAGCCGGCGTGATGACCAGCATGCGCTTCCTCCCCTCGGCGGCGAGCCTCCTCAATTCGAAGTCCGTGTAGGGCGTGAGCCAGGGTTCGCCGACAAGCCGCGACTGGTAGGAGACCGAATAACGGTCCGAGGAAAGCCCCGCGCGGCGCACCAGTGCGCGGGTTGTGGCAAGGCACTGGGCGCGATAGCAGGTTGAGTGGGCCGGGGAGCAGGTGGTGCAGCAGTCCGATTTGGTCAGGCAGTGCGCCTTCGAGGAGTCCGCCTTCCTCAAGTGCCGCTCGGGGATGCCGTGGTAGGAGAACAGCACGTGATCGTGCGGTCGCGAAAAATAGGGGGCCGACACCTCGTGCAGGGCGTCAATGTAGTCGGCGTCGGAATGGAAGGGCTGGACGGTTTGCACGCGGATGCCGGGCGCCTGGGCGGCAAGCTCCTCATGGACCTTCACCACCACGGTTTCCCAGGATGACATGGCGTAGTGCGGATACTGGGGAAATAGCAGAAGATCGGTTACGCCGTCGTCGGCCATCTGTCCCACGACGGACGCGATGGAAGGCTGTCCGTATCGCATGGCGAGATACACGGGAATGCCGGGGCCCAGCGCCGACGCGAGATCGCTTTGAACCTTCTTCGATGTGATGATCAGGGGCGAGCCGTCCGGCTGCCAGATCTGCTCATAGGCATGGGCCGATTTTTTTGGCCGGCTGCGGAGAATGACCCCGTGCAGCAGCAGCGCGCGCCAGGGTTGCGACGGACGGTCGATCACCCGTTCATCGCCGAGGAATTCGCCAAGGTATCGGCGAAGGTCGGGTACGGAGGTTGAGTCGGGTGAACCGAGGTTGACGAGCAGGACGGCGCGTGAAGGCATGCGTGCCTTCAAAAGGGGCAGGTTTTTTGAGCGAGGTCAAACGAGCTTCCCCGCGTGGAGAAGCAGTGGTTGCGGCGCGAACGCCAATGACTGGGATCAGGCGTGGAATCCCCGGATTCTCGCAATCAGTCCGTGGACGTTTTCAGGGGAGATGCGATCGACGATCAAGGACCGGGGATAGTTTGGCTCAACATCCAGGCGGAGCCCGTCCTCCGTGCCGGGGCGGACGAAATCCTCGACGAAATCCATGCCACCACGCAGCTTGATCCAGCGATAGTAGAGGTCGGGATCGTCGGACTCGATGACGATGTCGGACTTCAGGAATACGTGACAGTAGAGAGTCAGGTCCCTGAAGGATAGAAACCACGTCGGAGGATTCACCAGAATGTCCCGTATGATCAGCGTCATCGTGGTTGTGGTTTCGACCGAGCCTCCGCCTTCAACGGCTCGTGACCCGGTGTTCTTTACTGGCAAGAAGGAAAAATTGCGCGGGGAAGCGGTCTTTTGCTGGAGCCAGCGCATCATCATCGACAGAGTCTTCAACCCTATTTCGCACACATGAACACCACGCGCCGGCCGGTCCTTCTCATCATCCGCGATGGCTGGGGAAAAAATCCTCATCCCGAGCAGAATTCCTTCAATGCCGTGTATATGGCAAAGAAGGCAGCGGACGACAGGCTGCATGCCAGCTATCCATGCACACTTCTGGCCGCGTCCGGTCTTGATGTCGGCCTGCCTGCAGGGGTCATGGGCAACAGTGAGGTCGGCCACGAGAACATCGGCGCAGGACGTATCGTCGACCAGGAACTCGTGCGCCTGAACAAGCTCTTTTCAGAAAAGCAGCTTGCCGCGAACGCGGTCTGGCGCGGCCTGGTTGAGCGCGTGAAATCGCGGAACTCGCGGCTACATCTGATGGGCATTGTTTCGGATGCGGGTGTGCACGGCATGCTCGAACACCTGTACGGCATTCTCCGGCAGGCGAAGGCGGATGGGTTGACGCAGGTGTTCGTTCACGGGTTCACTGATGGACGCGATACGCCGCCGACGAGCGGCGCCGGCTATGTCGGGCAGGTGGAGGCGAAGTGCCGGGAAATCGGCGTTGGCAGGGTGGCGTCGGTCTGCGGACGCTTCTGGGCGATGGATCGCGACAACCGCTGGGACCGCGTTGAAAAGGCCTACCGCATGCTGACGGGGCAGGCGTCGCAGGGCACGGCCCGTTCCGCGGTCGAGGCGGTTCGCGCTTATTACGAAAATCCGGCCGCCGAAAACCAGAAGGGGGACGAATTTGTGCCTGCCACATGGATCGTGGATTCCGAAGGAAAGCCGGTTGCACCGATTGCGGATGGCGATGCGGTCCTGTTCTACAACTACCGCGGGGACCGCCCGCGTGAGCTGACCAAGGCGTTCGTGCTCGATTCGTTCAGCGGTTTTGCGCGCGGACGGAAGCTGGATCTGTATTACGCGACGCTGACGGAATACGAGGCGGGGCTGCCCGTGCACGTGATTTCCCCCAAGCCGCCGCCGCTGAGGAACATTCTCGGGCAGGTTGTCGCGGATGCCGGCATCGCCCAGTTCCGCTGTGCGGAGACCGAGAAGAATCCACACGTCACTTTTTTCTTCAACAACTACCGCAAGGATCCGTTTCCCGGAGAGGTTCGCGCGTGTCCTCCGAGCCCCAAGGTTGCAACCTACGATCTGCAGCCGGAGATGTCCGCCGTCGAGGTCACCCGTCTGGCGCGCGAGGCCATACTTTCCGGCAAGTACGGCCTGATCGTCGTCAATTACGCCAATCCCGACATGGTTGGTCACACGGGTTCACTGCCTGCGGCGATCAAGGCGGTTGAAGCGACCGATCATGGCGTGGGTGAGCTTCTGTCGGCGCTTGAAACTGTGAATGGTCGCGCGCTCGTATGCGCGGATCACGGCAACTGCGAGCAGATGTGGGA
>JABTUS010000004.1:300000-430398 GCA_015075305.1 Opitutaceae bacterium | reverse complement strand
CCGGGAGTGGTACACCCCCCGGTCACTCGCGGCCATCCCAGCTGGCCGTTACGCGCAAGACTCCTGGACGTTGGCGGCACGCCGTTCGGATTTCGTCGATTTGGACATGGGAGGCCGCCTATGGGTGGGTGGGCATAAGGGGGCAGTCTTTACCTCTTGCATTGAGGGTACGTTCGAAAAGCGATAGGATGGAAAATGGCTGGCAAGGCGAAGATGGAGTACGGAGGCGCGAGCTTTCTTGCTATCAGCTGGGGCAACAGCAGGAAGTGCTTGTTCAAGGACGACGAGGCGAAGCGAGCGTTAAGGAGAGGCTGGCGGCGGCGTGATCAGGGTGGGATGGTTGACGCACGGCTGGATTGGGATGGGAGTGTTTTTTCATGCCATCGAGAAGGATGCCCTCGCGATTGGACGAGGAGAATCGCCGCGCGACACCACTTCATTTCCGTTGGGCCCTGCTCCGCGGCCGCACTCTCCCTCAAATGCACCGCCTCCTTGCAGCCACACCTCAATTCGCCATCTCCCTGCCCTCGATATCCTCGCACCGACAATGAATCCGCCCTGGGCGATCACGGGATCCACGCAACTCCATTCTCGTTTTCCGCCGGCCACTGTGTTTCCTCGGTCGTTCGCATGACAGACAAACTCACCGAGATCATGGCCTGGAAGCGACGCGAGATCGCGCCGGCAATCCGCACCGTTTCCCTCGACGAACTGCGCGCCCTGCATGCTTCGCTTCCCCCGGTGCCTTCCTTCTCGCATGCGCTGCGGCGAGCGGACGGAAAACTGGGCGTCATCGCTGAAATCAAGCGGCGCTCTCCCTCCGCCGGGGAAATCGCGGCAGGAGTGTCGTCCGTGGCGCAGGCGCTGCGCTATCGTGCCGCCGGGGCCAGCGCCCTTTCGATCCTGACGGACGAACGCTACTTTGGAGGGACCATTGACGACCTGGCCTCCGTCACCACTCGTTTCCGCGAAGTAGGCCCCGCCCTCCCCTGCCTGCGCAAGGACTTCATGGTGCACCCGATTCAAATACTTGAGGCCCGGAAAGCCGGTGCCAGCGCCATCCTGATCATCGTTCGCGCGCTGGATGACAGTGAAATCTCCCTCCTTTTCGAATCCGCCAACGCGGCGGGACTCGATTCACTCTTCGAAATCCATGCGCAGGGTGAACTTGAGCGCGCCACGCGCCACGGTGCCCGGATCATCGGTGTGAACAATCGCGACCTCGCGGTGTTCAAGACGGATCTCGCACTGAGCGAAAGACTGATCCCGCAATTTCCAAGCGGGATCATCGCCGTCAGCGAAAGCGGCATTTTCACCGGAGCCGATGCAGCCCGAGTCAGGAAGGCGGGTGCGCACGCCATCCTTTGCGGCGAGGCGCTCATGAAGGCGACCGATCCCGCCGCCGTGATCGCCGGATTCCGCGCGAACTGATGGCCCTTTCCCCCTCGTCAACGCGATCGTTGCTCGCGCAACTTGGACACTACCCCAAACGGGCGCTGGGGCAGAACTTTCTTGTCGATGGAAACATCGTGCGAAAATCGCTCGAGCTTGCTGCCGTCTCACCTGGCGACGGCATTGTCGAAGTCGGCCCCGGGCTCGGCACGCTCACCACGGCGCTTCTGGAGGCGGGAGCCGAGGTGTGGGCGGTCGAACGCGATCCCCGCCTGCACCAGTTTCTCGAGGAAACCCTTGCCCCGAGATTTCCGCGAACACTTCATCTGGTTCTTGGCGACGCGGTTGAGCTTCCGCTGGCCGGCCTGTCCGCACCCCGCAGCACCGAGCCATTCAAGGTGGTGGCCAATCTGCCCTACGCCATTTCAACTCCATGGATGGACGCCGTGCTCAGCGGCGCACTTCCCCAGCGCATGGTGCTCATGCTGCAGCGCGAAGCCGCTGAACGATATGCAGCAAAGCCGGGGACCAAGGCATTCGGTGCCATTTCCATTTTTCTCCAGTCCGCCTTTTCAATGGCACCGGGTCACGCCGTGTCGTCCGCCTGCTTTCATCCGCGACCCGAGGTCGACTCCTTTCTCCTCCACCTCGTGCGAAGGCCCGAGCCGATTGTCTTTCCTCAAGGCGTCCGGGATTTGATCCGTGGACTCTTCCAGCAGCGACGGAAGCAGATCGGCTCATTGATTCGCGATCGACTTCCGGACAATGGATCGGCCTGGTTGGGAGTTCTCGCGACTCACGGTCTCACCCCGCGCGCACGTCCGGAGGAAATTCCGATCCAGGCATGGCAGAATCTGGTGCAACCGTCTGCTTGAAATCAGGTCACAGTGATGCACACTCGAATCTTTTGTATCATGATGCGCGCGCTTCTACTTGCAGCACTTGGCCTGACGGGAGCTTCGATGCTCCCGGCCCAGGGTGTCCTGGCCGGCCGAATTGAGGGCACCACCTACTTCGCTCCCTCCGGGTCTTACAAGATCGCAATCCCCGTTCTTTCGGAACTCGGCGGGAAGGTGGTCGACACCCCGGACGTCGTGACGTTCGAGGACGATTTCAACACCCATGCAAGCATCGCTTGTTTCAAGATGGATGCAACGCAGCGCTGGGAGTTTGAAACGCGCGGTCGCAAGGAATACCTGATCTGGTTCTTCACCGAGTATGTTCAAAGGGATTTCCAGGAGCGTTTTCCCGGTTCCCGGGTGGAAAGTGCCAAGTACATCCCGTCGATGGAATCCGGCACGCTGCTCACCTACAACCTCCTGCCAGGCGGCACTATGTTTCGGAACCGCCCGAGCTACACCGAAACGAATGAACCTCTGGTCGCAAAACGCGGCAACCTTACCCTGATGCGCGACGGATTTGTCTATGTCCTGAGCATCGAACTCGCGGAGCGGGCGGTTCAGCGCCTGAGTTACAACAAGACGGTCGCGGAGGAGGACGAGCTTCTCAGAAAGCGCCTGCTCGAGCTGTTTGCACGGATGACATTCATCGGACCAGCGAACAGCGGCAAGTGATCGTTCATCAAGGCCGCCCGGCTCGGGAAAGTAAAACGCCTGCAAGGATTCATTGGGTATCGGTCCTTTGACCTTTACAGAACCCGCCTTGCGGCTATTGTCTCGGCATGAATTTTTCACCGCTCGTACTCGGTGCGTTCGGCCTCGGAGGCATGGAGATCCTTCTCATCCTCGCCGTCGTTCTTCTTTTGTTCGGAGCCAAGAAGCTTCCTGAACTGGCCAAGGGGCTGGGCAAGTCCATCAAGGAATTCAAGAAGGCCTCCAGCGAGGATCAGGACGACGACAAGCCGGTGGCAACCGCGACAACTACGGAAGCAAAAAAGGCTGAAACCGTCCGAACGGATGGTTCGCATTAATCCTCCGTCCTCCCCCTTCAGCAGTGAGTTTCGGGCGCGTCTAAAGACGCGCCTGTTTTTTCTGTCGCCTCCCTCCGCGCTGCGCTCACGTGCACGGGTTGAAACATCGCTTGACGCGTCCGGCCCGCACCCCATATCGTTTACCCTTTAATCTGTTTCCTGACGCAGCTTAGCCCCTGCGTCCGGTCCACTCAACTTTTCCGAACATGGCCAATCCGAAACGCAAGCAGTCCAAACGTCGCAGCGCCAATCGCCGCGCAGCCAACGCCTTCAAGGCTCCCGAACTCGCTCGCGATCCGACCGACGGTTCCGCGTTCCGCCCCCATCGTGTAAATCCCAGGAATGGGATGTATCGCGGTCGCCAGGTCCTCACGGTGGAAGTCTGATCACCCTCATCGGGCAACGAGCGTTATCGCCAGTGCTCGCGATGAGTTCTGATTCAGGATCGGCGGCCAGAATCGCCATCGATGCAATGGGTGGCGACCTGGGCCCATCCGAGGTCGTGCACGCGCTGAAACTTGCGCTGGCGGAGTTTGCCGACCTCAACCCGATCACGCTGGTCGGCCGTCAGGCTGAGCTGGATCCACTCCTGGCACAGGAAGGACTGCGCGGGCACCCCAAGGTGGCCGTGCTCCATGCCTCCGAGGTCATCTCGCCCGATGATGAGGTCATGGGCGCAATCAAGCGGAAGCGCGATGCGTCGATGCTCCGGGCGATCGAGCTGGTCAAGGACTCCCAGGCCGCAGCCGTCGTAAGCACCGGCAACACCAAGATCCTTGTTGCCGCAGGTACGCTCAAACTCCGGACCGTCAATGGAGTCGAGCGGCCGGCATTGGCGGCCGTCATCCCCCGCGACGACGGAAACTCGGTTCTGATCGACGCCGGTGCGAATCCCGACTGCAAATTCATTCACCTGGTCCACAATGCGATCCTGGGAACCCATTACTGCCGGCTCGAACTTGGCATTGAAAGGCCCCGCGTTGGACTCCTCACCATCGGCACCGAGGAAGGCAAGGGCAACTGCCTGGTCAACGAGACGCATGAGGCGCTGAAGCGACTGGGCAACCTCGTGAACTATGCCGGCCCCATCGAAGGATTCCAGATTTTCCTCAACACCGTCGATGTGGTGATCTGCGACGGTTTCACCGGAAACATCTGCCTCAAGAGCTGGGAATCCATGTCCAAGTTCTTCAGTCGGGAGCTCAAGGAAAAGCTTGCCGCAGCCCCGGGCAGGAAACTCGGTGCGTTCCTTGCGCGCGGTGCATTTTCCGAGCTGAAGAACAGGATTCAACCGGAACGATACGGAGGAGCTCCCCTCCTTGGCCTTCGCGGTAGCGTGCTCAAGGCGCATGGCTCGGCAAACCGTTTCGCCATCATGAATGCAATGCATGACGCGAGTGAGTTCATTCGCACGGATTTCAACCGCCACATCGAAGCCGACATCGCCCGTGCGAACGAGTTGGTCCCCACGCCATCGGTGCTGGCCTGAGCGGGTCCGCAGGGCCGCGCTCCCCTTCTTTCCCACGCATGGCCTCAATGCCCATCGCCATCCTCGGTACAGGCGCCTATGCTCCAGCCAGGGTGCTGAACAACGATGAACTCGCGCGCGTTGTCGACACCTCGGACGAATGGATCATGACCCGCACTGGCATCAGGGAGCGCCGCATCGCCGCCGAGTCGGAGACCACCGCTGACATGGCGGCCGCGGCCGCCCAAGCGGCCATTGACATGGCGGGCGTCACCAATGATGAAATCGATCTGGTCATCCTGGCAACGCTGACCCCAGACCTTCCGATGCCCGCGACGGCATGCCTCCTCCAGCAAAAGCTGGGCATCCCGGAGAAGGCCGCCTGCTTCGACCTGAATGCCGCATGCACCGGTTTTCTGTACGCACTCGACACCGCCTGGGCGATGCTTGCGTCAGGACGCTATCGTCACGCATTGATCGTCGGCGCCGAGAAGCTTTCGACCATGCTTGATTGGAAGGATCGCACCACATGCGTCCTTTTCGGAGATGGCGCCGGAGCCGTCGTGCTGGGCCGGTCCCCCAATGCCCGTTCGGAAATAATCGGCTCACGACTCGCCACGATCCCACTCCCGCCTGATCTCCTCTGGATTCCTGGCGGCGGTGCCTCTCCTCCATCGATTGACGACCTCCGCGTCATCCGGATGAAGGGAAAAGAGGTCTTCAAGGTCGCCGTGCGCGCCATGGAGGATATCGCCAGGGAAATTCTGGAACAACACGAGGTCACAGCCGATCAGATCGCCTGTGTGATTCCCCATCAGGCCAATCTCCGAATCATTGAAGCCATTGCGCATTACCTGAAACTGCCGATGGACCGCTTCTTTGTGAACGTCGATCGTTACGGCAACACTTCCTCCGCCTCGATTCCCCTCGCGCTTCATGAGGCCAGTCAGGCCGGACGCATACGATCCGGCGATCTGGTTCTCCTCGTCGCATTTGGGGCGGGCTTGACCTATGGGGGCGCACTGGTTCGCTGGTAGACTCAATCTCATGTCGACTTCCTTCGTTCGCTTTTCCGGATATCTGTGCCTGCTGGCATCGCTCCTGATCCAGGCTGGAGCACTGCGGGCCGAGCTTGTGTGGACACCCGCGACCGGCTGGCAGATCGAAGGCGGCGCGCTTTCCGGCCTGGTCGGAGAGGACGGTCGAAAGGCTCTCGACCAAATGAACAGCGCCCGCGGGTACGAAGAGGCCCGGAGCTATGGCAAGGCGGCCCGAAGCTATGAGCGTGTGGGCAAACGATTCGCCAACTCAGTCTTTGCACCGGAGGCTTTCTACAGGGCGGGGCACATGCGTCTTGACCGGAAGCAGTACTACAAGGCCCATGAGGATTTCCAGCAGGTGGTGGGCCGGTATCCGAACTACACCCGGTTCAACGAGATCATCGGTGAACAATACCGCATCGCGAGCGCGCTTCTCGACGGCGCACGGAACCGAATCTGGGGCATCATCCCCGGATTCACCAATCGCGAAAAGGCGGTCGAGTACTTTGAGGTCCTGCTGATCACCGCACCCTACAGCGACTACGCCCCGCTATCCCTGATGAACATTGCCAGGGCGCACCAGCGCATGGGCAACGTCGAGGAATCGATCGACGCGCTCGATCGAATGATAAATTTTTATCCGCAAAGCCTGCTGACGCCCGACGCCTACCTGAGGCTCGCCCAGGGACACGCGTCACTGGTTGAGGGCCCCTATTACGATCAGGCATCCACACGCGAGGCCGTCACCTATTTCGAGGACTTCATGATTCTATACCCAAGCGACGCCGGCGTGAGCACTGCGGAAAAGGGGCTGAGCGAAATGAAGAAGGTCCTCGCTGAGAGCAAGATAAAGATCGCCGACTTTTACTTTTACAAGCGCGACAACTACATGGCCGCACGCGTGTTCTACAACGAGGCAATCACCGTTTTCCCTGATTCATCAGTCGCCGAGAAGGCCCGCGCACAACTGGCCAAGGTCGAAGCGGCAGAGGCAAAGTCCTCTGCAGCAGGCAAGAAACGCAGCAAGAAATTCCTGTTCTTCTAAAGCCTGCCGGGAACTTCCTGGCCCCGCCGATGAGAAGAGCCGGATTCATTCTCCTGATAGCCGCCTGTTTCCAGGCAGGATGCGGCCACTACGTGCTTGGAACGCGGAGCAGGCCTGCCTTCCAACGACTGTACATTGAACCGGTCGCCAATCGCTCCAGCCTGCCCCAGTCCGTCGCCGCCATCAGCACCGCACTCCGCGAGGCATTCATACGCGACGGGCGCTTGACTGTGGTGAATTCACCGTCGGAGGCGGACGCCGTCCTTTCCATGACGATTGGCCGCTATGGACGAGAGGTCGCGACAGTCCTGCCGAATGACACCGGACTTGCGCGCAAATTCAATTTGAACCTGACGGCGTCCCTGTCGCTCATCAATCCCGGGTCGGGCGCGATCTATTTCAAGGACCGGCCATTGGACGCCAGGCGGCAGATCTTCACGGACAATCCGCAGACCGGAAACCATGACAATCAACTCCGCGCGGAATATCAGGCGGTTCCGCTTCTGGCAGATTCCCTCGCCTCAGCCGCGCTGAACGCGGTTCTCGACGTGTGGTAGGACCGCCTAGCCTCTGACTTCGCCGGTCGGCTGCGGCGTCGCACTCACTTGAGGCTGCTGTGCAGCGGATTCCGCGGAGTCATCTCCATCAGCCCCAATGGCTTCAACCGGGCATCCTTCAAGTGCTTCCATGCACTGATCTATTTCCTCCTGCGTGGATGGCTGCTTGAAAACGTAGGAATGGCCTCCGTCATCGTGGCGGGTGAAGAAACCTGGCGCCGTTTCGCGACAGAGATCGCAGTCGATGCACTGCTGATCCACATAGAATTTTCCGGGAACATTATTTTCCCACTTGTCGTCTTTGTTGGCCATGGCGTAAAGCGGACAAAATCGCACTCGCGGGTGCTGTCAAGCACAGCGCCATGAATGCATTTGCCACCCGATGCAACGGATCGAATGGCCCCCAGCGCCACCGGGAACCGGCCAACTGTCGTAATTTGCTGATATTTCATCAATTTTTCGCCTGTTTTCCGGGAGCGCGCTTGAGTTTGGCGGGAGCCACGCCACCCTGATGCCAGCATGCTTACTGACCGGCCCTACATGCGAGGGGAGAACCGTGGTCAAACTACCTCGGTGCTGGTCTGGCTTGTCTCTGCGCTCGCTGCCGGGCATGTCGTTCAACTGCTTTTTCACCGGCTCTTTGCGGAACCGACCGGGCAGCTTTACGATGCTGTTTTCGAACTGAGCATTGACGGCTTGAAGCACGGCGAATTTTGGAGGCTGCTGACCTATGGCTTTCTTCACGATACCGGGCCACTCGTGCTCCTGCATCTCATTGTTAATTGCGGAATCATCTGGTTTGTGGGCGGTGAGTTGCTCCCGCTCTTGGGTTCGCGGCGGTTCCTGGGTTTCTGGTTCCTTGCCTTGGTTTCGGGGGGAGCCCTTTGGGCTGCTGTCCACTGGCAGTTTCAAGACAGCCTGATCGGCGCCTCGGCAACCGCCGCTGGCCTCATCACGCTCTATGGATTGCTCAACCCCAACCAGCGGGTGTCCATTTCCCTGCTGTTCATACCAGTCACATTCGTCGTCAAGCATGCCGTGATCGCCCTGTCATGCGTCGAACTCCTCGGTTATCTGTTTTTCGAACGCACCGGCCGGCTTTCCGGCTTCGGCTGGGAGCACTCGGCTCACCTGGGGGGCATGCTGGCCGGTTGGGCCTATTTCCGTTTTGTTTACCTGCGCGAATGGCGATTCCCTGACGGTCGGTCGAGTCCTGATCGCAAAGTGCGCGAGCTGAAGTCAACGGACAGCGATTCGGAGGCATCTGATCCGCCGCGGCAGGCAGTGCCCGCCAGTCGCGAAAACATGAAGGCGGAAGTCGATCGCGTGCTCGACAAGATCAACAGCCATGGCCTCGCTTCGTTGACGCCTGATGAACGGCGCCTGCTCGATGCGGCGCGGGACATCCTGAGCAAACCGTAGGCGCTCCCCCCCCGGCATTTGCACAGGCATTGCCTGCAACTTTTCCGCGTTCCACCTTTCCTATTTCCGCAATGATGTCCCTGTCGAAGATTCGTGCCGCCCTCCCGTACCTGCTCCTCCTGGTCTCCAGCCTGGCAGTTTGCGCGCAACCGGCACAGGACCACACCTTCTCCACTTCGACCGCGCAGTCGAAGGAGGTCCAATTCCTGGTAAAGCTTCTCGAAGAAGTGCACTACAACCGGGATGCCGTAAAACCCGGCGATTACGGCGAGCTGATCGGCGACTACATGACGGACCTCGACGGTTCGCGCATGTTTTTCCTCGAATCGGACAAGCAGGCGTTTACATCCGCGAACTCGTCCGACAGTCTCTACTGGAACATCTCGACTCTCGGAAAAATCGATTACGCCTACCAGATTTTCAAGGTGTACGAGGAGAGGACCCATGCCCGCGTCGCCTGGATCTTCGAGGAGCTGAAGAAGCCCATCGACCTGACGACGCCTGAAACCTACACACTCGATCGCACAAAAGCGGCATGGCCGGCGAATCCGGCGGAGGCGGACGAACTGTGGCGGCGCCGGCTGAAATTCGAAATTCTGGACCATGTGCTCAGCAACAAGAACATGGAGCCCGCGGCCGCCCTCGAATCCGCAAGGACACACATTCGCAAGCGCTACGAACGGATGGAAAAAAACATCGCCGAGATCGAGTCCACCGATCTTGCGGAAATCTTCCTCGGAGCGCTTGCACGGATGTACGACCCCCACTCCACCTACTTCTCCGCCGACACCTTCGAGGATTTCAACATCCAGATGCGACTCCAGCTCGTTGGAATAGGAGCGATGCTGTCGCTCGAGGATGATCTTTGCGTCATCAAGGAAATCGTTCCCGGCGGCCCCGCTGACCTGAGCAAGCAGGTCCATCCGGGCGACAAGATCATATCCGTCGGACAGCAGGGCATCGAGCCCATCGAGGTCATCGGCATGAAGCTGCGCAAGATCGTCGACATGATTCGCGGCACCAAGGGGACACCCGTCCGCCTCCTGATCCAGCCGGGAAATGCAACCGACTCCTCGGTGCGCAAGGATGTCACCCTCGTGCGTGACGTCGTGAAATTGGATTCAGCCCGGGCGTTTGGCGCCATTTTCGAGGTGCCGGACATCCACGGGACGCTCATCCCGATGGGAGTGATCACCCTTCCGCAGTTTTACGGCCCGGACGGAGGAGAGAACGCCGCTGATCAGCCATCCGCCACCGCAGACGTCGCCAGTCTGATCGAAAAACTTGAAGCCTCGGGCATCAAGGGACTCGTGCTCGACCTCCGACGCAACGGCGGGGGCCTGCTTTCGGAGGCGATCGAGCTCACCGGCCTGTTCATTCAAAAGGGGCCGGTGGTCCAGGTCCGCTCCTATTTCGGCGAGGTGAAGGTTGACGAAGATGAGGATCCCAAGGTCGCCTACGGCGGTCCACTCGCCGTCCTGGTGTCGCGCTACAGTGCCTCAGCCTCGGAGATTGTGGCCGGAGCCCTGCAAAACTACGGCCGCGCCATTGTGATCGGCGACAGCTCAACCCACGGAAAAGGAACCGTGCAGACGGTCGTGGAGATGAAGAACATCGTTCCCGGCATGGTCAGATCGCCGTTCAAGATGGGCGCCGCAAAACTCACGGTTCAGAAATTCTATCTTCCCAACGGATCATCGACACAACTCAAGGGAGTCATTCCGGACATCGTCCTGCCCTCGATCGACATGAAAGTGGGCGAAAAGGAACTGCCGCACGCCTTGGTCTGGGACGAAATTCCGACCAGCCATTTCGAGGGAAAACCGCTCGACAATCGCATCCTGGGACCCCTCCGTGCAAAAAGCCTCGAGCGCGAGGCTTCGCTCGAGGAGTTCGCCTATCTACGAAAGAGCATCGATTTCTACAGGTCGAAGCAGGACATGAAGACGGTCTCCCTCAATCTTGAGGACCGGCGCCGCACCAAGGCAACGGACGATGCCTTCCGCAAGGACATGCTGGCGGAAAGGGCAAAACTCGCGAAAAATGACTTCAAGTACACCGAGGTTCTCCTCGCGCCACCCCCTCCTCCACGCATAAAGGAAGCCCCCGATCCGGACGACCCCGAAGCGAATGTCGAAGATCCGGGCATGGACGACGAGAACCAGCATTTCGCCAAGGTGGATATCGATCTTCGTGAGAGTTTTCGTGTGCTCTCGGACGCACTCGCGCTCGGCGAAGAACAGGATCTCTGGGTTTCCGATCACGCACCGCTCACCGCCGAGGTCCGCAAGAAGGGCTGACGCACTGCCGGCATGTCGCGCGTCCTTCTGCTTCTCCCCGAGGGCTTCGAGGAAATTGAAGCGATCACACCCCTCGACCTCCTGCGCCGAGCCGGTGTTGAGATCCTTTCCGCATCGCTTGGCGATCACATCCATGTCACGGGACGATCCGGCCTGACGGTGCACGCCGACACGCCGCTGTCATCCGTTGACGACGATGCCGCCTTTGACCTCCTGCTTCTTCCAGGCGGGCCCGGAGTGAAACATCTGCGCGCAGACCCACGCGTGCGCGCGCGGGTTCTCAAGCAGCATGCCGCCGAACGATGGCTCGCAGCCATCTGCGCAGCTCCGACCGTCCTGAATGACGCGGGCATCCTGTCGGGGCGGCGCTACACAGCGCATCAGTCTGTTGCCGGCGAACTGCCGCACATCCTGCAGGACGAACGGGTGGTAACCGACGGCCGCATCGTCACTTCACGCGGAGCCGGCACGGCCGTCGACTTCGGTCTCAAACTCGTCGAACTGCTCGTCTCGCCCGATGAATCCAGGAAGATCGCCGGCTCCGTTCACGCCGAGGTGGGTTGAAGGCTGCGAATCCCCAACGGGAACCCTGGAGTCGTAGATCTACGCTGTTCGCAACCTCAGGATTGCTGAGGCTGCGCGTCTTGCCTTGCATTCCAGCGTCGGCTCACGCCGCCTCAACCCGCACGGACACGTGAATCCCGCATCATCATCACAAGCCGTGATTGAAGTTGATTCCATTTCCAAACTCTATCGCCTCGAGCCCGGCCGCCGCACAAGCACCCTGCGCGATGCGATCACTGGCCGTGCCGCCAGATTTGGCTCGCGGCTGCTCGGGCGTTCCGCCGATGCGACTCGCGGGCGCGACTTCTGGGCCCTGAGGGACGTTTCTTTTCAAGTCACCCGCGGGGATGTTGTCGGGATCATCGGTCGCAACGGCTCAGGGAAATCCACCCTGCTCAAGATCCTCTCACGAGTCACGGATCCCACATCGGGCTCGGCCGTTCTTCGGGGACGCACCGCCTCGCTGCTTGAGGTCGGCACGGGCTTCCACCCCGAACTCAGCGGGAGGGAGAACGTGTTCCTGAACGGCGCCATCCTCGGGCTCACCCGCGCGGAGATTCGCCGGCGCTTCGATGAAATTGTGGCCTTCGCAGAGGTCGAACGGTTTCTCGATACACCGGTGAAGCACTATTCCAGCGGCATGCAGGTGCGCCTCGCCTTCTCCGTCGCCGCCCACCTGGAGCCGGAAATCCTCATCGTCGACGAGGTGCTCGCCGTCGGGGACATTGCATTTCAGAAGAAATGCATCGGAAAAATGGGGGCCTTTTCCAGAGGCGATTCCGGACGGACCGTCCTGTTTGTCAGCCATGACCTGAGTCTCGTCCGCCAGCTCTGCCGTTCCGCCCTGCTCCTTGATCAGGGTCGGATCGTTTCGCGCGGTCCGGCGCCCGCTGTGATTGATGACTACATCAGAAGCGTGGCCGCACTCGGGCCATCGCCCGCGCCAGCCACGACGGCAAGCGAATCCGCGCGTGTCCTGGATGTGCAGGTTCTCAACGACGCGGGCCGCTCCGTTGCAGAGGTCGCCGTCGGTGAACCCTGGCACGTGCGCCTGCGCTTCCGGATCGACAGCGGACGCCTCGAACACGTGCTTGTCGCCGTGGGACTTCTCGCCGCCGACGGCAAGCCGGTTCAAACCACCTGGAGCCCGCCGAGGAACCTGGATCGCGGGGAATACGAGGCGACCTTCACGCAGAAGGCGGTCCAGCTTGAGGCGGGAACCTATTCGCTGCTGGTCGGATTGAGCGAGCGGGATCGTACGCTCCAGCAATTCGAGGCGGCCAGGCTTCACATCAACGGCAGCCAGCCGATGGGATACTTTCCCGCGACATCCGGCGTTGGCACCGTGCTCAACGGAATGTCAGTCGAACTTCAGCGCCTGCCATGATCATCACACGACTCTCCGGCGGGCTCGGCAACCAGATGTTTCAATATGCGGCGGGGCTGGCCCTCTCCTCCCATCGCCGCACCGTGCTGAAGCTCGATGTGAGCTGGTTCCGCGAAACCAGTGAATGGGCCGAACACGGCCGGTACGCTCTCGATGGATTTCTCCTGCCGGCGCAATTTTCAACGACTGAGGAGAACGAGCGCGCCACGGGTGTTCCTCTCACACGCAGCGAACGCTGCAGCCTGGCCGTCGCCAGATTTCTGCGACTCCGGCAGTACGAGCGCAGAATGCACAAGGGCGGCTTCGCATACCGCCAGACTTCGTTCCGCCACACGCCCGACTTTCATGCGCTTCCGGATGGCACGCATCTCGACGGGCTCTTCCAGTCCGAACAGTTTTTCCAGTCCATCTTCCCGGAGGTGCGGCGCCACTTTTCGTTCCGCTTTCCGCTGTCAGATCCGGCAAAGGCGGCCCTTGAGGACATCAGATCCGCCCCATCCGCATTCGTGCATGTCCGGCGGGGCGACTACGTCACCGATCCTCGTTTCAGCCGGGAAATCGGAATTCTGGGCGCCGCCTACTACCGCGCCGCAATCGAAAGGTTTGCCGCACATCATCCGGGAATGAGGTTCCACCTGTTTTCCGACGACCCTTCCGGAGCCGCCAGACTGCTGGAGGGAGTTGCCGACTTCCGTCTCGTGGACCCGGAGCGCAGACTGACCGTCCATGAAACGCTTGAGCTGATGACAGCCTGCCACCATGGCATCACGGCCAACAGCTCGTTCTCATGGTGGGCTGCCTGGCTGATTCGGCATCCGGGAAAATTGACCATCGCGCCATCGCCCTGGTATGCAGGCCTCACCCACGATACGCGCGATCTCGTGCCATCCACCTGGCAGACACTGCCTGCCGGATTTGCGGCGTGAGGGCTGCGTCAGCCATGATGCGCATCGCATTTCTTTCAACCGTCTACGGCTATCCGTTTGGAGGAGCGGACATCCTCTGGTCGCACGCCGCGGACATCGCTCTGGGGCGGGGCGACGCCGTCCTGGTGGGGGTGACGCCCGCGGTGGCCGCACATGCACGCGTTCAATCGATGATTCGTCAGGGCGCACGCCACTTTCCAACCGGCGTTCCCACGATACCCCGCAGCCAGCGGGATCGCATCAAGCGCAGGATGGAATATGCAGCCGGCGAAACCGACAGTCTTGTGTCGGCGCTGAGGATATTTCGCCCAGATCGCGTCATATTCAGTTGCGGCGGAACCTACGATCTTGTGAGGGAGGGTCGCGTGCTGGGCTTTATCCAGGATCAACGCATCCCCTATTTCGTGATTGCGAACTGGCAGACGGAAGCCCCGTTCCTGAGCCCGGTGGATCTGCAGAGGGCAGGAGCCGCTTTCTGCGGAGCCAGGCGGATCTTCTTCGTTTCCCGCCGCAATCTCGAAATCACGCGCCGTCACCTTGCGCTGCCGCTTCGCCATGCCAGCCTGATCCAGGTTCCGATCCGTCCCCCGCCCTCCGGGGGTGTACCCTGGCCGGCTGGCGACACTCCAACGTTTGCCGTCGTCGCACGCCTCGAACACGTCAAGGGACTGGATCTGCTCCTGCCAGCCCTGGCGCAATTTCCAGGTGCGTCGCAATCGTGGCGGCTGAACATCCATGGTGAAGGTCCCGGTCACGACGCCTTGCAGCTGCTGGCCTCGCAACTCGGACTTTCCCGTCACGTCCGGTTTCATGGTTTTGTTCCGGACCTGGCCGGCATCTGGAGGGAAAACCAGTGCCTCGTTTCAGCGTCCCGCGACGAGGGCCTGCCCACGGCGATGATCGAGGCCCTGCTGTACGGAAGGCCCGTGATTGCGACCCGCGTCGGCGCCGCGGAGGAATGGATCGAGGAAGGCGTCACCGGCTTCATCTGCGATCCCGGTTCCGTCGAATCGCTCGCCGATGCCATCCGACGGGCCTGGTGCGCCAGGTCAGCCTGGAGCGGCATGGGATCCGCAGCCCGTCAGCGCGCATCCGCCCGGCATGTTCCGGATGACGCGGACCGACTGCTTGCGCCTGAATTCGTTGTGTATTGAACCATCCGATACAATGAGGGTTTCCGTCGTCATTCCCACGCGCAATCCCGACCCGGCGAACCTGAACCGGGTCGCAAATGCCCTCGCGCTGCAGACGCTTCCCGCGGATCAATGGGAGATCGTGATAGTCGACAACGCCTCCACGCAGCCGGTCCCGCACTCCGCCTTCATGGGTCTGCGGTGTGAAGTCAGGGTGGTGACGGAGCCCGCGTCCGGACTGAGCCGCGCCCGCAGAAGGGGGGTCGAGGCCTCGCAGGGAGGCCTGCTCGCGTTCGTCGATGACGACGTGCTGCCTTCACCGGGATTTCTGGAGACCGCACGCACCACCTTCCTGCGCCTGCCCTCCCTCGGCACGGCCGGCGGAAACATTCTGCCTGAATTCGGCGGCCCTCCTCCGCGATGGTTCGACGAATTTGCGGGGCTCCTGGCCTTGCGCGAAATAAGAGGGGGCGAGCGGATCCTGACCCACCTGCATGCCCGCGCCCCGGGCCGGGAAAGCCAGGGTGGCAATGCATCCCACGCGCCATCGGGCCCGGTGGACATTCCCGACTGGCTCCCCAACGGAGCCGCCTTGCTTGTGCGTCGCGAGGCGGCCAATGCCTGGGTCGCCCGCGTCCAAACAGCCACGGCGGGCCCGGAGATCACTGACCGCGTCGGCGCGTCGCTGGCTTCGGGTGGAGACCAGGACATCGTTCTCTCGGCCCTCCTGGGCGGCTGGCACACCGGCTGGTTTCCCTCGCTTGAGGTCACGCATCTGATTCCGACCGCCCGCCTTCAGGCCGCCTATCTTGCCCGCCTGAACCAGGGAATCCAGCGATCCTGGGTGCATGTCCTTCACCGATACGGACTCAATCCCTGGCGGCCAATATCACGCTGGACGGCCCCCCTGCGGAAGAGCCGCGCCTATGTCCGCAGTGCGGCATGGAAGTCGCCCGCCCATCGCATTCGCTGGCGCGGACTCTGCGGACGCTTCGACGGATTGTCCGATGTTGCAGCATTCGAGGCGGCAGCGCGCAGCCAACCCCGAAAATGAGACAGCCCGCGTTCGAGTGGACCCGGCCGGGACACTGGCTCTACCAGCTTTGGCATCGCCCCCGGGCGGCAGTGGCCCGGTCCGTGCGCGAGGGCGGCCCTGTCGCCCAATGGAAAACCCATCGGGCCCGCCAGGCCATGCGCATGGCGGCGGCCGCTCTTCCGACGTTGCCCGTCCGCAGCCCCGGTGAAGGCGATGCCTGCCTGGTTTTTCTCACCGGCGCGCGCTACTGGGAGCAGACCGCCTTCTGCCTTCGCTCTTTTCAGATTCACGCTCCCGATCGCCTGTGGCCGGTGCTCCTCGTGGACGACGGGACGCTGTCCCCTGCCATGACCCGCCGCCTCGCATCGGCGTTTCCCGGACTGCACATTGTATCCGGCACCCCACTACAACAGGCGCTCGACGCGCGCCTGCCCTCCGGACGCTTTCCCACGCTCCGGGAACACCGGATGCGATTCACCCTGCTTCGAAAACTCACCGACGTCCACGCCGCGCGCCCCGGCGCCAATCTGGTTCTGGATGCGGACATGCTTTTTCACCGCCGCCCCGACGCCTTGATCGACTGGCTGGGCGATCCTTCCCTCCCGATCGTGATGACCGACTTCAAGGAGTCGTACGGATACGGGCGCGCACGGCTTTCGACGCTCGTCACCGGGCCGATCCCGACCCTGGTGAACACAGGGGTCTGCGGCATGTCCTCCTCCGCAATGGACTGGGACAATCTCGAGCACTGGACGCGGACGCTGCTCTCTACCCACGGCTCCAGCTACTTTCTGGAGCAGGCTTTGACCGCCCTGCTGCTCAGCGGAACGCCGCATCGCCAGCTGCCGCCGGCCGACTACATCGTCGCCCCGAACACCGATGAGATTCTCCAGCCCAAAGCCTGCCTGCACCACTATGTGGACCTCGCGAAGCGCGGCTATTTTCGCCACGCCTGGCGCGGCTTCGCCGGCGGGAGCCCTGCGCGAATGGGCGCGCCCTCCTGATCCATGGCGCTCGTCCATGTATTTGTCCCAACCCATCGGCGCGGGCGCCTGCTGCCGCGGGCGCTCCGGAGCCTGCTTGCGCAATCGCATGCAGACTGGATCGCGCTCGTGCACAACGATGATCCCGCGGACCCGGAGCCATCCCGGGTCGTCGCCTCCCTGAACGATCCACGCATCCGCCTGCTGGCGCACGAACGCAATCTCGGTGCTGTCGGCGCGTTCAACCGGGGCTTTTCAGAAGTGTCGCAGTCCGCGGAGTACTTCTCGATCCTTGAGGATGACGGAGCCTGGCATCCGGATTTCCTCTCCACGTTGAAACGCGCGTTGGACGAATGCCCGGGGGCCCATCTCGCCTGGTGCAACCAGACCATCGCGACCGAGAATCCGGATGGCTCATGGAGCTACACCACTCGGACGGTTCATCCCGTTGATTCCGGAACCGGACGGGCCACGCGCCGCATGATCCCATGGGGCGACCCCGCCCAGGCCACGGGCGCGCGCATGGCGAATGGCGCCATGCTGATGCGGCGCGAAGGCATTCCCCCCCCGACGCCCGGGGACATTCCCTTCACGGGCATGGAGGCCTTCCGCGAGCGTCTGATTCGGCACCCCATGATCTACCTGCCCCTGCCCCTGGCAACCTACAGCCGGACCAGACAATCCGCGCGGGATGCTGACGGCCATCGCTGGGGCGTGATTCAAACCCTGCTGCTGGCCACGTACGTGCGCAATTCAGGGATGGATGCCAGCGGTATCCGTGACTTCTGGACTCATCTCCGCCGCCAGACACCGGCCGTGACCAATCTGGCGCTTCACGCCGCATTCGCGGATCGCGCCTGCCGGCCTCTCCTGAGCGAGGCGTCGAGCCGCGACTGGCTGCGATACCTCAGGACATGGATGGGCCGGCCCGGCGCCGCCTGGGCGTGCATCCATGCGCGCAAAGACCATCCCGCATGGTGGACGATGTTGGACAAGGCCACGGCTGAACGTTTCGCTGAGGCACAACTGAATCAGCGCTCCTCCTCGCCGCCATGACCGCCCAGCCCGATGTCAGCATCATCATTCCGTGCCACAATGCGCAACCCTGGCTCGCGGCATGCATTGATTCCGTCCTGACGCCTTCGGACCATTCGCAGGAGATCATCGTGGTCGACGACGGTTCCACGGATGGTTCGCTCTCGGTCGCCGAACGGTATGTTTCCCGCGGCATTCGCCTGTTCACTCAGCCAAGAAAGAGTCCGGGCGCCGCACGCAACCGCGGGTTCGCTGAAAGCCGCGGAGCATGGATTCAGTTTCTCGACGCGGACGACCTCATCGGCCCGGAAAAGATTTCACGGCAATTGCGCGTGCTTCGTGAATCACCACCGGGCACCGTCGCCAGTTGCGGCTGGAGTCGCTTCCGAGGGGAGTTCACGAGCATGTCCTCCCACCCTGTGGAGCGGACGACGGCGCGCGACTACGAACCGGCGTGGCTGTTTCTCCGCACCCAGGCGGCGGAGGGCATCATGATGCACCCTGCAGCCTGGCTGACGCCGCGGGATCTGATTCTGAAGGCGGGACCATGGGACCAGAGTCTGACGCCCAATGACGATGGTGAGTTCTTTGCGCGGGTCCTGGCGCGCGCCTCCAGGATCCGCTTTGTGGCGGATGTCCACACACACTACCGCTCCGGCCTCAGCGGCAGCATGTCGACCACAAGGAGCAAGTCCCGCATGGAGGCCATGCATCGCTCCGCCCTTCGGTTTTCGGAGACCCTCCTAAGCTGCGACCAATCCCCCGAGACGCTCCTCGCCGTGAGCGAAATGTGGGAACGCCTCCGCTATGAACTCTATCCCGAAGCCCCGTCGCTGAGCCTGGACGCGGCACGCCGGGCTCGTGAGGATGGCTGCATGCCCAGGACAAGACTCCCCTGCGGCCCGCGGCTCAAGTGGCTGCGCGCAATCGGCGGATGGAAACTCGCCCGACGCCTTCAGGTGCGCTTTCGTTGAACGAATCTCCGCCCATCATGCCCCGGCCAGCCACGGAATCCATCTGCATCGTCACGCCGCATCACCTCGCGAACAACCCACGCGTGATCAAGGAGGCGGACGCTCTTCAGGAATGCAACTGCGTCGTCACGGTCATCCACGGACGCTATCGCAAGGAACTTTTCGACGAGGATGACGCCATCGCGCACGCGAGGTCCTGGCTGTCCGTTCCCGTGAACTGGAGGCGCCAGCCAGGCTCGCTCCTCTCGTCGATCGAAGTTCGTCTATCACGCCTGCTGCTCCGATTCATTCGTGAGCCGTCGCTGAAGCTGGCGATGCGCGCGGAGCATGCGTCGATCCCAGCGCTTTCGGCGGCGGCCCGCGGTGTCAGAGCAGGCCTTTACATCGGCCACACCCCGTCGGGACTCTGCGCCGCCGCCGCCGGTGCGCACCATGCCGGCACGCTGCTTGGATTTGACGCCGAGGACTATCACCCCGCGGAGACGGACGCCGTCGTGCGCAGCAAGGTCCGCCAGCGCGGGCTGGACAAGATAGAATGGTCCCTGATGCCACTCTGCGCCTACCTGACCGCCTCCTCCCCGATGATCGCCGACGAGTACGTGGCAACCCGGGGCGTTCGCCGGCCAAGCATACTGCTCAACACATTCCCGCGCTCCATGGGCCCCTCGATTCAACCGCGGAACAGGCGCGTAAAGAACACTGAGCGAGCCCGCCTGTACTGGTTCTCGCAGACAATCGGTCGCGGCCGCGGCCTCGAGCCCGTGGTGGCCATCCTTGGCAGGTGCCGCACCCCTTGCGACCTGTTTCTTCGCGGCACTCCGGAACGCGATTTCCCCGAGGCGTTGAAGCAGATTGCCAGCCTCGCGGGGTTCCGGGGGCAGATCTACTTTCTGCCGAGGGAACCCGCCGAAAGCATGGTCATGCTCTGCTCTCCGTTCGACCTTGGCCTCGCTGTTGATTTGTCCACCCCGGCCAATCGCGACTTCTGTCTCACAAACAAGATCTACACCTACCTTCTCGCAGGACTGCCCGTCGCCTATTCAACCACGAAGGCCCAGTTGTCCCTTGGGCGCGCGCTTCGTTCTGCGGGTGTGAAACTCGACCTGGAGGACCCCGCCAAGTCGGCCCGGGAAATCGACGCCTATTTCGACTCGCCCGTGCGGCAGGAAAAGGCGCGCGACGACGCGTGGACGGCCGGCCAATTTGTCTACTCTTGGGAGACCGACAAACCCATCGTGGTTTCCGAGGCCGATAGGGCGCTGAATGAACCTTTTCGCGCATTGCCGCTGACATGAAACGCGTGCTGATCGTTTGCCCGCGGTGGCTTCCCCTCAGCGCTCCCGACCTGCAAAGAGTCCGAATGAGTCTCCCCCACTATCGGGCATGGGGCTGGAATCCCGTGTTGCTCTGCGTGGATTCCGCGCAAGCCGACGGCGTGATTGAGCCTGAGCTGGGTGCGATCCTGCCTGCAAACTTGCCGATCTATCGCTGCGGCGCGGTTTCGCGGGCGCTTTGCCGCATCGTGGGTGTTGGCAGCCTCGGACTGCGTTCCTGGCGGCACCTCTGGCGCTCCGGACTGGAGATCATCAAACGTGAGCGCATCGACCTGGTGTTCGTATCGACGACGGAGTTTGTCGCAACCTTTGCGGCTCGCCTCTGGAGGAGGGACACGGGCATTCCGTACGTGATCGACATCCAGGACCCCTGGCAGACCAGCCACTACGAAGACACCGGCACTCGCCCACCTGGCGGATGGAAATACGGATTCGCGCGCATGGTCGCCCGGGTCCTTGAGGAGCCGTCCTTTTCCCGAGCCAGCGGCTTCATGAGCGTATCGCCCCGCTACCTCGACGATCTCCGCCACCGCTATCCTTGGATGAGCGGCCGCCCGTCCGAAACAATCGAGTTCGGCGGAAGCCGGGAGGATCTCGCGGCCGCGTCCGCCGGACTCGCGGCTCAAATTCCGGAATTGTCCCGCGAACACGGAGAGGTGCATCTCGTCTATACCGGAGCTGCAGGACCCATCGGGCTGACGGCGATTGAGGCGGTGCTGCAGTCGCTGCATGAACTCGCACGCAGCCAGCCCGTCGAGGCGCGGCGCCTGCATCTTCATTTTGTCGGCACCACCTACGCAGCGGTGCCCGCGACTACATCTGACATCCTTCCCATTGCCGCACGGCTGAATCTCCAGGCGCAGGTGCACGAGACTGCCGGACGCACCACCTACCTGCAGAGCCTGAGGTGGCAGTCCCAGGCCGATGGTGTCCTGCTGCTTGCAGCGGCCGACCCCGCCTATTCCCCTTCAAAGCTCCACCCCTATTTTCTTTCCGGCAGGCCGATCCTGGCCGTCGTTCGCGAACGCAGCCTGCTGCGCGACCTGCTGCGGCCACTGGGGGGATGCGTCGTCGCTGTTGTCGAGGACAGCCCGGCGTCCAATCGTTCTCATCCCGCGGTCCTTTCCTTCCTTCAGGCGGCGCTGAAGGGTTTCCCTCCGGGCGCGGTTCCTCCGCGCGAGACTGCGTATTTCCACGACCACTACAGTGTGCAAACACTGACGCGCCGGCAGTGTGAGTTGTTTGACCGGGTGACACGGAGTGCCAATGATCAGGCTCCGACGTCCAGTCATGAACCTCGCTGAAACCGAAGCTCAGCCGGAGACGGAGCCCGTCCTCTCCTTCGGAGCAGCCTCTCCGCTTTCCGAGAAAAATGCCACGCTGCTCTTCCGCAGCGGCCTTCTGGCAACGCTGGCGCTCTGCGTCTATTTCGGATTCGTCACCCCGATTGACGATCCGCTCCACCGCTTCCAGGGCCTGGCGATTCTCATACTATCCGTTCTGCCGGGCCTGCGCTGGGCAAGACGCCAGGAGAGTTCCTTTCCGGTTTTCCAGACCTTCATGATCACGGGGTTCAACAGTTTTGCGCTGCCGTTGCTCGGGGGCCATGAACTGCTGCGTCACTATCCCGTGGAAAGCGTCACAGCGGCAGCGTGGGGCGTGATACTCTTCCAGCTCTGCGCAATCGCGACCTATGAGCTGGTTCCCGGGGTTCCAAGGATCGGCCCCTGGTGGTCTCTGCCGCTTTTCACGGGACCCGTCGATCGCTACCTCCGGGTCGGCATGGGGATCTCCACACTCTACACGCTCCTCTCGGAATTCACCGATCTGATCCCACCGGAGCTCAACAGCATCTTCCGCGCCATTGGCTACGGTGTGGGCACGCTCTGCACCTTTCTGCTCAGCCGAAAATGGGGGGCCGGCGAGCTCCATCGGCGTGACAGGATCTATTTCGGATCCCTGCTTGCCCTGCAGTCGCTCCTGCTTGTGTCGACACTCTTCCTGGTGAGCGGCCTTTCACTCCTTGTGCTCGCCCTGATCGGTTATGTCTCCGGCGGGAAGCGCATTCCCCTGGCGGCCTGTCTCCTGCTGTTCGCATGCATGGCCATCCTCCACAACGGGAAGAGCGCGATGCGCATGAAGTACTGGGAGAACGAGGCGCCGCCGCCCACCTTCTGGGAGCTCCCGTCGTTCTTTGCGGAATGGGTCCAGCACGGATTGACGCCGCGATCCCAAGCCTCCGGCGACATCTTCGTATCCCGAAAACTCATCGAGCGCACCTCGCTGCTTCACATGCTCACGCTCGTGGTCGACGCCACCCCCGCACGGCAGCCCTATCTCGATGGCCAGACCTACGGACACATCCTGCCCCAGCTCATTCCCCGGATTTTCTGGCCGGACAAGCCGATGGGGCACGTGAGCACGCAACGGCTTGCCACCTACTACGGGCTCCAGGATGAGGAGAGCACCCTCCGAACCACCATTGGTTTCGGCGTGGTCGCCGAGGCCTTCGCCAACTTCGGATTCCTCGGCCTCGCATCCCTAGGCGCGATCATCGGTGCATGCACCAAACTCGCGGGTGTCTGGACCCGCTGTTCCCCCCTCATCTCCTACCCCGGAATGCTGATGGTGCTGCTGCTGGCATGGTCGTTTCAGATTGAACTTCCGATGAGCGCATGGATCGCCTCGCTCTCGCAGGCCGCGGTGGCCGTTCTCGGCGTGCCCTTTGTGCTCAAGCATTTTCTCGAGTGACCCTGCAACCGAACACCGTGACTGCACGGGCTGCGCGGCTCGCGATCGTGCTCTCGCATCCCACCCAGTACTACAGCCCGTGGTTCCGCTGGCTGTCGGAAAACACGTCGCTGAAAATTCGCGTCTTCTACCTCTGGAATGCGGGCGCGACACCCACGCATGACCCCGGATTCGATCGCACCATCGCCTGGGATGTGGACCTCCTGTGCGGTTATGATCACGAATTCGTGCCCAACAGCTCCAGTCATCCCACAAGCGAACGCTTTTCGGGGCTCCACAACCCCGGTCTCACCCGCCGCCTGGATGCGTGGAAACCCGATGCCATTCTCCTGTTCGGATACGCCTATGCGAGCCACATGATTGTCATCCTGTGGAACTGGTTCAGGAGGGTTCCCCTGCTGTTCCGCGGGGACTCCCACCTGCTCGGCCGACCACCACACCGCGGGCTCCGCGGGCTGGCCATGCGGACCCTCTTCGCGCGGTTTGCCGGCGTCACCTATGTCGGGAAGGCGAACCGCGACTATTTCAAGGCGTTCGGCGTCCCTGAATCACGGCTCTTCTTCGCGCCGCATGCCGTCAACAGTCGTCATTTCTCCCCCGAACTTTCCACCCACCAGCAGCGCGCCCGTGCGCTTCGCGGACGGCTCGGCATTTCGGCCGATGCGACTCTGGTGCTTTTTGCCGGGAAACTCGTGCCCTGGAAGCAACCCCGCCTTCTGCTCGACGCGTTTCTCGAACTCGCTCCGGCAAACACCGTCCTTCTCTATGTCGGCGACGGCCCGGAGAAGTCCGCCCTCCAGGCTCAGGCCGCCGCATTCGACGCGGCCGGTGTCTCGGTGCATTTTCTTCCCTTTGCGAATCAAAGCGAAATGCCGGCGTGTTATCTGGCGGCCTCCCTGTTTGTCCTTCCCTCTAATGGCATCCATGAGAGCTGGGGACTGGCAGTCAACGAGGCGATGGAGATGGGGACCCCGTGCCTGGTCAGCGACCGCGTGGGATGCCAGCAGGATCTCGTGAGCGACGGCGAAACCGGCTGGGTCTTTCCGTCGGAGGAGCCGGCCGCCCTGGGAACGACCCTCGCGCGCGCCCTCGATGACCTTCACTCCCGGGGTGCCGGGATCCGCCGCGCTGTTCGCCAGCGCATCCGCCGGTACTCCTACGAGCACGCCGCGGCCGGCCTGCAGCTGGCCCTGGAATCCGCACTTGCACGCTGATGCGCCTGACAATCGTCATGGGTTTCTTCCTTCCCGTGCCCGCCGTGAGCGGGGGCGCGATGGAAAAGATATGGGGACGTCTCGCCGGGCTGTTTGCGGCGCGCGGTCACGAGGTGTGCGTGATCTCGCGCACCTGGCCCGGCCTCCCGGATCGGGAAACGATCGGAGGACTCACCCACCTGCGCATTCCCGGGCGCGATCACACGCGCTCACTGCCGCGCAACCTGTGGCGCGATTTTCTTTGGGGGCGACGCGTGGCCCCGGCGTTGCCGCCTGCAGACCTGGTGGTGTGCAATACGGTTTCGCTGCCTTTCCTCATCGCGGGCCGCCGCCGTGATCCCGGCCGCGTGGCGGTCGTGCTCGGTCGCATGCCAAAGGGACAGGTGCGCCTCTACGGAAAGGTGGATCTCATCCTCGCAACCTCGCAGGCCGTCGCCGACAAGGCGATCCGCGAAAACCCCGGAGCCGCCAGCCGTGTATCCGTTCTCCGACAGTCAATTGATTGGGCAGGGCTCCGGCGGCACTCCCGCCAGGCCGCCCGTGCTGGGCCAGTCACGATCGCCTATGTCGGAAGAATTCATCCCGAGAAAGGGTTGGAGCTGCTCCTCGACGCCGCTGCCGGTCTTGCCAAAGGACGTCATACGCTGCCCGAGTGGAGGTTGGTGCTCATGGGACCGGTCGACGTTCGAGAAGGCGGCGGTGGTGCGGGCTACCTGGCATCGTTGCAAAGGCGATACCAGCCTCTCCTCGCCGACCGCCTCGAATTTCGCGGACCCAGCTATGACTCGGAGATATTGAGCGAAGTCTATGGATCCATCGACATCTTCTGCTATCCGAGCCTTGCAACCCGGGGAGAGGGATTGAGCGTCGCTCCGCTGGAGGCCATGGCCGCCGGCGCTGCGCCCGTATTGTCGCGCCTCGATTGCTACCGCGATGTCATTGTCTCCGGCGTCAACGGCCTCCAATTCGACCAATCCGCCCGGGATCGGGTCGGCCAATTGGAAGACTGCCTGTTCAGGCTGCTGAACGATTCCTCCCTTAGAACAGGGATCGCCGCGCGGGCGCAGGAAAGCGTGCGGCGGTATGATTTCGAATCCACCGCGGACGACCTGCTCGCGCAGTTTGCGCGGTTGACCGGCCTGCCTGCTCAAACCTAGCGTGCTCACCCAAGAATGACCATTTGCCATATCGTTGCGAGCCTAGACCCACGGCATGGCGGTCCAAGCAAGGCGGTCCTCGCGCTGTCCCGGGCCCAGGCTGGACTGGGCAATCGCGTTGAGCTCCTTGCGTCGGGTCCCGGGGCCAGATTGGAGGAGGAGGGCTCGCTGACTGTGAGGATCCTGCGCGGAGGCCTCCCCAAGGCGCTGTGTCCAATGCCCGGGCTTCGCTCGACGCTTGAAAGGATCAGTCCTGACATCGTTCACGTGCACGGACTGTGGCTCAGGCCGCTTCATACCGCTCACCAGTTTGCGAACAAGGCGGGCGTTCCGCTGGTCATTTCGCCCCGCGGCATGATGTCGCCATGGGCATGGCGGCACCACCGCTGGAACAAGGCTTTCGCGGAGCGATTTGTTCACCCCGGTGCGTTTCAGGCGGCATCCGGCTGGCATGCAACCAGTGCCGAGGAAGCGCAAGACATCCGGGACCTTGGGTTCATCCAGCCCGTATGCATGGCGCCACTCGGTGTCGACGTGCCGGCGGACATCGACCTCGCCGGCGCGCGTTCCCAATGGAATGAAATCTGCCCCGCCACGCTGACACAGCGCACCGCCCTTTTCTATTCACGCTTTCATGGGAAGAAGCGCATCCTCGAACTGATCGACCTCTGGATAGAACTGGCACCCAGGGACTGGATGCTCCTCCTGGTCGGCATCCCGGAACAGTATTCCGTGAGACAGCTCCGCTCCTATATCTATCGCTCCGGAGGATCCGACCGGATTGAGGTGCATGACGGCGCGGGACGCCCCGCACCCTATCCCGCCGCATCCCTGTGCCTGCTGCCCTCCCACTCCGAAAACTTTGGATCTGTCGTGGCCGAGGCCCTGGCAGCCGGCATTCCCGCGCTGGTTACCGACAGCACGCCGTGGAAGGCGCTGGCATCCGAGGATGCCGGCTGGTGCGTCCCCTGGAAGGACTACGCCGGTGCCCTGCGCGAAGCGCTTGCCGAGAGCCCGGAGCAGTTGAAGGCGCGTGGACAACGAGCCCGGGCATGGGCGGCCCGCGCATTTTCATGGTCGGTTGGAGGCCGTCTGCTCGAGGCGTTCTATGCGGGCCTCCGGCACGCGCGCGAAACGGCGTCATGACATCCCGGGAGTTCCCGTCACCCCTCACTTCCACGCTCTTTCTGCGATCACGATGGGCGCTCGCCCACGCAGCGCTTGTCATAGTGGCCTCGGCCTGGATGTTCGGAGGGAAAATCTGGTGGTCGAAGCCGATCCTCTGCGTCCTGGTCTCTCCGGCCTTCGCGATCACAATCTGGGAATTCCTCGCGCGCGCACGGCGGAGGCAGCCCGGTCGATTCAGTCCGTTCCAGTGGCTCGTCCCCATGGCCATCCTTGCCGTCCTGATCATGGTCGCATCCCGAACACCCAACCTGTTTCCGCGCACCTTTGATGGCGAAACGCGCTGGTTCGTGCGCCCCATCCCGGCGCTCTGGCCAAGCAGCGCGGACGGCGCCAGATCCCTCCGCGAACTCTGGCTGCTCTCCGGATGCTTCCTCACCGGATTCAACCTGTTTCTCTGCGTCCGCTCCCGGCACGCCCTGCGCCTGCTGCTTCGCGTGCTGGCTGCAAACGCATTCGTCCTGGCAGTCTTCGGCACGCTTCAGAAACTGATGGCGCAGGACATCTTTTTCGGCCTGCAGCATGCCCCCACCGGCGCCTTCTTCGCGACCTTTGTTTACCACAATCATTGGGGCGCATTCTCAATTCTCATGGCTTCCGCATGCCTTGGGCTCGTGTTCCATCACGCATTCCACCGCGAGAGCCGGTACATCCTCGACTCGCCGGCGCTGATGTGGGGAATCGCACTGCTCTTCATCGCGGCAACCATACCCCTGAGCACATCCCGCTCATCCACGGTGCTCATCGCCGTCCTGCTCACAATCGCTCTCGTCCATGGCGTGTTCCAGCTCACACGTCACCGGCACCGTGACGAACGCAGGGCCTGGCCGGTTGTTTCACTCACCCTCATCCTTGCGGGCACCGGCGCACTGGCGGTCTACAAGCTGGGAGAGCCCGCAATCCTGGACCGGCTTCAGACGACACGTCAGCAGCTGGCCGACATCGGCGCCGACATTCCGGGGCCAAAACGCTCCGCTCTCTACCGCGACACCCTGCAGATGGCCATGGACAAGCCGTGGTTCGGCTGGGGGCTCGAGAGCTATGAGCGGATCTTTCCCGCGTACAACTCAACACCGGTCGGGCCAGCCGACGGCCTTCCGATCTACTACCAGGAGGCCCACTCCGACTGGCTGCAGTCGCTCGCCGAAATCGGCATCGTGGGCACCCTGCTGCTGGCGGCATCCGCGGTCTGGCCGCTCTGGGTGCTGAGACGTCACATCGCCGGTCATCCGGTTGCCATGTACCTTCTTTTGGGGAGCGCGCTGGTTTCACTCTATGCGGCCCTCGAGTTTCCCTTCGCGAATCCCGCCGTCGTGGCTTCATGGTGGGTTCTCTTTTTCGCAGGACTGCGGTATGCCGCCCTGTCGGAGGCCCGCTGATGTTCTCTGTCATCGTTCTCACGCTCAATGCGGAGAAGACCCTGCCCGCCTGCCTGGCGTCGATTCGCGGGTGCGATGACATGTTGGTGCTGGATTCGGGCTCCATGGACGCCACGGCCGCGATCGCCCGGCAGGCCGGGGCCCGCTTTCTCACGCACGCTTTTGAATCCTTCGCCCAGCAGCGCACCTTTGCCGACAAGCACGGCGGCTGCCGGCACCCGTGGGCGTTTCATCTGGATGCCGATGAGGAGTTCACGCCGGAACTCTTTCAGGAATGCCTGGCCTGGGGAGATCCGGGGCGATGCGACGGGGCGTGGGCGGCGCCGCGCATGATTTATCGCGAAAAGTGGCTGCGTCACAGCACCGACTATCCCACACTTCAGGCGCGCTTCGTTCACCGCGGGAGGTTTCGCTGGATTCAGTCGGGCCACGGTCAACGCGAGGCTCCCGACATGCGGATGACACGTCTTCACTCCGACTATCTGCATCACTTCATGGCCTGCGGCGAGGCAGCCTGGCTCGACAAGCACCGCATCTATGCGCGGCTTGAGGCGGAGCAGCACTTGTCAACCAGGCCGCCGATCCATTGGAGGGGATTTCTCTCGGGAGATTCCACCCTTCGTCGGCGCTCATTGAAATCCCTTAGCTACCATCTTCCCTGCAGGCCGGCGCTTCGTTTTCTCCACCAGTTTGTGATTCGCGGCGGCCTGCTCGACGGAGCGCCCGGGCTGCACTACTGCCGGCTCCTGGCCAGATATGAGGCGTTCGCGCGCGACGCTCTCCGGGAACTGTCCGCGAGCGGGCTCAAGTCCCCTTCAATCGGGTCGCTGAAACAATCGAACCGATGAACTCCTCCCGCCGGCACGCCATTCTGCTGTTCCTGCTCGACGCGGTCTCGCTCGTGCTGGCGTTCAACGCGCTCGCCTGGCTGCGCGGCATCCAGCCGGTGGGCCACTGGCTGCTGCTTCCCCTCGCGGGGCCGCTGGCTTTTCTGGCCATCGCCCTATACCTGGTCGACGGATACGAGGAGCGCACGGACATGCTCAGCCTCGATTACACGAGCCAGCACACGATCGCCGTCGCCGCGTCGACAGTTGCAACCCTTCTTGTCACGTTTGCCGTCATTGCCGCGAGCTATCCGCTGCAGGGCAGCCGTCTCGTCATCCTCTCGGGATTCGCCGTGATGCTTCCGCTCTCGCTGGGCTATCGTCGTTTCTTCCACCTGCGCTGGCTGCGGCGCCACCGGCTGCGCCACCTGCTCTACATTGGCACGCAGGCCAGTTGTGAGGCGTTCCGCAACGAGTGCTCCCACCACGCATTCGATCGCAGGATCATCTTTGCGGTGCCGGACGGTTCCGGGGGGGCGCAGTTGCTTCCCGACAGCCTTCACGTGCGACCCATCGGCGAGTGCCTGGAGGCCATTCGCAGGGGTGGCATCACCGTCGAAGCGATCGTCGTTCCCGACGCGTCCTTCGATCTGCCCGCCGTCGTTTCGGACACGCTGGTCGAACTCTACTTCAGCGGCGTTCCCACCTACACCCTCGAGCTCTTTCACCAGATCTACTGGCGAAAAATTCCTCTCATCCAGCTCGATCAAACCTGGCTTTTCCGGGAAGGCTTCCAGATGGCGCGCGAACCGGTCTTTGTCCGCCTGAAGCGTCTGTGCGACATCATCATCGCGCTTGCGGGACTCGTTGTTTTCGCTCCGGTCATCCTGCTCTGCGCGCTGCTTGTGCGCTTGAGCGACGGAAGCCCGGCCTTTTTCCATCAGCAGCGCGTGGGTTTGAACCGAAAGCGCTTTTCGCTGGTCAAGCTGCGCACCATGCGGAACCCGCACATCGGCACCCTCCCCCTGAGTGACGAGGAGCGCATCACTCCGCTCGGGCGGCTGCTCCGCGCAACCCGGCTCGATGAACTTCCCCAGCTCTGGAACGTGCTTCGGGGTGAAATGAGCCTCATCGGGCCGCGTGCGGAGTGGGAGAATCTTGTCGATGACTATGAGCGCCGGATTCCGTGCTATCACTTCCGCCACCTGGTCAAACCGGGCATCACCGGCTGGGCCCAGGTCAATCATCCGTACGGTGCGACACTCGAGAACACCATGCGCAAGCTCGAATACGATCTCTACTACATCCGCCATTTTTCCTTCGTCCTCGACGCATCCATCCTGCTGAAGACGGTTCACATCATGCTGTTCGGCAAAGGGCGTTGAAGCACCCGCCTGCGCACAGGCATTGCGCTTCCCGGGAGCCAGCGTAACATTCTGCCATGCGCAATCATTTCGACTTTCTTGTCATCGGCGGAGGCTCCGCCGGCTTCAACGCGGCTCGTGCGGCCGCTGACATGGGCAGGCGCGTGGCCATAGCCGACTCTGGAGCCGAACTCGGGGGACTCTGCATCCTGCGCGGATGCATGCCGTCGAAAACGCTCCTCTACTCGACCGACATTCTCCATCTCGCGAGGAATTCCAAAGTGCTCGGCTTGAAGGTTCCGTCGGCCACGGTCGACATGAAGGCGCTTCACGCACGCAAGCGACGCATCATCGGCGAATTTGCCGACTACCGCGTCAAGGCGTTGAAGTCGGGCCGTTACACGCTCTTCCGGAAAGCCGCCCGTTTCCTGGATGCGAATACGGTCGAACTCGCTGGAGGGAGGAGGATCACCGCCGATCGTTTCATGATCGCCACAGGCTCGAGGATCCTCGTGCCCGATGTTCCGGGTCTGAAGGAAGCGACCACATGGACAAGTGACGACGTGCTCGATCTGGATTTTGTTCCTGGGAGCGTGATTGTTCTCGGCGGCGGGATCGTGGCGTGCGAACTCGCCCAGTTTCTTCGCCGGATCGGTTCGCGCGTGGTCCAGATTCAACGCAGTCCCCATGTGCTGAGAGCCCATTCATCCGAAGCGAGCGAGGTGGTGCAGCAGGCCTTTCGCGATGAGGGCATTGAGCTCTTCACCGGCACCAGGCTCCTGCGCGTCAGCGAAAGCGACGGCCGTGTGAGTGTCACCTTCACGCATGAAGGAAGGTCCGTCACGCGGCGCGCGCAGCATCTCTTCAATGCACTGGGGCGCGGACCGCTCACGGATGGCCTCAACCTCGCTGCCGCCGGAGTGACACTCGGCGATGGGGGGAGAATCCAGGTGAATCGATGGCAGCAGACAAGCCGGCCGCACATCTATGCCGGCGGCGACGTCACGGGACCGCACGACATCGTTCATCTGGCCGTGGCACAGGGCGAACTCGCCGCGCGCCACGCATTCGGCGCGAAGGGCCTCAAACCCATCGACCCGCGTCTCCTGCTCAATGTTGTTTTCACCGATCCCGCGATCGCCACGCTGGGGCATTCTGACGCCGCGCTGATCGAGCAGGGACGGCCATTTGTCAGCGCAAGCTACCCGTTCGACGATCACGGCAAGTCGATCCTCATGGAGGCTAAGCGCGGATATGTCAAAATCACCGCCGAGCCGCGGACGGGCCGCATCCTTGGCGTTGAGGTGGTTGGACGTGATGCGGGTGAATTGATCCACTGTTTCACCGGTCCGGTCGCAATGAATGCAAGCGTCTTCGATCTGCTCAAGGCACCCTGGTATCATCCCACTTTGGCGGAAATCTTCACCTACCCGCTCGAAGAGATTGCCGACAAAATCCTGCAAAAGCGATGACGCTTGTCTCATGGCACCCCGGCCGGGTCGCATGTCCGGGGTGTGCCGCGCCCGGGAGAAAATGCCGCAGGCGGGGACGCAGTTGATTTTGCCGGAGCAACCCGCCTAGCTAACCCTTCCGCATGGGAGCATTGGTTGAGTTCAGCAATGTGGTCAAACGATACGGCGAAGGTCCATTGGTCCTCGACCGGATTTCGCTCCGCGCCGGGCAGGGTGAATTCGTCTCGATCATCGGCCCCAGTGGGTGCGGAAAAACGACCCTTCTCCGACTCATCGCCGGACTGAGCCCTGTTTCCAGCGGCACGCTGTCAATCGAGTGCGATGCCAGAACGAATGCCTCCAGCAGGATCGCCTACGTGTTCCAGGATCCAACCCTGCTCCCGTGGCTCACCGTCAGGAAGAATGTTGAGATGCCGCTCCGCCTTCAGGGCATGCCGGTCGATCAACGGCGGGCGACGGTCGAGAGATCGATCGCCATGGTCGGATTGTCCGCGCGCGCCGACTTTTACCCACGGCAATTGTCAGGCGGGCAGCGCATGCGCGTGTCCATTGCGCGCGCTCTTTCGCTCTTTCCGAGGATTCTGCTGCTCGACGAGCCGTTCGGTGCGCTCGATGAAATGACACGCGAACACCTCAACGAGGAACTGCTCGCGATCCGTCAGCAGGAGGCATGGACCGCATTCTTTGTCACGCACTCCGTCTCGGAGGCGGTTTTCCTGTCCAACCGTGTTCTTGTCATGGGTCCGGGCCCGGGTCGCATCGTTCGCGAAGTCGCCGTTGACCTCCCGTATCCGCGCACCGAGACAACGCGCGAGTCCGCGGCCTACCAAAGATTGGTCGGCGAGGTATCTGGCGTTCTTCGGACGTCGCATCTGAGGTTTCCTTGATTCAAGGCGCCAATGAAACGAAGGAACCTGACGTTCATGCTGCCCGTCGCTGCCGGCGCCCTTTTCCTCGCTGCCTGGTACGGCGTGCGCGCCATGCTGACCGGGGATCAGGAGTTTCTGCTCCCGTCGCCTGATCAGATCCTTTCAGCTTTCGTCGAGCATCGCGGCGCCCTTCTGAATGCCGCGATGAACACCCTGCAGGGCGCCGTCATTGGATTCATCGGTGCCATTCTGGTCAGTCTGGCCCTCTCCATCGTGCTCTCCTTGTCACCTCTGGTGCGGGCCAGCCTCTATCCCTACCTGATGCTGCTTCAGATGACACCGGTGATCGTGCTCGCGCCCATCATCCTGCAATGGGCGAAGCCGGGCCTTCCCAGCGTGTCGGTCATTACATTCCTGATCTGTTTCTTCCCGCTGGTCGTCAACACCACTCAGGGCCTGATATCCGTCGACCGCAATCTCGTCGATCTCTTCCATTTGTACGGCGCCGGCAGGCGCCAGGAAATGCTCCTCCTTCGTCTTCCCGCAGCATTGCCGTACTTTTTCACCGGACTGCGCATCGCGGCCACACTCGGTCCGATTGGCGCAATCATGGGGGATTTCACGGCCGGCAGTTCCGCGGGCGACGGTGGCGGGCTCGGCTTCCTGGCGATCGTATTCAGTTCGCAGCTCAAGATGTCCGCCCTCTTCGCCACGGCGCTGACCGGCTGCCTGCTCGGCTTCATCTTTGTCGCCACAGCCGTCCTGCTCGCCTGGCTGGCCATGCACCGCTGGCACGACTCCTACAGCCGGCGTGATTCGTAGTCGAATGACCTTCAACAGAACACTCATCCTCACATCCGTTTTCGTCCTCGCGCTTCTCGCGGGATGCCGCAGGCCGGAGCGCCCGCATGGTTCCACGCACTCGCCGGAATCACCGGTGAAAATCCGCTTTCAGACGGATTGGTACCCCCAGGCGGAGCACGGCGGCTTCTATCAGGCGCTGGCCAAGGGCTACTATCGGGACGCGGGGCTCGATGTGGACATCATCAGCGGCGGGCCTGGTGTGACGGTTGCGCAGAGAATGATCGCCGGCACCGCGGACGTGGGCATGAGTCGCAGCGACGATGTCGCCCTTTTCATCGAGGATGGAAAGCCCTTCGTGATGATCGGTGTCACCTTTCAACACGATCCCCAGGCGATCCTCATGCATGAGAAAAATCCCGCCTCCAAATTCGAGGATCTCAATGGGAAAACCATCATGGCGGTTCCCGGTTCGGCATGGATCGCCTTCCTCAAGGCGCGCTACCGGATCGATTTTTCCATCATCCCCTCGAACTTCGGCATTGCGCGATTCATGGCCGACCCGGATTTCATCCAGCAGTGCTTCATCACGAATGAGCCGTACTATGCGAGCAGGCATGGCGCCGCATCCCGGACTCTGCTGATCTCGGATTCGGGCTTCGATCCCTACCGGGTGTACATGACCACGCGGCGCTTCGCCCGGGAAAATGCGGCTGCGCTCAGGGTCTTCGTTGCGGCTTCCAATCGCGGCTGGACTGACTTCATCAGCGGCGACCCCACTCCGGCGTTCGATCTCATCACATCACGCAACACGCAAATGCCGCGCGACTTTCTTGTCTTTGGCCGGGATTCGCTCCGGGAACATCACCTTGTCGCCGGCCATTCCGAGCGCGGCGAGGCGGTCGGTCAGCTCAGCCGCAGGCGCATGCGGGAGCAAATCGACCTGCTCGTCGACCTGAAGATTCTTCCAAAGCCAGTGCCCATTGAAGGACTGGCGGACGCGTCGATCCTGGGAGATTCGCTGGTGGACTGACCGGATGCATTCGCGATGGCTGCGTGCGGCCAGCGCCGACCGGAAGCACAGTCACGGGACAGGCGTGACCGCCCAGGCCAGACCGTCCGCACCGGCGCCGACGGGTATCAACTTTTCAACGACACGCCGCGCCACATCGACGACCGCTATCTGGGCGCTGGAGTCGCACGACACGAACGCCCGCGCATCCCCGGGTTCAAGCAGGACGCTCTGAGGCGCCTTGGGAACGTCGACCGTCGCAACGACACGCCGGTTCGCCCAGTCGATGAAGCCAAGCTGTTTCAGCGACGGGAGGGCAACCAGAAGCCACCGGCCATCGCGGGTGAACGCCGTGCCGTACCCCAGGCCTGGCAGCGGGATCGATGCGCTGACGGCGCTGGTCTTTGCGTCAATGACAACGAGCCTGAGCTTGGTCTGGTCCGCCGTCACGACCCACCGGTCATCCGGTGAAACAGTCACCCGCTGAACACGGGCTGCTGCCTGAATCGTCGTGACAAGCGAGCGCTTCTCAAGATCGAGGACCGAAATCGTTCCGGACCCCACGTTCGCCGTGTAGCCACGCCTCCCGTCATGCGAGATCGCCAGCATGTGCGATTCGGGATGGCCCGTGGGGATGGATCCGATGATTTCAAGCGACTTCGGATCGATGAGGGTGACGGAGTTTTCAATCTCGGTGGTCACATAGAGCAGCCCCGTCTTCGGATGAATCTGCGCGCAATGCGGACGAACACCGCGCCCAAAGTCGATCGTCGCCGCGATCTCGTTTCGAGTCAGGTCCATCACGCGGATCAACTGACCGTCCGTCCCCGGCTTGCCCACGCCGGAATTGCCAAAGATCGGAACATAAGCGAATCGCCCGTCCGGTGAAGCTATCACTTCATGCCCGGTCACGGCGTCCTCCGCAATTGCGGCGATCTGTCCGCCCTTCGCAACATCAACCACCGAAAGACTCCGAGTGCCCTTGTTTGCGACAAGCAGTGTTCCGCTTGTGGAAGTCGCCCTGGCGGCGCCCTGCCCGGCCGCTGTCGCAACCATGCACAAGACAAGCAGCAGACGACGCCAATGGCCAGGTGGGGATCGCAACATGCGTGCAGCGTCAGTTCGGCAGCCTGCCATTGTCAATCTCCACCCCGCTCACGCCGCCGCCCTGCCAGTTTCGCAGCATCAGTCTCGGACCACCCGCCGAACCTACCTTGTTTTGGAACGGCGCGCGCTCCGGATGGCCAGCGCCGCACGGTCGATCTTTGCGTGATCCTTGATTCCGGGGGAGACCTCCACCCCGCTGTTCATGTCGACCACCCGTGCGCCAGACGCCTCGAGCGCGGCGGCCACATTCCCCGGACCGATGCCTCCGGCGAGGATCCACGTCTTCTGACCGTGGCGCATCTGATGCCGTCGAAACTTCGCCCAGTCTCCCGCCCTTCCAGATCCTCCAAACTGGCTCTCGTCATAGGAATCGAGGAGAAACGTGTCGGCAAGCGGCAGCCAGGCGTCCGCAACATCAATCGCCGGAGGGAGTTTGGGAGCCAGCCACAACCTTTCCGGTCCGACCCGCCCGCTCCAGGCTTCAAGGCGATCAAGGGGATGATCGGCGCGAAAGTGGATTTGAACGCGATCGAATCCCTCCGCCATGGCCGAGGCCAGATCCGCATCCGCCGGCTCAACCATCACCGCCACTGTTCGCCGGCCGTCCGGCAACCGCCCCCTCATTGCGGCAAACTGGGGCAGCGACACGCAGCGCGGTGACTTGGGATAGAGAATGAATCCGAGATAGTCCGCGCCCGCATGATCGGCATGGCAGGCGTCCACGAGCGAGGTGAGACCGCAAATCTTGAGTTGTATGCCCTCGATCATGTTTCGTGACAGCGTACACGGCGGCCATGCGCGCGCAACCGAGCGCACGCAGATCGGCTAAATGACTTTCAGGTCATGACGCGCCGCCGCTTCGAGCCGGTCCAGCCCCTTTGTTACCACGGAGTCATCCGACGCCTCGACCAGAAGGCGGAGCTTGGGTTCGGTGCCCGAATAGCGCACCAGCACCCGGCCGCTTTCTCCAAGCTCGGACTCCAGTTGTGCCGCTGCGGAGGAAAGCGTGGGACATGTTTCCAAGGGCCGCTTTTCCGCAACAACAAGATTGCGCGTGCCCTGCGGAAACTTCTTGAGAACCCTGCGAAGCTCCGAGAGCGGCCGCCCCGTGTCACGCATCACCGCGAGCACACGCATGGCGGCGACAAGGCCGTCGCCTGATGGGGAGACATCGGCGCACACGACATGGCCGCTGGACTCACCCCCAAGCAGCGCACCGTCCGCCAGCATGCGCTCCACGACATAGCGATCGCCCACGCTTGTCCGGGCCACTTTGCCGCCAGCTGCACGGATCGCGGCATCAACGCCCATGTTGCTCTGCACGGTGATCACCATTTCGCAGTTCGGCAGGGCTCCCTTCGACAGCGCGTGCGTCGCCAGAATCGTGAGCAGTTCGTCGCCGTCGAGCACATCGCCCGTTTCGTCGCAGACCACGCAACGGTCCCCATCGCCGTCATGCGCGATGCCAAGCCAGGCGCCACACGACTTCACAGCCTGGACAAGCGCGCCCGGATGCTCGCTGCCAACGCCGGCGTTGATGTTCGAGCCATCGGGAGCATTGCCGATCCCAACGACTTCCGCTCCCAGAGCGCGCAGTACTACGGGACTCGTCGAAACCGTGGAGCCGTTCGCAGTATCAAGCACGATCCTCCATCCTGCGAGCGAACCAGCCGGCAGCATCGCTGTCACCGCGGTGATGTAGTCCGCGACTCCATCGCTCGACGGCAGAAGTCCGTTGTCCGAAACCGCCCGGCCCTCCGGCGGGAGGTGCTCCTCAATCAACGCCTCATCGGCATCGGACAGCTTGATTCCCCTGCGACCGAAAAACTTGATGCCATTGTCGCCGGCGGGATTGTGCGACGCCGTGATCATCACACCCAGAACCCCGTCATGATCGCGCACGCGTCTCGCCACCCCCGGGGTCGGCAGCACTCCCAATGAGATCACGTCGAGTCCGGATGCCCGCAGGCCGCGCGCCACGGCCTCCACGAGCGAGGCACCGGAGGCCCGGGTGTCGCGACCGACATACGCGGTTCCCACGCCACCCGCCCAACGGCCAGCCGCAATGCCGAGCCTCGTGGCGAACGCCTCATTGATGACCGGCCCCCCATAGGGTCCACGCACTCCGTCCGTGCCAAAATAGATGCGCTTCATGAAGACTGATAAAATTCACGGGTCGCGGAGATCTTCCGCCTCACATCTCCACCCAGCAGCAGGTCACGCGCAATGGCCGTGCCGTCACGAATCGACGGCACCCGGCCGACAATCCACAGCGCGGTGGCGGCGTTGAGCACGATGGTGTCCACCAGCGCCGCAGGTCCCCTCCCGGCGAGGATTGAATCGATGATGCCAAGATTCTCGGTTACATCCCCGCCGCGAAGTCCGTCGAACTCCGATCGTGCGAACCCCAGTTCATCCGGCTGCCACCAACCGTCGATGGAACGAAGCCGCCCCACGCCGCGAACGCGGTTGGAACTTGCGGTGGTGAGCTCGTCTATCCCCCTCCCCTCACCGAGGACACCGTGGACGGCGAGCCCCGCCTCCGTGCCAAGGATCTCCAGCACATCGGCAAGGGTGGACACCCAGGCCTCCGAGAACACCCCAAGCAGAATGTGCGCCGGCCGCCCCGGATTCAGCAGGGGGCCGAGTATGTTGAAGACGCTTCTCAGTCCCCGCGCGGCCAGCGTCTGGCGCACCGGTGCGATGTGTTTGAACGCGGGATGATAGCCGGGCGCAAAAAAGAAGACATACCCAAGCTCATCGAGCGCGCGGCGCAGGGTCTCGGGCGACGCATCCAGCCTGACTCCCAGGCCGGAAAGCAAGTCGGCGCTTCCGCATTTCGAGGTGATGCCGCGATTGCCGTGCTTCATGACGACCACTCCGGCCGAAGCCAGGACCAGCACAACCATGCTGGAGATATTGAAGCCGCCCGCGTGATCGCCGCCCGTTCCCACAATATCGATCGCCCCGCCAGCCCACGCCGCCACGCCCGGATCGATGGCACGAGCGCGAAAATTGCGCGCAAACGCCGCCACCTCCGCAGCCGTTTCACCTTTCCGGGAAAGCGCCGCGAGAAACTCCACCTTGTCCGCTTCCGGAACGACATCCTCCGTCAATGACGCCGCAGCCAGATCCACCTCCGCCGGCAACAGTTCATTTCCGGCAACAAGTTTGCGAGTGAGGACTTCGAGCGCCATGTGCAGCGAGAGAGTCGACGAGGAACCCGCTCGGCAAATAAATTTGCTACCTCCGCCCAAAGCTGAAAACCAAGCCAGGTGCGCATTCTCCCAGCCGCCCTCGTTTCCTGTGTCCTAGGTGTGTCAATCTGGGCGCAGGGCCCCGAGCCGGTGATCCCCGTCATTCCCACGGATTCCATGGAGCGAGCCGCCTCCCCCTTGGCCGCGCCCAAGGACACGCATCTCCGCGCCCGCGATGCCGTGATTTTGGGCCTGGTGGAAGGCATGACCGAATTTCTCCCCATCTCATCGACGGGACATCTCATCATCGCCAACCACTGCCTTGGACTTGAGGGGCAGGAGCCTCTGAGGGACGCCAGCGGCGGGATTCGATGGTACAAGCGTCCTTCGTCGAAAAACCCATCGGGGGAGCCTCTGACCCAGAAGCTCGCCGCCGACACTTTCATCGTTGTGATTCAGGTCGGAGCGATCGCTGCGGTGGTTCTGCTCTATTGGGAAAAAATCCTCGGCATGCTGTTCGGCATGCTCGGGCGGAATGGCCCGGGCATCCGCCTGCTTCGCAATGTGATCCTCGCGTTCGCGCCCGTGGCCGCCGCGGGTTTCTATCTCGGAAGTTGGATCGACCGGCACCTTTTTTCCATCGGCGCCGTTGTGGCGGCGTTGATCAGCGGTGCGGTCCTGATGTTTTTCGCCGAACGCTGGCGCCGCTCGTCCGCACACGCCACAGACAGCCGAAAGGAGCCTCACGATCTCACCAGCCTTGAGGCCCTCGGCATCGGCCTGATGCAATGCCTGGCGCTCTGGCCGGGCACGAGCCGTTCAATGGTCACAATGGTGGGTGGATACTTCTGCGGACTCACCCCGGCGCGGGCCGCCGAATTCAGTTTCCTGGTGGGCCTTCCTACGCTTGCAGGTGCAGCCGTCTACAAGGGTTTTCAGGCCGGTCCCGCCATGGTCGAGGTCTTTGGCTGGCCACCGCTCGTCCTGGGCACCGCTGTTGCAACAGCATCCTCCGCGCTCGCCGTGCGTTTTCTCGTGCGCTACCTGGCCCGCCATGGCCTCGCCCTTTTTGCTGTCTATCGCCTGATCCTGGCCGCTGTGCTCGCGGGATGGTTCCTGACTTGACCGGCCCACGCCCCGTCGCGTCGCTGATCGTTGCGCAGCTCCAAGCCTCCAGCGGACTCTCCAGCCATCACAGCGGCGTGCCAAGCGTCCGCTTCAAACGCGCCTTCCATGCCGCGCCCTGTATCACTTCAAGCAAGGCGATATCGATGCGCTTCCGCAAGGGACTCTGCTGTGGCAGCGCGATCGCATAACCGCGATGTTCGAACGTTCCTGGGAGCAATTGCAGCGAGGGATGGCTGAGCAGCAGATACTGCAGGATGGGCGCATCATAGACGCCGGCCTGGGCGGTTCCCTCCGAAATCGCGGCAAGCATGCGCTCGACACTGCTCGCGTCAACCGTGCGCACGTGGTTTTCGTTGAGGTACTCGTTCGCCGCCGACTCCCCGACCGTCGCCACAACGATGCGCGGCAGATCGGCCGGACCGTGCACTGCGCTGGAAAGCCGGTTCAGGGTCAGCGACGACGTGATCTGCGCCGTGAATGTCGAGATGATGATCACGCTCGTAAACATCCAGACGAGCGCGATCAAGCGGCCGCCAAGCGTTCGCGGGGCCTTGTCGCCGTAACCCACGGTCGTCATCGTCACGGCGGCCCACCAGAAGGCGGAGCCCAGCCCCTGCGCGGCCGTTCCCCCAAAGTCTCCCGAGTTTCGGCGACGCTCAAAAATCCAGACGCCAAATCCGGCCCCGAGCAGCACCAGCGTCAGAGCACCGACAACCTTCAGGAAACTCAGCGAGAGGAATGCGCGCGCCGTCCCGAGCCAGCCGCTCTCACGCTTGGCAGGCACGACAATGCCCAGACCGGCATTGAAATACGGCTGGGTGAAATCGACTTTCTCCGCGCGCTCCGCCGTCACTGTGATCGCCGCCACGGAGGCGTCGACCCTGCCGGCCTCCACTTCACCCACCAGCGCCTCGGGGTCCTCCAGCTCCCGCCATTCGTAGTCGAGGCCGAGTTTCGCCGCCACCTCCTGCCACAGCTCAATGCTGAGGCCGCTCCACCTGCCGTCGCCAGACTTCATTGCAAACGGAGGCGCCTCATGCGTCCCAATGACCAGCTTTCTCCCAGCTTCCGGGGAAGCGGCGTTCAGCGATGGCGCCAGGATTGCCAGCAGCAGAAGTGAAATCAAGCGCAAGACGGGATTCATCAGTGGCGATCCTTCCATGCCACCACGAACAGGCTCAATGATTTCAAGTGAAGATTGGTGCGGCTGCCGCGACGTCGCGCGGCCACCCGGATTCACATGAGGATCCCGCGGGCAATTCAGGAATCTCCAGGGTTCACGGGCTTCCGTGGAGAACGGGCGCGACAGGTTGGTCATACGGCAGGATGATCCGACACTCGTCCTACCCAAGATGTTTCAACACCCAGCCCGGTGCGGTGATTCCAGCCGGGTGCGTCAGGATTTTCCTCAACGCGGCCGCCTGTTCCTGGGTATCTGCTCGGCGCTGCGGATCCTCACACGCGGACATCAATTCCCTCGCAAGCACATCGCTTCTCGCGGCGCCCTGAATGTATTCGGGATACATGGGCTCCCCAAGGAGGAGATTGGCGATCCCAAGGTACTTCACCTGAAGCAGCATTTTCCCCATCACGTAGGTGAGTGGGTTCGCGCGATAGGCGATCGCCCCCGGAATCCCAGCAAGTGCGCACTGCAGGGACATCGTTCCGCTGGATGTCAGCACGGCAGACGCCGCCACCGGACTCCCCGCCTCCACCAGCGAGATCTCCTGCGGCAGCGGCGTGCTTCGCACAATGTCAGCGATCAGCTCGCTTGGGTGCACAACAACCGCAGGCCGCTTCCGATAAGCGCGGTACCCGGCAAGCAGCACGGGGAAGATCCGCGAGACCGCCTGCCGGCGACTCCCGGGAAGCAGCAGTATCGGGCCATTCTTCCCATAGCTGACCGAAGCCCGGTGGTCCGGTTCGAGGAAGGGATGACCCACAAACGCGACCGGAAGCGAGGTGTCCGCATAGCATTTCACCTCAAATGGAAATATCACCGCGAGCGCATCCAGGTCCCGGGCCATCGTGAACCGTCGTTTCGCCTTCCAAGCCCAAATCTGCGGAGAGATGTAGAAAAGCGTCCTGACCCGCCCGCCGCCCTTCACGCTGATGCCGCGTTCGCGCAAGGCCGCCGCGAGCCTGAGATTGAAGCCGGGATAGTCGACAAAAAGGACCGCCCGGGGTTGGTGCTCCGTTATCCACGCCAGCGTCGCATCGAACAGGCGCCTGAAGAAGGAATAGTTTTTCAGCACCTCCACGAGCCCGACGACCGAAGACGCCGTGAGATCGTGAAGCAACTGGGCCCCCGCATCGGCCATCTCCGGCCCGCCCAGTGCGGCGATCCTCAGCCCGGGAGACGAAACCCCAAGGGAGCGAATCAATCGCGCCGCATGTTCGTCTCCGGAGTGCTCGCCGGCAATCATCAGCAGATCGGCGCCGCCTCCGAACGGCGGAGGCAGAAACACCTCTCCGGGAACCGCGCGGCGCGCGGGCGGAAAACCCAGTTCGTGAAGATGCGAACGGACAGTCGTCACGCCATCCTCCTTCGATCCTAGCGCCTTCCTCCGGCGGCTCGAATCTGGCCGGTGATCGCGATCGCCAGTTCAAGCGCCGACTTTCCCAGGACAGCGTCCACCTTCGGCCTCCGCGCACGGGCCACACTGTCGACAAAATGCGCAAGCTCCCGGGCCAGCGGCTCCCCTTTCTCGATCGGCACCGACTCAAGCGGAACGGCCGAGAGGTCCCCCGGCTTCACCTCACCCGACATGATGCGAGCCGCGTAGTCCAGCATGCCGGAGCGCTTCACCAGATGGCCGGATTGATTCATGAAATCGAACGAAAGATAGGCGCTCGACTGAAAGATGCGGATCTCGCGCACCTTCTTCAGGCTCATGCGGCTGGCGTTCAGATTGGCCACGCATCCATTGGCAAACTGGATGCGCGCATTTGCAATGTCCTCCGATTTCGACAGCACGCTCAGGCCGACGCTGTCGATCTTCTCGACCGGCGACCTCACCAGTTCAAGCACGATGCCGATGTCGTGTATCATCAAGTCCAATACAACGCCGACCTCAGTCCCCCTCGGCGTGAACGGAGCCAGCCGCTCCGTGGTGATGAAGCGTGCGTCGCTGACCTCCTTTTCAAGAAAGGCCATCACGGGATTGAAGTGCTCGATGTGCCCGACCTGCACCAGGACACCGGCCGCCTTTGCAGCCGCAAGAACCTCCTCCGCCTCCGGCAGCGTCGCTGTCAGCGGCTTTTCAATCAGGAGATGGCAGCCCGCCGCCAGAAGCGGGATCGCCACCGCGGCATGGCGGTCGGTTGGAACCGCCACGGAAACCGCGTCACAGGCATCGCCCAGCGCCGAAAGACTGGCAAACCGCTCGCCGCCAAACCTGCCCTGGATTTCCGCGGCGCGGACATCATTGGTTTCGAAGAATCCAACATAACGCGCACCCGGGAGCGTGCCGTAAATGCGGGCATGGTGCTGCCCGAGTGAACCGACACCTGCGACGCCGCAGCGAATGAGTGAATCAGTCATGATGAAGCTGTCCGCCGCGAAGCAGGAGGGTCCGACCCGTCTTGCTGGCGTGCGCGGCATTGTGGGTGACGAGGACAAGCGCGGTGGCTGTCGAGGCGCAGAGTCCAAGAAGGGCGTCGATCACGGCCACACCCGTCCTTTCATCGAGATTCCCGGTCGGCTCGTCCGCAAGAAGCAAAGGGGGCTCATTGATCAGCGCACGCGCAACCGCGACACGCTGGCGCTCGCCGCCGGACAACTGCGACGGCAGGTGATGGGATCTTTCGGAGAGTCCGACCCGTTCGAGAAGGTCCGAGGCGCGCCGGCGGGCGGATGCGTTCAACACACCCCCAATGCGGCAGGGCATGAGTACATTGTCCCACGCTGTCATTTCGGGTATGAGGTGGAACGCCTGGAAAACCATTCCGAGATAGGCGTTGCGCCGAACCGTCGCCGAACGCGGCGTGATCAGATCGGCGCCCCAGAACAACCGCCCCGCGTCGCTCGCATCAAGCCCCGCGAGAATGTTCAGAAGGGTCGATTTTCCCGCGCCCGACTCACCCCGGATCGCCACGCTTTCGCCCGCCCTGAGCGATAGGTCCGCACCGTTCAGCACATCTATGCGGCGATCGCCGCTGGGGAACGACTTGCGGATCCCCTCGGCGCGCAGGACTTCAACGGGGCCGTGCTCACTCATTGCGAAAGGCCTCAACCGGCCTCAGTCTCGCGGCACGCCAGGCGGGAATCAGCCCGGCGAGAAACGAGATGAAAATCGTGAGCACGATGATCGTCACCACATCCGACACCGCGGTATGCGACGGAAGGTTGGAAAACTGGTAAAAACGCCGCAATGCCTCGTCCCGCTGGGTGAGACGGGCCAGCGTCATCACGACGTCGTTTCGAAGGGCCAGTGCAAGAAAGCCCAGGCCGATGCCCAATACGGTTCCGATGACGCCAATCAGGAGCCCCTGCGAGCAGAAGCAGGCTGCTATGGAAACTGGCCGCGCTCCGAGCGCTCCGAGAAGACCGATCTCCCGGGTCTTTCTGACAACGGAAATGAGGAGCGAGCTGGTGACGGAAAACGCAGCCACGATGACGATGAACAGCAGCAGAAAGAAGATCATGCTCTTCTCAAGATTGAGCACCCACAGGAACGCCTCAAAGCTGTCCATCCATGAGAACGCCCGTATGCCCTGCGGCAGTCCGGCCGCATTGATGCGGGCTGCAAGTTCATCCTCCCCAACCCCGCTTTTCGCCCGCACATTGATGCCATGCACCGACGAGGAGAGTCCGTAAAGGTCCTGCGCCAGCCTCAGCGTGCAGTAGACGGTGCTGCTGTCCAACTGCTGGTGGCCGATCTCCAGAATGCCGACCACCTTGACCTCACGCGGCAGGAATACCTCATCGCTTCGCAGCCGCTCCACCATGAGCGGCGAATATATTTCAAGGCTTTCCCCCACAACGATGTCCATCGAACGCGCGAGTTCGGAGCTCAGTATCACCGAATCGTCATCAAGGTCGTCGAGTGATCCCACGCGCACATAGTGCGCCAGATTCACGACCCGCTCAACAGAGGCCAGATCCAGTCCGCGCAGCATGGGATACGCGGGCCTTCCTTCGTGCAGCACCATGACCGCTCCCGACGCATAGGGAGTCGCCGCAGCGACACCCGGAATCCGTTCGATTTTCCCTACAAGTTCCCTCCAGTTCTGGATCGGCTGCGAACTCTTGATCTGAACTTCCCCCTCGGTTTCGACGATCATCCGCCGGATCTCGAAGCCGAATCCACCCATGACACTCATGACCACCAGCAGCAGGGTCACTCCAAGCGCCACACCGAGAATCGAGATAGCCGTGAAGAACGGGAACCGGCGTCCCGCAGGGAAGAGCTGCCGAAGAGCCAGATAAAGGTACCAGGGCATCGGTGGGTGAAATGCGCCCGCTTTCAGCGGCGGCCGGTCGGGCCATCGGTGGCGCGGCAGTCGATGCCCGTTGGATTCATGCTTCAGGATGTCGCCGCTCCGGGCTGGGAGCGAAGCTGCGGAAAAAACATGACGTCGCGAATGCTCTCCGCTCCCGACAGAAGAATGCAGAGCCGGTCGATGCCGATTCCCATGCCGCCGGCGGGTGGCATGCCATGTTCAAGCGCAAGGAGGAAGTCATGATCGATGTTCTGCCGCTCCTCCCCGGCCTGCGCCTCGAACATGCGGCGCTGCTCAACGGGGTCGTTCTGCTCGCTGTAGGCCGGCGCGATTTCCATGCCCCCAATGATGAGCTCAAACACGTCAAGAACCCCCGGATCCTGCTGGTTCAGCTTCGCCAGCGGACAAAGTTCCTTCGGCAGGTGCGTCACGAACGTTGGCTGTATCAGCGTGGGCTCGATCTTCTTTGAGAAAATCTCGTTCGTGATCTCAAACTCCTCCCATTTTGGATCGACCTTGAGCCCAAGCGCCTCCGCCCCCTCGACCTTCCGCTCCTTCGAGCGTGCGAACCACTCTGCGTCACCTGTCGCCTCACGAATGAGCTGCTTGTAGGAAATCTCCCGCCACTCGCCCGAGAAGTCGATCTCCTGTCCGCTTGCCGCGTGCCTGATCCTGGAAGTCCCAAGCACCTCCGTGCAGATCGACTGAAGCAGCGCCCTCACCAGCTCCATCATCCCGCGAAAATCGCTGTAGGCCTGGTAGACCTCGAGCATGGTGAACTCCGGATTGTGACGCCGCGAAATCCCTTCATTGCGGAAATTCCGACCGATCTCGAAGACTCGATCAATGCCGCCGACCAGCAGCCGCTTCAGGTAAAGCTCGAGTGAGATTCGCAGGAAAAAGTCCATGCCCAGCGCATTGTGGTGCGTGGTGAAGGGCCGCGCCGCCGCGCCGCCCGCGACGTTCTGGAGGACGGGCGTCTCCACCTCAATGAAATGACGCGACTCCAAGAATCGCCGGATGTGCGACACGATGCGGGATCGCAGGAGCAGCCGCTCGCGGGACTCCCTGTTCACGATCAGGTCAAGGTATCGCTGGCGATAAACCTGCTCCGGGTCGCTCAATCCGTGCCACTTTTCCGGCAGCGGCCGCAGGGCTTTGGCAAGCAGCACATATCGATCGACCCGCACCGTGATCTCCCCGGTCTTCGTCTTGAAGAGCGTGCCTTCCGCACCGATGATGTCCCCGAGGTCCAGCTTCTTGAAGGCGGCGTACGCGGCTTCCCCCACGACGTCCTTCCTGACGTAGATCTGGATTGGTCCCGCCTCGGAGCCGCTTTGCTGATCGAACAATTTCACGAACTGGCTCTTTCCCATGTCGCGCATGACCACGATGCGGCCGGCCACCGAGACTGAGACCGCGTTGTCCTGGCCGTCCACGTGCAGCTTTCGGGCATCCTCGGAGAAATGGCTCACTGCGAACCGGGCGCGAAAGGGATCGTTGCCCGCGGCACGCAGCTCATCGAGCTTCGCCAGCCGGACGGCGTGCTGGTCGTGGGTGTTGTCGATCAAAGGGTCTGTCATGGAATCCGTCACGATGGGTTCGCGACGCGGGACGGGCAATTGCATTCTCAAGGCCCCGCATGCGGCTTCTCGTTTGCGGAGCCAATCCTTGTCATCTGTGCGCGTCCCCAAACGCGCATCCGGCTTGGCCCGATACTTTTTGATGTCTTTTTCCGGGATTTTGCTGCCAACTGACACCTCGACCAACCATGGACCGCATCGCTTCCACGTTTGCCCGTACACACAGTGAGAATCGTGCCGCACTTGTAGCCTACCTCTGCGCGGGCGACCCCGACCTGGAAACCTCGCTCGCCGTCTGCCGAACCGTGCTGGCGAACGGTGTCGACATTCTCGAACTCGGCGTGCCGTTTTCCGATCCTCTCGCGGACGGGCAGACCAACCAGCTTGCCGCACAGCGGGCCCTCGCGTCGGGCATGACCTCCGAGCACGTCTTTGAGCTGGTGCGCCGCCTGCGCGCCGAGTTTCCCCGCGTTCCGATAGCCTTCTACACGTATTACAACCTCATCTTTTCAAACGGCAGCGAAGCCTATCTCGCCTCCGCGAAGCAGGCGGGAGTGGACGCCATTCTCACGCTCGACCTGCCTCCTGAGGAAGCCGGAGAACTGTCCGATCTCGCGAGGAAACACGGCATCAGGACGGTTTTCATAGTTGCTCCGACGACACCCGCATCCCGCATCCCGATCATCACGCAGGCGGCCACTGGATTCATTTACTACGTTTCCCGTGAAGGTGTCACCGGAGTGCGCGAGGCTGTCGCCGACAACATCGCGACTGCAGTCAGCCAGATCAAGGCGTGCACATCGCTTCCGGTCGTCGTCGGTTTCGGCATATCCCGCAGGGAGCATGTCAGGACGGTGGGCCAGACTGCGGATGGCGTCGTCGTGGGCTCCGTCCTCGTCAATTGCATCCGCGACAATCTTGGCAACACCGGCCGGATTCTTGAAACGATCGGTGGAGTGACACGCGATCTAGCCGCCGGCCTGGGCCGCGCCTGATCAACGGTTCCAGTCCGAAGGCACCATCACTCGCAGGCTCGCCGGGCGAACCGCAATGTCGAGGCGGCGTCCCATGTGGTGCACCTCGCCGTCGGTGTGGATGACACCGTCCTCCATCCTTTCGATCACAAAAGCCGCCGCGCGACTTCGGACGACCAGCGGGCTCCGATCGAGCGTCCTGGTGAAGAGCCGCATGCCCAGCCCCGGCGCCCGCAGCCAGCCCACTTCGCGAATCAGCGTGAGGTCAAGCAGGCCGTCATCCAGACGCGCGCCCGGCGCAATGATGCAGTCATTTCCATACTGATCGGAGTTGGCGACCGCCACCAGGAATGCGTTTTCGCTGAAACCCTCCCCCTCCGCCCGCACCGTGCAGCCCACCGCCTTTCGCGAAAGAAAGAGTCGAACCGCCGTCGACAGGTAGGAGACGAATCCACGTTTTGTCAGCGCGTTGAAACGCTGGCTCACCTCCGCATCGAAACCAATCCCCATTGCATTGATGAAAGGGACCCCATTGACCACGCCCGTATCAATCGCAAGGATCCGGCCCGACTGCAGCACGTCAAACGCATGGCTGTCGCCGTGACGAATTCCCAGATGCCGCCCCAGCCCGTTGCCCGAGCCGCGCGGCACGAGCCCCATCGCGACGGGTGTGCCGATGAGAACGGACGCCACTTCATTCATCGTTCCATCACCCCCCACGGCGACCACCCGGTCGAAGCCTTCCCCTACGGCGCTCCGGGCGAGTTCGCGTGCGTGCGCCGGACGCTCGGTCATCATGACGCGCCCCTCATTTCCCTGAACGGAAAGGAATGCCTCCGCCCGCTTCATGACATCCGTTCGATTCCGGTGCCTTCCGGCGCGGGGATTGATGATGAAACAGGTCTTCACGTCCGATCGATGCGTGATATCTCCAATCATTGCAGGCGGCGCGCGCGAGTTCAAACGGACGGCGCAATCGCCACAATTTCATCGCCGATGCCCGCGCGGATCGCTTGGCTGAACCGCGGTGACCGCCCTCGCCGACCTGTTTCCCAACCAGGATTTCCGCCACAGACTCACCCTCAAACGCGGCGGCACCCGCTCCTTTTTCCAGGTGCGGAACCGCGAGGCGCTGATGGAGAGGCGTCGGTGGCTCGACGCCGACCCCACGCCGTATGTCGCCGCAATTGATGAAGCAGAGCCGCTTGTGGCGCAGCTTGAATCTCTTGCCAGCGAATGGAATGAACCTTCGTTTCGTCCATCCACAAGCGGCAGTGCCCCGGCCAGACTCATCACTCTTGGAAAGGCATTCGAATCGGATCTTCTCCTGCTTCGACCAGACTCCGCGAATCGGTTTGTCCTCATGGCGGGAGTCGTCTGTTTCCCTTCCTCATGGGCCCTGGCCGAAAAGATCGGCCATCCCCTCGATTTCATTCACGCAGTCGTGCCCGGCCTGAATTCCTCGATTGGATCAATCATCGACACCTTTCTGTCGAGACTCGAACCGGGAATCGCCTATGAGCGATCCAACTGGGGAATAGCTGCGACGCCCGAACTGAATCTTCATCCCTCCCTCAATCGCCCGCGTCTCAAAGCGCCTCTGCCCCCGGACCGGACATGGATTCGCGTGGAAGACCAGATTCTAAACACAGGGGTAATCCGAGAGGGTCAGTCCTTACTACTAAACCTGATTGACGCCGCACTTGTTAGCCTGGCGGCGCAGGATTGGATTGCGCACTCCGCACGTCCACGACCTGTCGGTTCACGGATGAACTTGAATTGAAGCCTGACCGCCACAATCATTCGGGTTGCCCCTCTGGAAATCCTCCCTTGATCGCGACGCTTCACTGAAGCCGGCAGGCCGCGATGATCGTCCGCTTCAGCGCTCGTCGCCTTTCAATTCCCACTGTGCCGATGGATTGGGTGATCGCATCCTTCTTCACCGTGTAAAAATAGCTGCAGTCCACCGCGGTCAGAAAATCGAGCCCCTCAGCGGAATTGACCAATGCCTGGTGCGGCCGGGGTGGATTGCCGGGTGAGGTCTTTGTTCCGTAAAGAACATTGAGTCGCGCGAGCCGGGAGTCCCCGCAATGCTCATCGTTGGAAACCACAATGGCGGGATGCTCGTCGCGGTCGTTTGGCCGGAAGCGGACCTTCACCACCTCCCATTGTCGCAGGGTGACGCCGTGCTTGTTCTTCATTCGTTGCGAACTGGACGGGAGTCAGTGGGAGCGGCGTTTATCATCGCCACCACCTCCTCCGTGTGGCGAAAGGAGCCGACAGGGTACACCGGTGCTGGATCCGAGACCGCGCAGGGGACCAACTGCATGTAGTCGTCGCCATTCTGGAGTATGACCGTCTCACCACGCTTCGCGCGGGCGAAGATGCGGGTGAAATTGCGCTTGGCCTCGGAAATCCTGATTGTCTTCATGAGACTCAATCGAGCCTCCATCGAGGCCAAGTCAATCTTCCGGTTCTCACCTGAAAGCGTGTCAAACGGGTCCGGCGGGGCCCCGTCTGTATCGACTGCAAGCAACAACGGGGGTCCTGTTGGGAGTTCCAGATTCCATCGGATACGTCGCAGCAACAAGGTCACGGCTGAAGCCACCTTCACTGTCGCGCGTATCAAAGCGCTCCATGATCGCTTGATCGATTGCGAAACTGACAGTATGGACATGTCCCAAGGTTCGACCGGAGGTGGCTCGCCAGGCAGTTGACAGGAATTGAATGAGTTTCTCGCGACGAATATATTGAGGTCGTTGCCTCAGTCCGACGCGCAAGAGGAATTTCGCAGGGTCAGGAAGTCTCAGGCCCTGAGGCCGGCAAGAGATCGGTCCTCGCTGGACAACGACAAACTCACTTCCCGTGCCGCAATAGCGAATTCCGCCGCATGGCAGGTCTTTGCCAGACTTTTGGTTGAGTAACGTCCCTCGAACCTTGGTATTTCCCCCAAGCCGCCAGAGCCATCGCCGGGATCTGTCACGCCGTCGTTGCGGCCGGTCTTTGACATCAGGCAATCTGCATCTTGACACACAGGCAAGTGCTACTTAAGTAGCACTCGTGAAGACTGAACTTGTTACGACCCTCAAGCGACGTGCAACCACAATCATTGCGGAGCTTCAGGAGGCACGAGATCCAGTCCTGATTACCCAGCATGGTCGACCAGCGGCCTATTTGGTCGATGTTGGAACCTACGACGAAATGAATCGCAGGTTGTCGGTTCTGGAAGGAATCGCTCTTGGAGAGCAAGCGATGCGTGAAGGACGGACCGCGTCGCAAGCCGAAGCCAGGAAGCGCCTCCGCAAATGGCTGAAGTAATCTGGTCTGATCCGGCGCTGGTTCAGCTCGATTCGATTGCTGAATACATTGCGCTCGACAAGCCAGAAGCGGCCAAGTCCGTTGTTCAGCAGGTCCTCGCAATCACCGACCACCTGCAACGTTTTCGATTCATGGGCAGACCAGTGCCGGAGTTCCCGCATCCCCTGTATCGTCAAGTATGGATTCGCCCGTGCTGGATCTACTACAGAATGGATGGAGCCGATGTCCGCATTCTCCATGTGCGCCGGGCTGAACAGCAGTCCAGTGTAGAAGACCTCCGTCATGGCGAACCATAGGATCAACGCCGGCTGTCTGATCTCAGACGTGGCTTCATGATCGTCGCCACTCTTCGGATCGTGCTGAGAAAGATGCGGCGGCCCATCTTGGGAAGAGTGGAATGGATCCCTGCTTTTTTGCATTGCTGTGATCTGCTGCCTCGGCAGCCGGGATCAACCGCCTGATTTCGGAGCGAGATTCGTCGCCAGGAATTGCCCGATCTCCGCGAACAGCTTCGCGCGGTCCTTTTCCCTGGAGAAACTGTGGCCTTCGCCTGAGAAATAGATCGCCTGCGGCTGGCGGCCGGCCTTCTCCAGCGCGTCGACCAGCTTTCGCGCCTGCTTCGGCGGCACGGTGCGATCGTCCTTGCCCTGCACAATCAGCACCGGCGCGGCGATCTTTTCCGCAAAGTTCACCGGCGAGATGCTCGCAAGAGAATCCAGTTTCGGGTCACCGATCCATTCGCTGAACTGCCGGTAGGCGTAGCCGCGGTTTGCAAGAAGCTACACCAGCGGATTGCACTGCCAACTGTCGCGGACGAATGGCCCGCCGCGCGGCTGGCGATGAGATTGGCCGTGCCCATCAGAACGCGATCCAGCATCTTCTGCAACGCCTTGAAGCCCGGATCGAGCCAGAGCATGCGCGGACCGCTGTCGATATACCGGATCCCGACCGGTTATTGCGCCCTCAACGAGATTGCAGAGCAAGAACCAACCCTCCACGCTCCCCTCCCGCCTTGCCAAAGAATATTATCGCCCCAATTCCGAAGATCCTGCCGTCAACGATTCCCGTCACACTTGAACGGGGCATCCCGGGCTACGCCGCATTGGAATTGATAGCGAACAATGAAAAGAGAATCCCGGAAACCGACATCAGGCACATCCTGATCGCGAGCACCTTTGTCGGGGCACTCGTGGCAATCACAGATCTGGGATTTGATTTTGATGAGACTCAGGCTGCTCTGAAGGCGTCGCTCCAGAACATCCCGATAATCAGCAGTCTTGACAGTCAGCGCGCTCTGGAGCTCGTGGATGCATTTCACGGATTTCATATCTTTCGTGCAGAGCACCCGCTTGACGACTGGGTAACGGAAAGCTGGTGGGCATTATTTCAAGATGCCCCCTATGCCTACCCGTCATCCATGTCTGACGTCGTCCTGTATGGATTGGACATCATATCGGTCCTTGAAAAGTGCCAGGTCACCAAATGAGCCGGATGACCAGCCCCGGGCGGCGAAGTTTACGTGCGTAAGTCTGGCCAGATTGATTGCGGACGGACTTTCGTCACGGCGACGCACGCTGCTTCAAGGGATGGACTTCATGGCCTGAATCCCGAAAAATTCCCTCGCGGTTTGCGTGCTTTGGCGGGCCAGGTCCTCAGGCGACACCCCAAGCACCTCCGCTGCAATGGCGGCGGTGTGCGCGAGGAGGGCTGGTTCATTGCCTTTTCCGCGATGGGGCACCGGAGCGAGATAGGGGGCGTCCGTTTCCAACATGAGCCGTTGAAGACCCTGCCGCTTGAGCGCAGCGCGAACGTTCTCCGCATTCTTGTAGGTCAGCACTCCGGTGAAGGAGCCTCGCCCTCCGCGCTCGTTCAATGCCTCGATTTCGGCAGGCCCCTCGACAAAGCAATGAAACACGACGCGCGACCAGTCGACACCGCTGGCGTCGACCATCTCCATGCACTCCTGGAAGGCTCCGCGCGAATGCACAACCACGCGGGTCGCGAGCTTCCGGGCGATTCGAAGACTCTCGGCGAACACATCCCGCTGGCGGGAAAACACCCTGTCAGCCTCAGCCCGATCCGTGGGGAGATGAAATCGATCGAGACCGGTTTCCCCCAGGGCGACCGGGCGCGGCGATGCGGTTTCCGCCCAGTAGAACTCGATGCGGGCCAGCTGCGCCGGCCAGTCCTCTCCAACCGAACACGGATGAAGCCCCACCGTGCAGTCCACGAATCCCGGGTTTGCTTGCGCGATGCCGCGATACAAGTCCCAGTCGTCCACAGAAGTGCCGATGGTGATGACTCCCTCGAGTCCGGCGATCCTAGCGCGTTCCAAAACGGCATTGAGCTCCCCTCTCCGCGCGAAAGTCTCCAGGTGAGCGTGCGTGTCGACCAGGCCCATGGCGATTCTATGAGAGGTAGAGTGCCGAGTAGCGCTCGCGCAGGTACCGAAGCAGATACTTCGGCGAGAGTTCACTCCCGGTGACGTGCTTCACGATGCCAAGCGTGTCGAAACGACGGCCTTGCTCATGGATTGAATGTCTCAACCAGGTCAGCAGGCGGTCGAATCGTCCGGCTTCGAAGTCTGAATCAAGATTGGGCAGATCCTCCCAGGCCTTGTACCACAACTGTGCGGCGATCATGTTGCCCAGGCAGTAGCTCGGGAAGTATCCGAACGCACCTCCGCTCCAATGGACGTCCTGCAGCACTCCCTTGCTGTCACTCGGCGGCGTCATTCCAAGCAACTGGCCGGACAGCCGGTTCCATTCACCAGGAATCTCCCTGACAGCCAGCTTTCCGGAGAATAGCTGCTGTTCGATTTCGAACCGGAGCAGGATGTGAAGGTTGTAGGTGACTTCGTCCGCATCGACCCGGATCAGCGTTGGCTCAACGGCGTTGATCGCCCGATGGAGCTCTTCGCTCGAAAGGGACCGTGTCTGGCTTGGAAAGCGCGCGCGAAATCGCGGTTCAAAAAACCTCCAGAACGCGCGGCTGCGCGACACCTGGTTTTCCCAGAGGCGGCTTTGCGATTCATGCACCGCCATGCCGATCGCCTGCCCCAGCGGAGTTCCCTGATCCTCGAGCGGCAATCCCTGCTCGTAAAGTCCGTGCCCGGTTTCGTGGATTGAACTGAATAGCGAATCCAGCGGCTCGTCCTCATTGTAGCGCGTCGTCATTCGGACGTCCGCTCCGGCGCCTTCGCAAAAGGGATGAAGCGAAACATCAAGACGTCCGCGGCGATAATTGAAGCCGATGCGTTCGGTCACTTCGTGAAGAAACTCCCTCTGATCCGCAACCGGAAACCCGCGTAACAAACCGGCGGTCGGTTTGCGCGGGGCCGCGAGTAGATCCGCCACCAGAGGGAGGAGCCCTTCCTTCAATTCCGCAAAGAGTCCGGCAATGACCTCCGTCGTCATCCCAGGGTCATGCTTGTCCAAGGCGTAGTCGTAGGGTCGGTCGCCCCACCCCAGGAATTCCGCCTCGCGACGTGCAAACTCGAGATGTCTCTCCAGAAAAGGCGCGTAGCCGGGAAAGTCGTTCGCCGCCCTCGCCTTTGCCCAGGCATGGTAGGCATTGCTGTTCAGGCGGGCGCGCTCGGCGACAAAATCGGAGGGGAGGCGGGTTACGCGATCATAGTCGCGCCGCGCATGCCGGACCACCGTTTTCTGGTCCTCGCTGAGGGAGACCGGGGCGGTCTCGAGGTTCTGAAGCAGGCTTCCGATTTCGGGATCCGCAGCGGTCGAATGCCCGATTTCAGCGAGCAGGGCCATCTGCTCGGCGCGCTGGTCGGCGCTGTCAGGCGGCAGGTTGACCTGCTCGTCCCAGCCCAGAAGACCGGAAATGGTCCCGACGAGATGGCTGCGTTTGAGCTTGGTTATAAGGTGAGAATAGGACGCGATGGAAGGCGCGGATTCCGGCATGGGCCCACTTAAGAAGGATACAACGCGACTGCGCAAGGACGGGAGGCTGAGCGCGGATCACACCTTTGCGCTGTTGTCGCATTTGAAATGCACTCGCGACCGGCGAAGTGCATGGGTGCGCATCGCCGCCTCCTTTTCGCCCTCGCGGCGCTGCAATCCAAATACAGGAGATTGAGCGCCGCTTGCGGCGGGTGACGTCGCCGCTGAATCCGCCAGACACAGCAGAGTCACCGCCCGCGCAGGCAGCCTCACAAAAGGAAATCCGGCGTGGTCTGACAACCATCGCATCAACACGGGCGATGGATTTATTCTGGCGTGCTCGTTCGTCACCCCGAAAGACTTGGCCCGGCAGCCCGCGACGTCAAACTTGCGATCCATCCGGGATGACTGGCTTGAAAAAGCGGGGTCGGCGCGTTGGGCTGGCGTCATGGCTGCAGTAGCTGAGCACCTGATTCGACGAATCTCGTGGGATGACCTCGACAAGGCCTACCTGCGCAGGCTTGTGGAGATAGCGCGGGACGAGGACCTGAAGGGTCTGGGACTCTTCCCTCCTCCAGTCCGCCAAGGCGATGCCTCCACCGCCTGCATCAACGGATCACCCGCGGCGGCGGAAGCGCACATTGTTGCGCGCCGGAGCATGACGACCTGCGGGCTTCCCCTTGTTCCCCTTATACTTTCCATATACGGCGGACGGGCGACGGTGCAAATGCGCGTGAAGGACGGCGCCTCGGTGGATGCAGGACAGACGCTCGCAACGCTGGCCGGGGATCCGCGCATACTGCTGTCCGCGGAACGGGTCATCCTGAACTTCCTCCAGCGACTCTCCGGTGTCGCCACGCAGACGCGCAGATATTCAGACGCGCTGGGCCGCGGTCGTACCCGGCTTCTGGATACACGCAAGACAACACCGGCGTTCCGCATGCTTGAAAAATATGCGGTTGCCTGCGGCGGTGGATGGAACCACAGGCTCGGTCTTTTTGATCGTGTGATGCTGAAGGACAATCACCTTGCCCTGCTGGGCTTCCACGGCGATGCCGATCCTGGATACGGCGCGACCCGCGTCGGCCGGAGTCTCGCTGCGGCCGTCGCTCGTGCAAAAAGCGCGTCGCCGGAACTCCCCGTGGAAGTGGAGGTCGACACACTCGAACAGATTCCGCCGGTGATCGACGCCGGCGCCGACGTGATTCTCCTCGATAATTTCACTCTCCCTCGCATCAGGAAGGCCCTGAAGATGATTCGCGGTCGCACGTTCACCGAAGCGAGCGGCGGCATCACGCTGAAGGGCCTGCCCCGTCTCGCCGGTCTTGGCCTCGATTTCGTGTCCACGGGGGCGCTCGTGCATCAAAGCGCCTGGATGGACATCGGCCTCGATTGGAGAACCTGATCCATGGATTCGACCGAATCCCACATTCTCCGGGAGCTGCTGGCTTCCGACGGTGAATATGTTTCCGGAGCCGCGCTGGCGAGGAAGCTTGGCATCAGCCGCGTGGCCATCTGGCAGCACATGGAGAACCTGCGGTCCCACGGATTCACCTTTCAAGCGGTGCGCGCGCGAGGCTACCGGCTCATCTCCAAGCCCGATGGAATGGACGCCTCGCTCGTGCGCGCATACCTTCCGCTGCGGAATCGAAGGCTGACCCTGACTCTGCTCGACACCGTCGACTCCACCAATGATGAGGCGACCCGCGAGCTTGCCAATGGAAGAGCAGCCCCCTTCGTCATTCTTTCGCGGGAGCAAAGCCAGGGGCGGGGCCGGCTAGGGCGCCGGTGGCTCTCCCAGTCGAACGGAAACCTGTACATGTCCTTCGCATTCCGTCCGCACGTGGCGCCGGCGCGAATGCCCATATTCACCCTCTGGATGGGGGCGAATCTCTGTGAATTGATCGCCAATTTCTGTCGCGCATCACCCGAGCTGAAGTGGCCGAACGACATCCTGTTTGGCGGCCTCAAGGCGGGCGGCATGCTCACGGAGGCGAGAATCGACGCCGACGAGATTCGCGATCTGGTCTTCGGGCTTGGGTTGAATCTGCACAAGCCTGAAGCGGGCTGGCCGAGCGAGTTGCGCACACGTGCCACGTCGCTTGATGCGCATGCGGCAGCACCCATTGACGTCAACAAGTTCGCCGCCGCCGTGATTGGCAGGGTGCTTCTGGCATACGAGAGATTCGTCGAGGGACTGCCAGCCGGTGAACTGGCCGATATCTGGAATCGCCACGATGCTCTTCGAGGAAAACAAATTGCCGCCTCAACAGGCACCAGCACGATTTCAGGGAAGGCGGCGGGCATCGATGAGGAAGGCGCGCTTCTGGTGCGGACCGACAGCGGCCGCATCGAGCGCCTGAGGGCCGGGGAGGTCACGCTGACGATTGGAGCCGCCTCGTGAGCTGCCGCTTCACGGCCTTTCATGAGGAAGGTGGAGCCGCAAGGCGAGACTTGCGTCCATCGGGCTGCGCATGAACGATCCCTCTCCCGCCGCAAGAACAAGCCCGCAATTCATGCAAGAAGCTCTCCCTGAACCGGCCATCGAGGTCTCGCAACTGGTCAAATCCTACCGCGGCCTGCATGCGGTCAACAGGATCAGTTTCACGGTCGGCCGCGGGGAAATAGTGGGATTTCTGGGTCCCAACGGCGCAGGCAAATCAACAACGATGCGGATTTTGACCGGTTACGTGCCCGCGACGTCGGGCATTGTTCGAGTGTGCGGCATCCCGGTCGCGACGCGCGCGGAGGAGGTGAAGCGCATCATCGGTTACATGCCCGAAAACAACCCGCTCCCGGAGGACATGCGGGTCTCCGAGTACCTCTACTATCGCGGCAGGTTGAAGGAGATACCCAGAAGCCGCCTGGGGCCGCGGCTCGACGAGGTCCTTGAGCGCTGCGATCTGACGCGGGTTCGCCATCGCATCCTCGGTCAGCTCTCCAAGGGCAACCGCCAGCGGGTGGGAATAGCGGAGGCGATTCTTGCCGAACCTCCGGTCATCATCATGGACGAGCCCACGATCGGGCTGGATCCGCATCAGATCCTGATCGTTCGAGACCTGATAGCCAGCCTGCGCGGACGAATGACTGTCATCATTTCATCGCACATCCTCCCCGAGATAGAGATGACCTGCGACCGCGTGCTGATCATCAACCGCGGGCAGCTTGTGGCGCAGGGCACGCCGTCCGACCTGCGCCGCGAGTTCATGGGCGGCGCCCGCTACCAGGTGGAGTTTGCCGGCGACGGCGCCACCCTTGCCGAAATGCTTCGGCAGTTCGATCCCACGTTTGTGGTCGAGTTCACCCCGGGAGATTCGATGCCCGCCAGTGCCTCGGACCCGTCAGCGGCGGAATGCCACCGGGCATTCGTGACGGCGCAGCATGAAGGAGACCAGGCGGAGTCCCTGCTTCGTGCGCTCGCCACCGATCCCCGCATCCGGCTTAGATCGTTCACTCACTCGCATCCGAGTCTTGAGGATGTTTTCCTGGCGGCCACGAGGCGCAGCTGGGACATCGTCGACTCTCCCAGCCACAAATGAACCTTGGAGCCGACCGCCACTGACTCCCGTCGCCGATGCGCCACTACCTCACGATCCTCAACCACGAAATCCGGATGCTTCTTGTCAATCCGGGCACCTATATCGCCGCTGTTCTCTTTCTCGCGGTGATGGGGTTCTTTTTCACGGGAATGCTTGAAGGATACAGTGGCGCAGGCCAGGAGCAGTCACCCGCCACGATATTCTTCCGGTTCTTCTTCATCCCGGTTTTCTTCATGGTGCCGCTTCTGACCATGAAGTGCCTTGCGGAGGAGAGAAGGCTCGGCACGCTCGAAACACTGCTCACGACCCCCGTCACCACGACTGAAGTGGTGCTTGCGAAGTTCGGCTCCGCCTACGTGCTTTATCTCGCGCTCTGGGCATCAACGGGGGGGTTCTTCTACGTGCTTCACCGCTTTGCGGGAGACCGGTTCATTGATCCGGGCCCGCTGGTCGGAGGATACCTGTTCATTGCGGTTTCCGGACTCCTGTTTGTCGCAATCGGCGTTTTCGCGAGCTCGCTCTCCCGCAATGTGGCTGTCGCGGGAATACTCTCGTTCACCCTGCTTTTCGGACTGATCGTCGGGCTGAATTTTCTGGAGACAATGGCGGTGATCGACCTTGAGTTCATGCGCCCGGTCAAGGCCGCGGTGCACTACGCGCAGGTGTTCGAGCACCTCGATGACTTCAGTCGCGGCGTGGTGGATACGCGCCAGATCATATTTTACCTGAGCGGAACGATCCTCACGCTCATCTTCAGCATCCTCGGAGTTGAGGCCAAGCTGCTTCAGGGTTGAGAGCCATGAGTTTTGCCGACAGTTTTCGTGCCGCCCGCTGGATGCGCCTCACCAACCTGGTGCTTCAGGCCGTGCTCTTCACCACACTATTTGCCGGACTGAACTATGTCGCCCCGCACTACTTCCGGCGCTATGATCTGACCCGTTTTCGCACGCACTCCCTCTCGCCGGAAACCATTTCATACCTCACCAGCCTGCGCGCCCCTGTCGAAATCATCGTCACCCTTTCGGAGGACGACGAAAATGGGGAGATTGCCCAGGCCGCGCGCGACCTGGCTGGAATCCTGAAGGAATACGTCTATCAAACCGAGGGCAACGTCGACGCAGCCCGCGCCCATGACGGGCGCATAACCGTGAAGTTCCTCGATGTCTATCAGCGCCGGCGCGACGCTGAGCAACTGGAGGTCGGACCCAATTCAGTGCTCGTGCGAAGCGGCGACCGGCGGCGCCTCGTCGGCCTGGAGGAGCTTTACAGGATCGAGAACAGGAAAAAGACGGCGTTTCAGGCCGAACAGGCATTGACCGCGGCCATACTCAGCGTGGCCAATCCCGAGCGGAAGAAGATCGTGTTTCTCCTCGGTCACGGCGAGATGCATCCGGACGATGTCGAGCGCAGCCGGGGACTCTCCGTTCTTCGCGACAGCCTGAGGCTCCGCAACTTCGACCTCGAGGGCATGGATCTGGCGCAGATCAGGGAGATTCCCAAGGACGCGCTTGTCATCATTCCGGGGCCCATCGCGCGGTACGGCGCACCCGAGGTGAATCTGCTGCGGACCTGGATGCTCACAGAGGCGGGGCGCCTGATCCTGCTGCTCGGACCTGGCGCGAATCACGGGCTGGATCTCCTCCTCGACGAATGGGGCCTGCTTGTGGATGATGCGAGGATCTTCGACAACGGGCCCGATGGCCAGAATGAGGAGGGCGATCTGATCATGCGCAGTCTGAACAAGGACAGCCCAATCACCGCGTCCCTGCATTCCAATGGCCTGCCCGTGCGTTTCGGAACCGCGCGGCCCGCCCGCCCCGATCCCGCGCGCCGCCCCGATGCCGGGCTTCAGGTGCTGCCTCTGATCCAGACCGCAGGCACCGCCTGGGGCGAACGGAGCTACCGACTGCACATGGCGCCGAAGTATGATCCCGGCGTGGATATTCCCGGTCCGGTTGTGGTCGCATCGTCCTCGGAGCGCGTCACTCCCCCGAAGGAATCGAATCTTCCGTTCAGTGTCAGGGGGGGAAGAATCGTGGTTTTTGGAAGCGCCGATTTCATTGCCAATGATCGCATTGAGGCCCAGGGGAATCTGACCGTGCTGCTCAACGCGATCAACTGGTGCGTCGACCGCGACGCCCAGCTCAACGTTCCCGCGCAACCCATAACGCGCCTGCAGCTTTCGCTCAGCCAAAACGAGCTTTCCCGGCTTCGCTACAGCCTGCTTCTGGGCGTCCCCGGTGCCGCTGCACTGCTGGGCCTGATTGTCTTTTGGACACGCCGCCGCTAGCTTGAATTCCTCCCATGCGCACAAAGGTCACGCTCGTTCTGGTCTTTCTGAACGTCGCACTTTTCTTCTTCATCTTCTACATTCTGCGTCCATCGATCAGCGAGGCGACGCGGGACCAGTCCCGGCGCCTGGTGCTCGGGTCGAAGGCATCCAACGTTCAAAAGCTCGAGATCCTCGGCAATGCCGAACCCGTCCGCATGGAACTGCGCGGCGATGGATGGTACCTGACTTCGCCCATCGAGTGGCCGGTGGCCGAACATGCCATCCGGACAATTCTCAACGAGCTCCAGTTGCTTGAGCGCGAGGCGAGCTTCAGCAAGGAGGATCTGGAGAAGAGCGGCATGACCCTCGCCGATTATGGCCTGGACAAGCCCGCGCTGACCCTGACCCTGACGCCGGGAAATCCCACCGGAGCCTCCGGGCCGGGATCAGGCCCGCCGATCGTGCTCAAGGTTGGCGCCGAGACCAAGGGAGGAAACCGCCTCTACATCCTTTCTCCCGATGGCGACCGCGTGCTGGTGGTGAAACGAACGCTGCTCGACAGCCTGCGCATTCCCGTTGACCAGTTGCGACGGGACAAGCTCTTCGCCATCCCTCACTATGAGGTGCGTTCGCTGAGCCTTCAGGTGGTCGCCGCCACCACGCTCCGGGTCCGCCTCAGGCAGGAGGGAAACCGCTGGCTGTTCGAAACTCCGATTCGCACGCGCGCCAGCAAGGATCGCACCGAGCTGGCGATCAGCCAGCTCAGCGGACTGACGGCCTCCTCGTTCCCTCCTCAGTCGGCAACGGATCCCGCGCGCACCGGACTGGCCAATCCGGCCTTCCGGGTCACCCTGGAGGGAATCAATCGGAGAGAGACGCTCAACCTGGGTCTGGCCGTGCCGACTGAAGGCAACGGTTCGTCCAGCGCGGGGGACTCCGATTTCATCCTGATGTTCGCAAAACTTGAAGACAGGGCGGCGGTTTTCACAACCGCGGTGCCCAGGACCCTGCTCTCGACAATCCGGGATTCCCAGGAGGAACTGCGTGAACGAAAGATACTCGATCTCGATGGACGCACCGTTACAGCCATCACTCTTCGCGCGGGAAACCTTCCCGAGCTCACGCTTCAGCGCCTGGATACGAACCCTTCGGCACAGGCAGCCGGAGATGCTCCCGGAATGTGGCAGATTGTGCGACCGCTATCCTCCGGAACAGGGGTGCAGACGCTCCCTGCGGACACCGCCACCGTGGACCGGCTTCTGCAGCAGCTCGCCTTTCTGGAGGCGAAACGTTTCTTCAGCGACGCGCCGAGTGCCGCAGACCTTGAAAACTGGGGTTTCAGCCGACCCTTGCGGGAGATCACCGTGACACTTGCGCAACCGGCGACACCGCCCGTTGACGCCCTTCGCGGATCCCTCCCCATTGTTCTGCAGATCGGGATCGAGAGCCCGACGGCGGGCCTCTATTACGCAAGACTGGACAAGGATGACTACATCTACCTGGTGGACGGAAGCATCCTGAGCCAGACGCCCGTCGAGGCGCGGATTTTCCGGGAAAAGAGGCTTCGGGATCTTCCTGCGGGAGCCTCGATTGCCGGCCTTTCACTCAGCAGGCTGGATGGTTCGATCATCTTCTCCCGGAAGCTTGCTCCTGAGGAGACGTGGGCTGCCGCGCTCGCTGATTTTTCGCCGGACAAGCGTGCCGCGGTCGAATCTCTTCTCGAACATCTGCGCACGCTTCGCGCAAAGAGCATCGTAGTCGATGCCTTTCAACCCACGATCCAGCTTGATGGTATCGAAAAGCCATGGAGCTACCGCCTGGACATGACTCTCTCCTACAGCGGTGCTGGTGCCAAGGCGGAGGAGTCCACCATCTTCCTCAGTGAACGGACAGGGGGGGGCACACAGCTCGCCGGCACCTCTGATTTCGGAGGCGTTGTCTTCGAGGTCGAACAGGCTGTGCTGGACGCGCTTTGGACGCTCACCTACGGCCCCCGCGATCCAGGCCCGCTTCCGATTGTTCCGCCGGCAACCAAGGCTGGAGCGCCCTGAGGGCTCTCCCGGTTTCCACCTGCGGAACGTGAAAACCGGATCCATGCGCCAGCCTGCAATCGAGTGCTGACTCCCTTGTCATGACGGGCATCTTGAAATTGCTCGGGACCTCGATCCGGCATTGCTGGCGCTTCACCGGCACGCTGCTGCTTTGGACTGGCTGGCTGGCGCTCGGCATTCTCCTTGCCGTCCAGATCACGATCGCAACAAGCAGGGAACTCGCCCTTCCCTTCTGGGCCCGCCCGCACGTCGAGAAACGACTCGCCGAACTTGGCATTCGCGGGACCTTCGGGCCGACGATGATCGACACCGGCGGAAGCATGTTCATCCAGGATTTCCGGATTTTTCATCCAACCGTCGATGAACCACTCCTGACCGCGGATTCAGTTTTTGTCAGATTCGATCCCCGGTGGCTGGCCGTCGGCCGCATTGTGCCGCTTGATCTGGAAATCGAAGGCGGAACATTGTGGCTGCCCCCGATGTATTCCCCCACCGGCCGGAAGGAGGCGGCACTCAGTGAAATTTCCGTTCAACTCGCGGTGGACGGATCGGATCTGCTGGTCTCCGGATTGTCAGCAAGGTTGGGCGCACTTGGCATACGCTCCCACGGGCGAATGAAACTCCCCCCCCAGCCCGGAAGATTGAGGCGGATGAGTCTTCACGAGATGTGGGCCGAAGGTGTTCATGCCTATCTGCGATTGATGAGGCAGCTGCAGGGACCGCTCGAGTGGATCAATCGCCTCGAAGGGGCAACCTTGCTGGTGAATCTGAGTGAGAGTGCGGACAAGAAAGCCATGGCAATGGCGGATCTCGATCTTATTGCCCGGCGTTTCAGGCTGCCTGGAAACTCGGTCCGCGGACTGGCGGAACCTCTCATCCTTGATGGCATCCTCCTCAAGACGACGTTTCCGATCGGAGGAGGCAGGCCTTCGGATCTGCAGCTTCGGTGCGAGGTGGCGCACATCGAGGCACCGGAGGAACGAAAGGTCGACGATGTTGATTGCGTGGTCGGAGTCACACTGGACCCCGCATCGTTTCGGCTGGCGCCAAAGTCCCTGAAATCCCGAATCGGCACCGTTGTGGCCGCCCCCTGGTCCGCCCGGGCAATCACCATGGAGACAAGCCTCCCCCGGGTCGCACCCTCCCTCAGCGCGCTTTTCGCAGGAAAGCTCTGGAGCCTCAGTTTTGACTCCTTGAATCTCCAAACCGGCGCCTCCCGGCTGAGCGTCCGCGGGGACATATCGACCCAGTTTATTCATTGGGTCGGCAACGCAGTTGGACACCCCCTTGAAAAGGAGATCAGCCTCCGGTCGGACCCGCACCTGCGTGCTGAAGTCGACCTGGCTGCAGGTTGGAGGCCCGAGCGTTTCAGCGGACACGTCGCGGTCGATGCGGTGGTCGCGCACACGGTTGCGCTCGATGGTGCGAGCGCGGAGTTTGAGTGTGCAGGCCACACGCTCCGCTTCAAAGACATCACGCTGGAACAGGGGCCGAGCATCGCCCGTGGTAGTTATTGGATGGATACGCAGTCGCATGACTTTCGCTTCCTGCTGGACGGCAGGCTTGAGCCTTCCGGAATAGGCGGCTGGTTTCATGAATGGTGGCCGGATTTCTGGCTAAATTTCGACTTCTCGCGCTCCGTTCCATCCGCGTCGGTTGACGTCCGGGGTCAATGGGGGCGCAATTCGGACCTGTCGGTGTTCGTGGCCGCGGAAAACGGCCGGACTGCAATCCGCGGCGTCCAGTTTGACCATGTGCGCACACGACTGTTTGTCCGTCCGCACTTTTATGACGCGCTTTTCTTCCGCGCGGACCAGGGACCGCGATTCGCCCACGGAACGTTTGCGCGGACGGTGAACTGGGAAAGCAGGTCCTGGTCCCGGCTGGAATTCGACGCGACCTCGACGATGGATTTGAACGAGGCGGCCCGCGTCATTGGAATCGAGGGCCTCGGAATCGTGGAGCCATTCAAGTTTTCTCAGCCGCCCCAGCTCCGGCTTTCCGGGCAGATCGACGGCCCGGGCTCGTCCAAGGGCGGGCATCGGAGGGTGAATCTTGCCTTCTATGCGGCGGGACCCGGCTCGTACCACGACTTTCCGCTGAAGGACATTTCAGTGAACGGCACAATCAACGACGACGACATAGTGCTTGATCCGATTGCCACGGGGTTCGCGCAGGGGACCGCGGAGGGACGCGTTCACCTGAGCGGCGAGGACCCATCGCGACGACTCGGATTTGATCTGCGACTGAAGAATGCCGCGCTTGGCGAGGGCATACGGATCCTGGAGGATTTCGCGGCAAAGCGCGCGGGACGCGAACCTCCGAAGCAGAGCAGGCTGCAGGAGCAGATTGCCGCCGGCCGGATTGATCTGGCGATGTCGGCGGACGGGATGTTTGAGGACCTGTTGAGTTACCAAGGTCAGGGCAACGCGGAATTGACCGGAGCGGACCTGGCCGAGATTCATCTGTTCGGCGTTCTCTCCCAGGTGCTGAGACGCACCTTGTTCAACTTCAGCACCCTCAAGCTGGATGCAATGCAGGCCAACTTTTCGATTCATGGGCCCAAAATCCATTTTCCGCAGATTCGCGTGACGGGGCCGCGTGCGGCAATAGACGCCAAGGGTGACTATCTGCTCGACAGGAAGATGCTGGACGCAACCGCAAAACTCTATCCGTTCGAGCAAAGCAGCTTCATACTCAGCAATGCTCTCGGATTCGTGCTTACGCCGCTTTCCGAGGCTCTTGAGTTCAAGCTCACCGGTCCGCTTGACAATCCCAACTGGAGCTTCGTGTACGGACCGTCAAATTTCCTGCGCGCGCTGCGCGGTGGCAATGGGAGCCCCGTGGAGCCGGTCAATCCCTCCGGAAAATGATGCCTTCAATGCGTCAGGATCCCCGATAGTTCGAGGAGGGGCACCTCAATTGATTGGGGGGTTGGCACCTTCAGAGAATTGGAAATCATGATGTGGTTCATATGATGCAATCCAGCAGCAGTTGCACCGGCGGTTTCGACCCTTTCAAACCAGAGATCGCAACCGCCGGCTCGCACCCCACAATTTCTCAGCAAAGGATCTGATGTGACGCTAATAGTGATTTAGGACGATCCACTGATGGCATCTCTCCCGACACTGCCCCAGATCCAATGGCTGCGACGTCTGTCCGCACTGTCTGCGGTTGCGTTGGTGGGCCTGGGTGTGGCGATCCTTTCAGGCTGGTTGTCGATGCCGGAGCTGATCGCGGCGGTTCAAGACACCCAGTTTTCGGTAAGGATGAAGTCCGGAGCCGGTTTGATATTTTTCGGTGTCGCCCTGCTGGGCTGCCATCTGGACCTTCGTCGGGCGGCGTGGCTCGCGCTGGCTCCGGCAATTCTCGGTGGGGTGGCGGTTTGGGAATTTCTCTCCTATCACGCGGGTATGCTCGGAGGCGAGATCCAGAACAGGTCGATGCATCTTCCGAGCGCCGCATCCCGGCAGATTCCATTGATGGTGGCATCTGCCTTCCTTTGCGGTGGACTGGTTGTTGCATGGCTTGGCCAGCGCAAGCGCCCCCGCTTTCGAACGCTCGCGCTTGCGATGCTGGGTTCCATGGCGCTTGCCGTGGGATTCGCCACGACGATCGGCTACATTCTCAAGCTCCCCACCATCTACAGTTGGGGCTCTTCCTCCGAGTCGGCCCCGATCAGCGCAGCAACCCTGGTCGGTCTTGGGTGCGCCGGAATGATGTTTGCCTGGAGGGAGAGCGCCAAGGTCCGCCCCGGCGCCCCGCCGTGGATCCCGCTTCCGGTCATCGTGGGATCGCTGGCGCTGACTCTGATTTTCTCCGCGGGTCTGAGAACCCGTGAGCTGGAGTTTGGACGCACCAACACGGAATATCAATTGAACAGCTTTGCGAGTGCGATGGATCTCGAACTCGACCGTCAGTTGGGCGCTTTTGCGCGACTCGGCAGGCGTTGGGGGGAGAACGCGGATCCCGCACCCTCGGTGCGCGAGGCTGACGCCGCAGCGTACCTTGCGGATTCACCCGGGGCACACGCCATACTTCTGCTTGATGCAGCACGGAATCCCATCCACGTCTATCCTCTGCGCGGAAACGAGGGCTCGCTCGGTGTGTCGTTCGACAAGGAAACGGTTCGACGTGAGACACTGGACATAGCTCAAAAGACGCTGGGATCCGCGCTTTCCGGCACCATTGTCATTCCTGGCATGGGGCCCGGATTTGCCATCTTTGCCCCGTTGCTCAACGGAAATCGCGTGGTTGGTTATGTGGGTGGCGAGTTCACCTACAGACGCTTTTTCGGTGCAATCGACATGAAGGCAAAACTGGCGGGGCGCTATCATTGCACAGTGTCGATTGATGGCGTCAGGGTCTATCCGCCGATGGATGATGCTCCAGGTGTTCCTGAGGAGGCCATTATCAAAGCCTTCACCGTGCATGACCGGCGCGTGCACATTGAGCTCTCTCCGACAGAGGCGCTTCTGGCTTCAAACCGGCGGTATCTGCCGGAACTCGCGCTGATTGCGGGAATCGGCATCACACTCCTGCTAGGGCTTTCCGTGCATCTTGCCCGGGCTGCCAGGTCGGGGCTGAGGGCAGCCGAACAATCGAACAGGCGCCTGCTTGCCGAGAACGACGAGAGACGGAGGGTGGAAGGCATGCTGAAGGTTTCGGATGAGCGGCTTAGGCTGGCCCTCGACTCCACCCTGCTGGGCATCTTCGAGTGGCAGCTCGCGACGAATCGAGTCTACTACAGTCCCGGCATCTGGTCCATTGTCGGCCACGATCCGGCGTCCACTCCCCTCACCTTTGAGGTATGGGAGACGTTTGTGCATCCCGATGATCTCGAGCGATACCGTGAAGCCTGGAACCTCCAGCTCTGCGGTGAGCGCAATCTGATCGATCCAGAATACAGGATTCGCGTTGCGGACGGCTCCTGGCGCTGGGTCTATGCGCGATCGCGGGCGTTTACCGCCAACGATCAGCCGGGTGTGCCCGTCCGCATCATCGGCACCATCCAGGATGTCACGTCTCGAAAGGCTGCGGAGCACGCGCTTCGTGAAAGTCAGTCCGCCGCACGCAAGCTTTCGCTGGTTGCCTCGCGGACCGACAACATGGTCATAATCGCCAAGCCGGACGGCACCATCGAATGGGTCAACGAATCCTTCCTCCGGATAATGGAATACTCACTCGCCGAGGTGGTCGGACGTGGCCCCCAGTTTTTCATGACCGGGCCTGAGAGCGACCCCCGCATTGTCCGGCGCGTCAAGTCGGCGATGGAGCGCGGTGAAGGCATTTCAACCGATCTCGTCAATTACTCGAAGACAGGAAGAAAGTACCATGTCCATCTCGAGATCCAGCCTGTCCGCAATGAACAGGGAGTGCTGGAGAACTTCATTGCCATTGAAGCCGACATAACGGGCCGCGTGGCCACTGAAACCGCGCTGCGCCGGGCCAAGGCGGAAGCCGACGACGCCTCCCGCGCGAAGAGCGAATTCCTGGCCTCCATGTCCCATGAGATCCGGACTCCGATGAACGGGGTGATCGGCATGACCAGCCTTCTGCTTGAAACGCCGCTCTCACCCGAGCAGTCGGACTACGTTGCGACCATACGCACTTCCGGCGAGGCGTTGCTGACGATCATCAACGACATCCTGGATTTTTCAAAGATTGAATCGGGCAAGATGGAGCTCGAACAGCAGCCCGTTGATCTGCAGGCCTGTGTCGAGGAGGCCTTCGACCTTTTCGCCATGGCCGCCGCGGCAAAAGGAGTCGAGCTGACCTACTACATCCATGAGGGCGTCCCGGATTGGATCACGGGTGACGCCACCCGCCTGCGGCAGGTCCTTGTCAATCTTGTGAACAACGCGGTGAAATTCACCCCCCAGGGCAGTGTGGCGGTCGAGGTGTCCCGGGCGGATCCACCGGAAGGCGCGCCTGAAAACCAGAATCGGATCTGGGCATGCTTTGCGGTGCACGACACCGGCATCGGCATTCCGCCGGAACGCGTCAACCGGCTCTTCAAGCCCTTCAGCCAGGTCGATTCGTCAACCACGAGAAAGTACGGCGGCACGGGACTCGGGCTTGCCATCTGCCAGCGTCTCACAGCCCTCATGGGTGGAGAAATTCGAGTGGAGAGCGCAATCAACCAAGGCTCAGTCTTCTCCTTCACCATCCCCATCGAGCCGGTGCCTGCGCCGGACGGCATCGCACCGATTCCTCTACCGCGCGAACTTCAGTACCAGAGCGTGCTCTGTGCGGGCAATGAGACTCGAACGCTCCGGCGACTCGCTCGAATCCTGCGCACGGGCGACGTGGTCGCTGAACCCGCCGAGTCCGCTGGTGAGGCATTGAGGCTGCTCACGACGGGAAAGCCCTTTGCCGCCATAGTCGACCAGGGGATCCTCGCATCCGAGGCGGGTGAAATCCTCTCCGCACGCCTGGCTTCGCTCCGTCTGCCAACCGTCGTGCTTGTGCCGGTTGGCGCGCAATCCGGGCAGGTCGGAGAGCGGAGTTCGCTCGCAACCGCGGCAAAACCCCTGAAGACGCAGTCGCTCATCCGCGCACTGGCCAGCGTGATGGCGGCAAGTCGGACGGATGCCCCCAGTCCAGCCGTGCCGCCAGCCCAAGCCCAGATCCTTGCCGGCGAGGTCCCCATCAGCGTGCTCGTTGTGGAGGACAATCCGGTGAATCAGAAGGTTGCCCTTCGATTTCTGGAGCGACTCGGCTATCGCGCAGCAACCGCGGGCAACGGGCTGGAGGCGCTGACTGCACTCACCCAGCATCCGCACGATCTTGTGTTCATGGACCTCCAGATGCCGGAGATGGATGGATTTGAGGCCTCCAGAAAAATACGTGAAATCTTCCCCAAGTCGCGGCAGCCGGTGATAGTCGCACTCACCGCCAACGCGCTGCAGGGTGACCGCGAGGCGTGCATGGCCGCCGGTATGGATGACTACGTGACCAAGCCCGTGAAAATCAATGAGATTGCGGAGATCATCAGGAAGCATTTTGCGGATCATGGCGGAGGTGTCGCTCTCCGCTCATCCTGAATCCAGCGCTTGACGTTAAGCAAAGGTTTGCGCTCAACGCAGGTTTGAGATTCATGTCTGTGCGAATTGATTCCGCGCGGCCAGCGCCCGCTGGATCCATCCATGAACAACGATTTCCACCCTGATGGCCCTTGCGCGGCTCATTCTCTTCCGGTCCGAAACATCCGCCCTGCCGCTGGATCAGATGGTTCAGGCATCTCCCATTCCGCACCGACAGGGAGCACCGGAACGCGGTAATTCAACCTGTTGAACAGGGGTTCCTCCCATGCGAAGCCACGCATCCGGTCCTTCACTTCGTTCAATCGCGCAGCGTGCGGGTGTCTCCGTCGCCGCCGTTTCAATGGCTCTTCGAAATCACCCACGCATTCCCGCAGCCACCCGGACGCGACTGCAGCAACTTGCACTCGACCTGGGTTGGAAGCCGAATCCGCTCCTTGCCGAGGCGATGAGCGCGATTCGCTCCGGCCAGCCGGTGACTGAACGGGTGACGCTCGCATGGGTCACCGCACATCCCCGCAGGGATGGCTGGAAAAGATTCCCCTTTTTTCGTCGCGTCCATGAAGGCGCGGTTGCGCGTGCGATGGCGGCGGGGTATCACCTTGAGCATTTCTGGCTCGGTGATGCCGACGGGCATGCCGCCCGGCTCAGCGACATCATCGCCACCCGCGGCATCACCGGAGTCATGATCGCGCCGCTTCCGGCACCGGACGCAATGGCGCTCGACTGGAGCCAGTTCTCCGCTGTTGCGATCGCATACACGCTGACCGCACCTCGACTTCATCGCGCGAGCGACAATCATGTCGCTTCCGCTCGCACGGCAGTGCGGGCGCTTGCCGCCGGCGGACACCGCAGAATCGGACTTGCGCTTTCGCGAGAGCATGATCGCCGTGTGATGGGCCTGTGGACCGCCGGATACCTGCTGCAAATGTTTGATGATGGCCGGTCGGATGCTGCAAGCATCCACAAGCCTGCCAGACTTGAAGAGACGGCATTCCTCGACTGGTTTGGCCGCAACAAGCTTGATGCGGTTGTCGGGGCGGATGCATGCATCCTCAACTGGCTTCGCGCGAGCGGACGAAGGGTGCCGAAAGACGCCTCCTATGCTGATCTTGATGTCGACAAGCCTGATGGAACAATCGCCGGAATTGTTCAGGATGCCGAGGGAATAGGGTCGGCGGCGCTCGACATGCTTGCGGGTCAACTGCTGCGTCACGAAAGGGGCATTCCAGACAGGCCCAAGTTGATCCTGATCGAGAGCAAATGGTGCAATGGTGCAAGTGCCCGGCCTGTCACCGCCCAGGAGATCGGTTGCGCCGTGATCGGCAGCGCGGGGAGAATCGAGGATTCCCCTCCGTCAGTCGTGCATCCGGCTGCTTTCGATTGACGGCATGCCCTGGGGCGCACGGGTCCATTGGGTTGTATCCCGCCCTCCCCGGGAGCCAGGGTCCGGCAGAGCGCGCAGACGCCGCATTGTCACACCTGGTTACAGAAATCATTCAGAAAATCTCCCCGCAAGGGCGATTCCTTCCTCGTCTTATTCCAGCAGGCATCTTGGATGATTTTCCGCTCTGACTGCGACGTGATGATACCCGCCGGCTTCTGGACTCACGTTGCGCTGTGCCGCAAACTTTCAAGCCAATGTCCTCCCACAAGGTTCTGACCGCATCCGTGGCCTTCGCCGTGATCACGCTTTCCCAATCAATGGCCGCGGACTCCAGTCCGTACCGCGCGCAGGTTTCGGCGATGCCAATGGACACGGGTGCCATCCTGCAGGACCTCAATTCGTTTCTTCAGCTTGGACGCGTGCTCTATGTCGCCGCGCATCCTGACGACGAGAACACGCGGCTCCTCTCCTACCTTGCCCGCGGCCGTGGGTATGCGACCGGATATCTTTCGCTTACCCGAGGGGACGGCGGACAGAATCTGGTGGGTCCGGAACTGCGCGACCAACTCGGCGTCATCCGCACGCAGGAGCTTCTCGCGGCGCGCAGAATAGACGGTGCGGAGCAGTTCTTCACGCGGGCAAACGATTTTGGATTCTCCAAGACGCCGGAGGAAACCCTGCACATTTGGGACCGGACGGCGGTGCTTTCGGATGTCGTGCGAGTGATCCGGAGATTTCAACCCGATGTGATCATAACGCGCTTTTCAGCGGGAGCAGGCACGACCCATGGGCATCACACCGCTTCCGCGATACTTGCCGGCGAGGCGTTCAAAATGGCCGGGGAACCCGATGCCTTCCCGGAGCAGATTGCGCTGGACGGCCTGCAGGTCTGGAAGCCGACCCGGCTGCTTTGGAATTCCTTTTCCGCGGGAATGCGGGGTGGAAACCGTGAATCTCCGGTCATTGCGCTCCAGGTGGATTCCGGCGTCTACAATCCGCTCCTGGGAGAATCGTTCGGCGAGATTGCCGCCCGCAGCAGAAGCCAGCACAAGAGCCAGGGATTCGGCTCCGTTGCCAACCGCGCTTCAGGATCCGATGTGTTCACGCTGATCGCCGGAAAACCTGCGGAGCGCGACATTCTTGATGGGATTGAGACATCCTGGGCCCGCATTCCCGGAGGCGCGGGAATCGGGGAATCCATGCAGCGGGTCATGAAGACATTTCTACCGGGAAATCCGGCGGCCAGCATTCCCGGCCTGCTTGATGTGCGTGAGCAACTCATCAAACTGGCATACCCCGAAAGCCCGGCGATGCTGGCGGACAAGCGGGCCCAACTCGACAGGATCATACTCGCCTGTCTTGGGTTGTTTGTTGAAGCGACAACACCTCGTGCCGAAGTCCTGGCTGGAGAAAGCGTGCCTGTGAAGCTCCGGGTCCTCGTGCGCAGTCTGTCTCAGGGAGTGCACGTGCGCTGGGTTCGGAGTCGCCTCCTGCAAAGCGGTGAGGCAGTCAAGGCGGATCAAACGCTGGCCCTTGGGCGCTTTGCAGAGCAGTCGGCTTCGCCAGCAATCGCGGCGGATGCGCCGCCCAGCACACCGTATTGGCTGCGGGAGCGGGGCGACGAAGGCACTTTCCGGGTGGACGACGCCCGCCTGATAGGCACTCCTGAAAACAGCCCGGTGATGCCGGTGGCGCATGACCTGGAAATCAACGGGAAACTCATGTCGGTGCCAGACTCCGTAGTGGAGGTGATCGACGATCCCATACGAGGGGAAATTCGTCGCCAGGTCCAAGTTGTTCCACCTGTCACGCTTCATTTCCCCCAGGACCTGGAGCTCCTCTCTCCTGGTGCATCCAAGGTGGTGATGGTTGAAGTGTCCGCCACGCGCGCCCGAGCAAACGGCCGCCTGCTCCTGGATGCGCCCGACGGGTGGACGGTGCAGCCGCTGTCGCAGCCCTTCGATCTCAAGGATCGGGGTGCGCGCGCACGGATGTCCTTCACCCTCACGGCTCCCGATCGACCGGCGACAGGAACACTGGGCGCTCGCGCGATCCTCGACGGAGCGGTCGTTCGCACGAGTCGGATCGACATCCGCCATGATCATATTCCCGCACAGCTTCTGCAGCCTCCTGCCGAGGCGCGTCTCGTCTGCCTGAAGCTGGCCATCAAGGGAAAGTCAGTTGGCTATCTTCCCGGAGCTGGTGATCTCGTCGCCGATGGCATCCGGCGAATGGGTTATGATGTCACGATGCTCGAAACCTCGGGATTCACTGTCGAACAACTCCGTGCGTTCGACAGCGTGGTGCTGGGTGTGCGCGCATTCAATACGCGGGCTGACATTGAGCAGATTCTCCCCGCATTGTTTGAGTATGCGCGCAACGGGGGGACCGTGATCGTGCAGTACAATACGACAGCGGAACTCAAGTCCTCCCGTTTTGCGCCGTACGATCTGACCCTGTCACGTGAGCGCGTGGTCGATGAATCGGCTGCAGTCACGGTGCTCGCGAAGGATCATCCGGCGATGACACAACCAAACCTCATCTCTGACGCGGACTTCGATCATTGGGTGCAGGAGCGCGGCCTCTACTTTCCGAGTCGATGGGACAGCCATTTCACGCCGATTCTTTCCTGTGCCGACGCCGGGGAGCCGCAGCTTCAGGGCGCGCTGCTGGTGGCACGGCACGGCAAGGGGTATTTCGTCTACACCGGACTCTCATTCTTTCGCGAACTGCCCGCAGGGGTTCCGGGTGCCTACCGGCTGTTTGCCAATTTGCTTTCGCTCGGCAAGTAACCAGCCCAAGACCCCTTGAACCATGGTGGAACCGAAGTCATCTGAAATGCCCGACGAACAACCCGGAGTGCCGGGCTTTCGCTCCTGGGGCGCAGTCTATCTGTTTGTCGCCGGCATGTTCCTTCTTTTCGTCGCCATCCTGAGCATTCTGCCGTATCTAGCTGAATGAGGCCGCTCGATTATCTTGTGCTCGTGGCCTCGATGGTGGGCATCGCCGCGTATGGAGTCTGGCGCTCGCGCAATCGCGCGACACTCGAGGGCTACTTGAGCGGGCAAAAGGACGTCGGCTGGGGAACCATCGGGCTGTCTGTAATGGCAACTCAGGCGAGCGCAGTGACGTTTCTGTCCACGCCTGGCCAGGGCTTCGAAAGCGGAATGGGATTTGTTCAGAACTATTTTGGTCTGCCCTTCGCACTGATCATCGTGGCGGCCGTCTTTCTGCCGTTGTACCGCCGCAGCGGCGTATTCACCGCCTATGAGTATCTGGGCAGGCGCTTTGACGGAAAGACGCGACTGCTCGGTGCCGCGCTCTTCCTTCTTCAGCGCGGATTTGCATCGGGAATCACGATCTATGCCCCGGCAATCGTGCTCTCCACCGTCATGGGCTGGGATCTGGACCTGACGATCCTTGGGACCGGGATCCTGACCATCGTCTACACCGCTGTCGGAGGAAACGATGCGGTCAACATCACACAAAAATACCAGATGGCTGTCATCTTTGTCGGCATGGCCACGGCGTTTGCCGTGCTCCTCCTGAAGCTTCCGGCGGAGGTCTCGGTGCGGGAGGCCTTTGCCGTGGCTGCAGGCTTCGACAAGCTGAACGCGGTCGTCTACTCGCTCGATCTGAATCAGCGCTACACGATCTGGTCGGGCGTGTTCGGGGGCATTTTTCTCTCCCTTTCCTATTTCGGAACGGACCAGTCCCAGGTTCAGCGATACCTTTCAGGAACCTCGGTGCGCGAAAGCCGCCTCGGGCTCATGTTCAACGCTGTCATGAAGATTCCGATGCAGTTCTTCATTCTCCTGCTCGGCGTCATGCTCTTCGTGTTCTATCAGTTCGCACCCTCCCCCGTCTTTTTCGATCAGACCACGTGGAAGCATCACGTGAATGCGCAGGGCGGAGAGGTCCTGAAGGCCTACGAGACCAGCTATTCCGACCGCATGGAGACAAAGCGCGCCGCGCTGCGCGCGTGGCTCGACGCCCGATCCCACGGAGATGCCAGCGCCACAGAAAAGGCGCTTGCCGCGGTTCGTTCCGCCCACGCCGCCGCCCAGGCGGTTCGCGCGGAAGCCAAGGCCACCCTGCTCGCCAGGGATCCGGCCGTGAAGACAAAGGACTCCGACTACGTTTTCATCACGTTCATCCTTGAACAACTTCCCGTGGGGCTGGTCGGCCTCCTCATCGCCGTGATATTTGCCGCGGCTCTTTCCTCGCTTTCCGCCGAAATGAGCGCACTCGGCACGACGACATCAATCGACATCTACCACCACGTCATCAATCCAAGGGGCTCGGACAACCAGTCATTGCTTGTGTCCAAGATCGCCACTGCTGGCTGGGGTGTTGTCGGCATCCTGTTTGCCCTCTTTGCAAACGTCGTCGAGAACCTCGTCGAGGCGATCAACATTCTCGGATCGCTATTTTACGGCGTCATTCTCGGCCTTTTCCTCGTCGCATTCGTCCTCCGCCGGGTTCAGGGGCATGCCGCGTTCTGGGGGGCGATCCTGGCTCAGACTGGCGTCCTTGTCTGTTTCGCCAATCTCAAGATCAGCTATCTGTGGTACAATCTGATCGGCTGCTTTGCATGCATGGTGTTCAGCGCCCTGATCCAGGCGTTTTTGCGCACTCCGCCCGCCGGGCGGCCAGTCACTGCCACCGCATGAGCTCCGATCCCGTAATTGCCTTCGGTCAGCAGCCCTGCGGGATCTTCCCCCGCCGGTTCCTTCAGGCCAAGATCATCACTGCACGACGCCTGAGAGGGGAGATAGGCGGTCGCATTGTCTTTTTCTATCATGACAGCGACCACGATCCGCGGGAAACCCAGACCGGACTGCGGCACAGGAAGACAGGTGAGCTGCACTGGCTGAACTTCGCGTTCGAGAACAAGATTCAGAGGAAGTTCTCCCCGCTCTACCTGAAGCGGATTCCCGAGGCTTGGAAGCATCAGACAACCCGGCAGCTTCCTGCCTATGTATCGGAAGCGGCGGTGCAGGCGTTTCGCCGAAACAGCGCCGCGACAATCGCTGATTTCTGCTTGGAACAGATGCGGTCCCAAGGCCTCCTCGATGACATCGAAATCGTCCGTTCCAGTGATCCCGCCGTTCGCGAGTCGGCATGCGGGATCGACGACTGCTACGTTGACGTCCCCCTGTCGGGTGAAATCGTGCGGGCACGTTTCCGAAATGGATCTCTTGCCTTGCACGAGGGAGGCGATTCGTATCTTGAGCTCCCCTTCACCCCATGGTCAAAGCGTCAGATTTCCCCCACCCGCGACTCGAGGCTTCGATGGATGCAGTCCGTCCTGCATTGCACGCACTACATAACGGGTGCGGGTGAACAGGCCTATCTCAACAAGGCGGACGCCCCCGGGATCATCTACGTGACGCGAGATTCCATAGATCGTTCCGATGAAGCCTATGTCGACTACCCCTTCTGACACCCGCCGGCTGCTCGTCTTCGGCGCTCATCCCGATGACATCGAATTCGGAGTCGGCGGAATCATCGCCAGTGAAGCCCGCGCGGGAACCTCGGTTCAATTTGTCGTCTGCTCCGAAGGCGAGTCCGCCACGAGCGGCACGCCTCTCCGGCGCCGCGAGGAGGCAATCAGGGCGGCATCGATTCTGGGGGTGGGCATCGAATTCATCAACATCGGCGGCGATGCTCATTTTGAGCGATCGGTCCGGGGCTCACTCACGGTCGCCGAAGTCATCCGACGCACGACCCCGCACTGGGTGCTCTGCCCGACCCCCAGGACGAACCAGCATCCTGACCACGCGGTGCTGGGGTCCCTCGTGCAGGACGGCGCCCGCCTCGCGCGCTACGGAGGCGTCGCCGAGTTGAGGGAATTCCCGCCACACAGCATCGAGCAGCTCCTCTACTACGCGGTCGGGCCCGAAGGGGAACAGCCCGAAGCGGGCGCGGTCTGGTATGATGTCTCTGACCCCGCAATCGTCGAACTCTGGAAGAACGCCATGGCAGCCCATGAAACGCAGTCGCGCACCCGCCGGTATGTCGAACTTCAACTGACGCGCGCCCGTCTGCTCGGACTTCGGGCCGGCGTGGAATATGCCCAGGCGCTCTACCCCGCGGATCCCACGCTGATTGCCAGGCTGGGCCAGCTTGGTCGCGGCGCCCGCCATTTCTAGCACGCCCCGCCGTTCGCATCCCGCATGCAATCAAGACTGCGCATCGGCATTGCCTGCTTCCCATCAGTGGGTGGCAGCGGCATCCTGGCGACATCGCTCGGCATCGATCTCGCACGACGGGGACATGTGGTTCACTTCTTCAGCTACGAACGCCCCGTGCGCCTGCCCCTGCAGGATGCCGGCGTGTTTTTCCATCAGGTTCCGATGCATGGCTACGGGATCTTCAATCTTTCGGACTACACCCTTCCCCTCGCGGTGAAGATGGCGGCGGTCTGCCAGTCGGACGGTCTGGACATCCTGCATGCCCACTACGCCGTGCCGCATGCAACCGCGGCGGTTCTCGCGCGCGAGTTTCTTCCAGAAAAGATCAGGCCCCGGGTGGTGGCCACACTTCACGGCACCGACACAATGCTGCTCGGGCGGGATGCCTCCTACAAGCCCGTCATTCGGCATGCGTTGGTGCACTCGGATGCCATCACCACCGTCTCACGCTTTCTCAAGGATGAGACCGCACGGCTTGTCGAACCGGGGCACGACATCACGGTGGTTCCAAACTTCTTCGCGCCTGGCATTCCAACGCGCCCCCGCGCACAGGTTCGCCGGGATCTGGGCGTGTCCGACGACGACACCTTGCTGATCCACGTTTCCAATCTGCGCAGGGTCAAGCGCATCGACCTGCTCCTGGAAACGGCCTCGCTCATCCGCCCAAGGAAATCCTTCAAGCTGCTCATCATTGCCGGTGGGGATTTCAAGCCATACCAGGAGACGGTCGAACGGCTTCAATTGCGGGAAAACGTCATCGTGCTGGAGAGTGTGACGTCGGTCGAAGAGTATTTCGCCGCCGCTGACCTTGGGCTGATCACCTCGGAATATGAAAGCTTCTGTCTCAGCATCCTCGAAGGGATGACGTTCGGCTGCCCGACGGTCAGCACGGAGGTCGGGGGCATCCCGGAAGTGATCGAGGACGGCGTCTCCGGGATCCTTCGGCCGTTCGGCGATGCCGCGGCGCTTGCACGGGCGACTGAAGCGCTGATTGCCAACCCAAATGAGCTGCGGCGCCTCGGGATCAATGCCAGGAAGCGGGCAGCCTCGGAATTTTCGGCAGAACGCATCGTGCCGGCGTATTTTGAGGTCTACCAGCGAGCGATGCAGGCGCCACCGAACTGAAATCCAAAAACCCGGCTGCATTCATGATGGTGCCGTCCCGCGATCCATTCATGATTGTTGTTTCACCGTGAATCCGCGATCCATTCTCTCCGTTCCAGGATTCCGTGGCACGCTTTGCGCCTTCGTTTTCAGCCGGCTGCTGATCCTGGCCATCGGTTATCTGAGCACGGGCATCATTCTCGTTGCGCCGGAGCAGGCAAAGCACGGGTTCATCGCACCCTTTCTTCGCTGGGATTCAAACTGGTACCTTGAGCTGGCACGCCACGGCTACGAGTTCATCCCGAATGACCAGAGCAACGTCGTGTTCTTTCCGCTCTATCCGCTTCTGATGCATGTCGGCTCGCTGGGAGTCCTGTCGCTCACCCACGGCGGCCTCCTGGTTTCCAATCTTTGCACATTTGGCGCGGCGATGCTGATCTGGCACCTGGCCCGGATTGATCACACCGAGCGAACGGCTGACATGGCCGTTCGTTTTTTCCTGTTCGGACCCGTGAGTTTTTTCTTTTCCACGATTTATTCCGAAGGGACTTTTGTCCTTTTCGTGGCCGCCAGCCTCTTTGGAGCGCGCACGCGCCGCTGGTGGCTGGCGGGCGCGGCGGGATATGCGGCTGCGCTGACGCGAAGCGTGGGCCTGCTGATGGTCATCCCGCTTGCGATGGAGTTTCTGGCGCAGGAGCGAAAGGATTTCTCGTGGCGGAACCTGGGCTGCTGGATCCGCCTCGCCTGCACAGGCCTGCCTGCTGCGGGAACGCTCACGTACATGGCCTACATGGCGATGAAATTCGGCGATCCCCTGGTCTACCGCAAGGCGGAGATCTTTTGGGGGCGCAAACTGATGCCGTTCTGGGAAACTTTCCTTCATCCCAATGTCGCCTCCCTGCCTGATGTCTACAAGGCCTGGTTCATTGGAGCCCTGATACTGGCGGCCGTGCTTATTGGCGCCGGCCTTCTCCTGAGGATTCGCGGAGCCTATCTCGCCATGGCGGCAGCCTATGTCGTGCTGTACACCTCGACCGGGGTGCTCGAGGCGATTCCCAGATACATGAGTGTCATAGTCCCATTCTACATCATTCTCGGCGCATGGGTTGAGCGCCGTCCGTTTCTTGAGCTTCCCTTCACCATCCTATCCACCGCTCTGCTCGCATTTTCCACGGTCGCTTTCTCGACCGGATACTGGTTCACTTGAACCAGATCTTTTTCAATTCACATGACCATCACCGAGCCCGTCACCGTTGACATCCCCTCTGGCACAGGCGCTATGCGCACCTACCTCTACATGCCCACCGCCCCGGGGCGCTATCCGGGGATCGTGCTTTTTTCCGAGATTTTCCAGGTTACAGCGCCCATCCGGCGCACCGCCGCCTTTCTGGCCGGGCACGGATTCATCGTCGCGGTCCCCGAAATCTACCATGAATTCCTGCCGGCGGGCACCGTGCTGGCTTACGATCAGGCCGGAGCGGACAAGGGCAACGCCCTCAAGACAACGAAGGAACTCTCCAGCTATGACGACGACGCCCGCGCAGCCATCCGCTATCTGAAATCGCATGACCGCGGAACCGGAAAGGTCGGATCGATTGGCATCTGCATTGGCGGACACCTCTCCTTTCGGGCCGCCATGAATCCGGAGGTCAGCGCAGCAGTCTGCTTTTATGCCACGGACATCCACAAGCGGGGACTCGGAAAGGGCATGAACGACAACTCCCTCGACAGGATTGGCGAGATCAAGGGCGAGCTGCTCATGATTTTCGGACGGCAGGATCCACACGTGCCCGCCGAGGGTCGATCACGCATACAGGCGGCCCTTGCCGCCGCCAATGCCAACTTCACCTGGCATGAATTCAATGGAGCCCACGCATTCCTGAGGGATGAGGGCTATCGCTACGATCCGGAACTCGCCCACCTGACAATGGGAATGGCGGTCTCATTCTTCCGCCGCAAGCTGGGGGAAGGTGACTTGCGGCCTGCAACACAAGGCGCCACAGAGTCACGTCACTGACGGTAGCGCGGCCGTGCCGCACCAGCCGTCAACCCGAATAACCGCGGTTGCGAAGGCGGTCAGCGAGCATCTGTTCATGCTGCGCCTCCTCCACCCCCTCAATCGCAAGCCGCTCGATGGTTTCCTGCTCGTCATCGTCTGAAAGCAGCGGCACCTGATGACCGTGCACGGACACGGGATCACCCGGGTCCCGATTGATGGAGGTGGTGCTCAGCCCCTCGTCCTCTGAAACGCCCAGGAGGCCTGATCCTCTCAGTTCGTCCCTGGCCATGCGGCGAACATCCGCGGAGGCCCCATCCAGTTTCCCCTCAATGACTGCGATCTCCTCGGCACGTCGTTCGATTTCGTCCGACGAAATCCCTCCAGATCCCTTCCCATGGGTCAGAATTTTTCCGTGGTGCGTATTCTCAACATTCATGATGACTTTTTCTGTTTTTGGGTTCTTGAACGATGGACGGAAACTGACGGAATGCGTGTTTCCTGGAAGGTGGAGCCGTGCTTCCAGGAATCGGAACCGCACCATGGGACACACGTGGGTGGGTGGCGTGCATCCGGCGCGGGCCCGAGCTCACGGGCATGAGCGGACACGTTTGATTTTCTGCGAACAGGATAGGAGCCGGAAACGCAACCGCAATCGTTCGTTTCAGAATTTGAAAGATTCCCGTGGCGCGCGTGTGATCACTTGAACCTGCATCGCCTGTGCGCAACCTTCCCTGTTTTTCGGTGTCCTACTGTCCATGCGCTTCCTGCAATTGCTCATTGCCGTCGTAGTCGGGCTTTTTGCCCTCGCCGCTGCGTTGATCGGCGCGATCGCGCTCGCCATCATGGCACTGATCGGTTCGTTCAAAAAGCGACTGGGCCGTTCCGGGCGCAGCCGGAGCGGACAGTACCCGGTCACTCATGAATCGGGTGATGTCATCGATGTTGTCGCCCGTGAGGTGGAGGTCAATGCCGAGCTCAAGGGACCGGTGAACCGTCCGGTTCAGCCCACCCACGCACGGGCGTTGTAGAAGAGTTTCATCCAGGGACTGTCGTCCTCCCAGTCAACGGGATGCCAGCTCATCGCTGACGTCCGGTGCACGCGCTCGGGGTGCGGCATCATGATGGTCACGCGTCCATCCGTGTTCGTAAGCGCCGTGATGCCATGGGGTGAACCGTTGGGGTTCAACGGGTAGGAGCTGGTCACTCGGTGATGATTGTCGACATAGCGCGCCGCAACATAACCCGATCGACTGCAGGCGTCCGCGGCGGCGACATCGACGAATTCGGCGCAGCCCTCTCCATGCGACGCCACAACCGGCAGGACCGAACCCTCCATCCCGCGAAAAAGAAGGCTCGGACTTGGATCGATCCTGAGTGATACAAACCTCGCCTCAAAACGTTCAGACAGGTTCTGCACAAACCGGGGCCAGTGTCCGGAACCGGGAATGATGTCGCGCAGATTGCTCATCATCTGACAGCCATTGCAGACACCGAGGGCGAATGTGTCCGCGCGTGCAAAGAAGCCTTCAAACTCCTCCCGTGCGCGCGCATTGAACAGTATGCTTTTCGCCCAGCCCTGGCCCGCGCCCAGCACATCGCCGTAACTGAAGCCGCCGCAGGCAGCCAGGCCGCGGAATTCGCGGAGCGACCTGCGTCCACTCAGGATGTCGGTCATGTGAACATCGACAGCGTCAAAACCAGCGCGATCAAACGCGGCAGCCATCTCCACCTGGCCATTGACTCCCTGCTCCCGAAGAATGGCAATCGACGGACGTGCCTTCACCGGGTTTCGAGAGGATTGCGACGGAGGAAACGGATAGGGAAACGTTAGTCTCGGCTTGATTCCTGGATCGTCATGGGCAAGGCGTCCCTGGTGCTCAGCCCGAGCGCAGTCCGGATTGTCGCGCAATGCCGCCATGCGGTGCGTCACATCCGACCACTGGTCGCGCAGGCTCGAAAGACTCTGCTCCAGCAGCACGGTTTCACCGTCCATGACTCGCAGGGCATGGGTCGGGTTGAGCCTTCCTATGATCCGAGAGCAGTCGCCGAGTCCCTCCTCGCTGAGCACTGACATCACAGCTTCAATCTCCCTGTTCCTTACCTGGACAACCGCGCCGATTTCCTCGGAAAAGAGTGTGGAGAACAATGCCGGGAGATCGCCGCTGGCATTTGGAAGATCCAGATCCACGCCAACGTGTCCGGCAAAGGCCATTTCCATGAGCGTCACAACCAGGCCGCCGTCCGAGCGGTCGTGATAGGCGAGGATCCTGCCCGAGGCGTTTAGGGCCTGGATGGCATTCCAGAACGCCTTGAGATCCGCTGGCGAGTCAACATCGGGCGGAGCCTCGCCGAGCTGTGACTGCACCTGGGCGAATATGGATCCACCGAGGCGGTTCCTGCCTCGACCGAGGTCAATCAACACCAGTGTCGATTCACCCACCAAGCCGCCGTCTGAATCACGATCACCCGGCTTGCGCAGCTGTGGGGTAAGGGTGCGTCGGATATCGAGGCAGGGGGCAAATGCGGAGATGATCAGCGACACCGGCGCCGTCATCTGCTTCTCGATGCCGCGATCATGCCAGATCGTGCTCATGCTCATGGAGTCCTTGCCCACGGGAATCGTGATTCCCAGCGCCGGACAGAGCTCCATGCCAACCGCCCGCACCGCTTCATAGAGCGCCGCACCCTCTCCTGCCTGTGCGGGAGCCGCCATCCAGTTCGCCGATAGATTGACCTTTCCGATCCCGCCGATCATCGCAGCCACCAGATTGGTCAGCGCCTCGGCAACGGCGAGCCGGGCGGACGCCGCCGCGTTATTGAGCGCCACCGGGGTGCGCTCTCCCACTGCCATCGCCTCTCCGGCAAAGGAGTCGAACGTCGCCGCCGTCACCCCGCAGTCGGCGACCGGCACTTGCCACGGACCCACCATCTGGTCGCGGGCGACAAGTCCGGTGACGGAACGGTCGCCAATTGAAATCAGGAAGGTCTTGTCGGCCACAGCCGGATGCATGACGACCCTCCTCAAAGCTTCGGAGAGGGAAATGCCGGTCGGATTGAGCGGCTGAAGCACCGCCGCCCGCGAGGCGTCCCGCCGATGCATGCGCGGTGGCTTGCCCAGAAGAACCTCGAGCGGAAGGTCAATCGGCGTGTTCTTGAAATGGGAGTCCTCAAGGACAAGCCGCTTCTTCTCCGTCGCGTGCCCGACAACGGCGAACGGGCAGCGCTCCCGCCGGCACAGCTCCTCGAACGCATCGAGACGGTCGACGGGGACGGCCAGCACGTACCGCTCCTGCGCCTCGTTGCACCAGATCTCGAGCGGACTCATTCCGGGCTCGTCATTGGGGACGCTGCGAAGCTGGAAGCTCCCGCCTCGTCCGCCGTCATTCACCAATTCGGGCAGCGCGTTGGAGATCCCGCCCGCACCGACGTCGTGGATGAAGGATATCGGATTCCTCTCACCCAGCGCCCAGCATCGATCAATCACCTCCTGGCACCGTCGCTGCATCTCGGCGTTGTCGCGTTGAACACTCGCGAAATCGAGGTCCTCCTGGCCGGAACCGCTCGCGAGAGAGCTCGCCGCCCCCCCGCCCAGCCCGATGAGCATCGCCGGACCGCCAAGAATGATCAATGCGTCTCCCGGCACGATTTCGCCCTTCTGAACATGACTGCGCCGGATGTTGCCGAGACCACCCGCCAGCATGATCGGCTTGTGGTAGCCGCGAAGCTGCAGCCCGGCGGGGCCGCCGACCTCCATCTCAAAGGTGCGAAAATACCCGCAGATCGCGGGTCTTCCAAATTCATTGTTGAACGCCGCGCCGCCCAGCGGCCCGTCGATCATGATTTCGAGCGCCGACGCGATCCTTCCAGGCCTGCCATTGTCCTTCTCCCAAGGCTGCCTGGCACCGGGTAGTTGAAGATTGGATACCGTGAAGCCGGTGAGGCCCGCCTTGGGCTTCGATCCGCGGCCCGTGGCGCCCTCGTCTCGGATTTCTCCGCCGGACCCCGTCGCCGCTCCGGGAAACGGCGATATCGCCGTCGGATGATTGTGGGTTTCCACCTTGCACAGCAGGTCGATTTCCTCGCGCACCGCACGGTACAGCCCCGTCGCGGGATCCACAAAAAAACGCCCGCCGATGCTGCCCTTCATCACCGCCGCATTGTCCCGATAGGCGGAAAGAATTCCTTCGGAATGCAGCTGATGGGTGTTCTTGATCATCTGGAAGAGCGACCTGTCGCGCTGCGATCCGTCGATTTCCCAGGTGGCGTTGAAGATCTTGTGGCGGCAGTGCTCCGAATTCGCCTGCGCAAACATCATAAGCTCGACATCGTAGGGATCCCTCCCCAGACCTTGAAACGCCTTCGCGAGATATTCGATCTCGTCGCCTGCAAGAGCGAGGCCAAGCGTCCGGTTCGCATCCTCCAGCGCGGCACGGCCGTTGCGAAGCACGGAAATCCGCGTCGACGGCCTTGGTGTCTCCCGCCTGAAAAGAATGGAGCAATTGTCGATCGAAGGAAAGACCGCCTGCGTCATGCGGTCGTGTATGCGCGCCGCTATTTCACGATCGAATTTCTCCCTGCCGGCATCCGTTTCGATGGCTTCATGGGCAAACGAATAAACAGTCACCCGCTCAATTCGCCTGATGCCTGCAAGGCCGCAGATGTGCGCGATGTCGGTCGCCTTCGAGGACCAGGGGGACAGCGTGCCGGGTCGCGGCGCCACAACGCGTGTCACTCCACCGACAGCGCTTCGCTTGTCGCGCGGACCGTACGTGAGCAGTTGCTCGAGAATGGCATGCTCCCGCGCCGTGAGTGGCGCTTTCGGATCAACCAGCGAGATCAGGTGCACAAATTCCGCGTTCAAGTCCGTGACCGGGATCCCTGCCGAGGCAAGATCCTCAAGCAGCTTTTGCCGGCGAAAGGTTGAGAGGGAGGATGACCCGCGGAGAGTGAGCATGGATGAAGAGCGATGTTCTGCATCGCCTCCGGGCGGTCAAGGCAAGGCACCGTCCGAATACGCAGGCTCGGGGAACAAAAAGCCGTGGTGCGTCCTGCACCACGGCGTGATCGACCGCCCGCTCCGGGAGGAGCCGGTCGGCTGCTGCTATTTCAAGACACTGGCATGGAATGCCGCCCAGTCATCGAGCGCATTCAACTCAACCGCCGACCCCTGGACGGATCCATCGTCCGGGTATCCCGCTGTCTTCAGGATCTCGGTGCGGACTTCATCACGGTGGTGATAACCAAGAATGGACTGGTTGAGCTTGTAGATTGACGCGCGGTCCAGCTTCACCCCGGGCTGGGCCTTGATCCAGGCCTCAAACTCAGCGTAGCTGGGCCGCTTGTCAGTGATGAACTTCTTCACGGCATCGGGTGAGAGGCCGAGACCGGCGATGACCATCGAATCAAATCCCTTTCCGATTCCAGGATAGCCGGGTGCCAGCTTGCCGCGCGCCTCGAGCGAGACCTTCAGCCAGAGCCGCGGAAGATGAATCACGCCGAGCGGTCCGGCGACATTGCACGGAATCATGGGAACATAGGTATTACTCATAATTTTTTGGAACATGCACCGTCATTTATCGAGCATCGGCTGGCGGACGGATGCGCCAGCCGGATGAGTTGCGCAAAGGGTTGATCATTTCCCGCCGGGTTGCAACGTCATCGAGCATCGAGTGACGATTCCGCATTTCATGGAAGTTTCTCACACCGCCCTCTCGGTCGAACCCATCGGATACCTGAGAACGGTCAAGCGGCTCAAGTTCCACGCTCTTCACCAACCCAGGGAAACCCTTCCGGAGGAAAGCCGCGTTGAGCTTCGGAACGGGAAGCGCTTCGAAGGCGCCGTTCGGGATCTCGACGGCTTTTCCAGAATCTGGCTCGTGTGGTGGTTCCATCGCAACCCGAACTGGCGCCCAATGGTGCTGCCACCCCGCGGTCCGTCCGTACGTCGCGGGGTTTTTGCGACACGTTCACCTCACCGCCCCAATCCCATCGGCATCTCACCCGTCCAGTTGTTGAAAATATCGGGTCTCACCCTGCACATTGGTCCCTGCGACCTCCTCGATGGGACACCCATTCTCGACATCAAACCCTATCTGCCCGCCTACGATGCATTCCCAAACGAAAAGGCCGGATGGTGGGATGAAGTTGAAACGGAAGAACAGACGTCCCCCTCATATTCGATTGCATGGGCCCCACTGGCACGCAGGCAGCGCGAATGGTTGCTATCAAACTGGAAAGTCGATTTTTCAAGTCGCATGTGCGAGCTGCTCGAACGCGATCCCAGTCCGCATCGCTCCCGCCGCATCAGGAAACGGCGATCGGGCGGCTTCGAAATCGGGTGCGGTGTCTGGCGGGCGATTTTCATCGTGCTGCAGGCGCGGGTCACCATTCAGTCCATCCAGCCCGCCTACCCGCATCGATTTCTTGTGGATCCCAAGCGATCCGGAATCGTCGACTGCGAGGCCCAGCTCGATTTCCTCAGGCACTGGCCCGACGCGGAATAGCATGCAACCGCCCCGACGCTCCATCATGACTGGAGCGGGATTCGTCACTCAATCGGCATGCTGCGTAGTGGAGCGCTGCATCTGCTCAAATCGCGCCGCGTTCCCCCGCCCTTGTGCCGGCTGGGGACTGCTGTTTCTCTGGTAGGAAGGTGGTGACTCGGGCCTCGGCTGTGGAGTGTAACGCTCCGAGGTGACGGGACGCACCGGCTGGGCGTGCGCGGGAACGTCAATTCTGCGAACACCCGCACTCGACTGCACCCGCTGCCGATCGCTGGATACAATTGGGCCCATGAAGTCGGGGTGGCCAGGCTGCGGAATTTGCGGGCGCCTCTGGCTGCGTTCGATGCCGCCTTGCGGCAGTGGTTGATTCTCCTGCCGTTCAATCGCAACGCGGGAATGGGAATGCCCCGGCTGTTGGTTTCTGCCTGTGTTTGGATCCGGATTGCGGCGCATCGAATATCCACCCGGCGCGCCCGAAATCGACGCGGACCCCGAGTGGGTGACTGGGGCGGAGGCATTTGACCTGTAGCTGGAGTAAGTCCGCGCCGTGCCCCCCTCCACATGTGTGTAACGGCGGGCGGAGGATGCGTGGGGAATCAGTCCCGCATGCCAGACATTCCAATGGGACGCGTAGCGATGGTCTGCTCGGTAATGATAAAGCGGGATTCGCGCGGTGCGGCAGGCATTCCAGACCCGGACCCGATACTCCCGCCCAACTACGTAGACGCGACGATGCTGCCAGTCGCAATCGTATGCCGCCCAGTATCCCAGCGGAAAACCAATTCCGAAGCTGATGAATGGTCCCGGCCAGCCAAAGGATGTGCCCATGTAAACGCTGAAGGGATCATAGCGGGGAACATAGATGATCTCGGGCTGAGCCGGAACGATGCGAATCACCCCGGCCTCCTCCACAACAGCCTGCTGTTTGTTTGACGCCAGCGCGCCTGACGCCTTTGCCCGAGCACGAAGTCGCTGAACCGCGTTCATGACATCGACCGGCTGACGAAGAAATGCCTCACCCAGCCTCTTCGTCCACGCCAGATTTTCATCCATCCACTTGATCACCTCTGGATAGCGGGCGAGACTGCGCACCGCATCTTCCCACGGTTGATCGTCGAAGGAATTTGACTTTGGCTGTGCCGCAAGATGGCGCGAGGCCAAAACGATGTCGGAAGGCGACGTCGATGCCGGGAGAATGAGAGCAATGAGCGGATCGGGATACAGCGCAAGCGGTGCCAGGAGCTCATCCAATTCCTTTTCGGAATAGGAATTGCCGGCCGCACTGCGGTCATCGTCCGACGTCTGCATCGGATCCGGGATCACACCGACTGCCGACTCACTCACTTGGCCAACGGCCAGCGCCATGACGGATGTTGCGATCGCAAGTCCTGCAAGAACCGGGTGGCTTTTCATGGGATCGAGGGGTTACAAGCTTTCGACACCCACCATCGCACGATGTGCCACCGATTTCAACCGTCTCCGCGGTATACCTGAACCATCACCGAGGTACGTACACTTACCCATGAACAGTCAGCCGACAGATTCAATCGCCTCAAGGAGGCATCCAGCTGATCCGCTGCATGGCGTCACCCTAAGGCATGTGGTGGAATCGCTTGAGCGGAATCTCGGCTGGAAACGCATGGCGGAGGCAGTGCCGATCCGCTGTTTCCGGAACAATCCGTCCATCAAGTCCAGCCTCACGTTTCTTCGACAGACGCCCTGGGCCAGGTCTCGCGTCGAGGAACTTTTTCTCACACTGCCTCCCGCCGCGCGACAGCGGCCCGGCTGCGAATGAACGTGCAAAGCAGCCGAAGAGCCATGGAGTTCATGGGAATGCCACCCACTGATTCCAGTCTCACAGACCGTCATCAACCCTTGAAACAGCCTGGCTTCAAGGCGCTGCTGACACAGTCCGCCTGACGAAGTGCATAAGCAGAATTCAGGTTCCATGGCCAAAATCGAAGCCTCCCGCCCGTGTCCTTTCGAAAAGCGATTCCCTTCGGAACTCGTCAGGGATGACGTTTACTTCATGAGCCTCGCGTTCAACGCGGCCATCGATGCCTGGCGCGAGGACGAGGTGCCGATCGGGTGCGTGATTGAACACCATGGCACAATTGTCGCCTCGTCACACAACACCGTCGAGGGCGCAAAGGATCCCACGGCACACGCAGAGATGCTCGCTCTCACGCAGGCCGCCGCCGCACTCGGCGACTGGAGGCTCGACGGCGCCACCGTCTATGTGACCAAGGAGCCCTGCCCCATGTGTTCCGGCGCCATGCTGATGTCGCGTGTGAAACGCGTCTGCTTCGCGGTGCCGGACCCCAGGATGGGATGCCTGGGCGGCGCGACAAACCTCAACGATCTGCCCAAGGTGAATCACCATGTCGAATTGACTTCGGGTGGCGTGCTCGAGCCGGAATGCCGGTCGCTGCTCCAGGCGTTTTTCCAGGTCAAGCGCCGCGATGCAAAGTTGGCCGAGGCGGATTCGGCGGACGCCTAATCCGCGCATGCCGGTTGACGACTGCTTTCGCGTCCGCTACTGTTTTCCTCTGCTTTGTCAGATCACACGTTACGAAACAAAGAAAGGAATACTCAATGGCCTACGAACTTCCCAAACTGCCTTATGCGTATGACGCCCTCGCGCCGCACATCGACGCGAAGACGATGGAGATCCATCATACGAAACACCATCAGGCCTACATCACCAACGCCAACAATGCACTCAAGGATCACGCCGCGCTCGCCGCCCTGCCGGTCGATGCATTGATCGCCGATCTATCCAAGGTGCCGGACAACATCCGCGGTGCCGTCCGCAACAATGCCGGCGGTCACAGCAACCACTCCTTCTTCTGGACCATCCTTGGTCCGGGCAAGGGAGGATCCCCCAAGGGCGGGCTGGCCGACGCCATCAACGCGGCGTTCGGCAGTTTCGACAACTTCAAGGCTGAATTCGCCAAGGCGGCCTCCACTCGCTTCGGTTCCGGCTGGGCCTGGCTCGTCGTCGGCGCGGACAAGAAACTCACTGTGGGCTCGACCGCCAACCAGGACAGCCCGCTCATGGGCAAGGCTGTTGCCGGCTTGGAGGGCAGGCCGGTGATCGGACTCGATGTCTGGGAGCACGCCTACTACCTGAACTATCAGAATCGTCGTCCCGACTACATCACAGCGTTCTGGAACGTCGTCGACTGGGATGCAGCCCAGCGCAATTTCGAGAAAGCCCGCTGATCCGCTCCCGATATTCAGCATGTCTCAGCCGCACTTCACCGTGCGGCTTTTTCATTTTTCAAACGAGACGGCACGACGACACGATGACCCGGTTTTTGAGGCACGCGCTTTTCCCCCACCGTTTGCGATGGCAGGCTTTGCGACCCCGTTTTCACCCTTGCCAGCCGGCGGCGCGACAAGTAGTTTTTACCCTTTCCGTCTCCACTTCCATCAATGAAATCCACAACCTCGCCCTCCGCGTTCCCGCAACCTGAAATTGGCCGTGAAATGAACGGTGCCGATTCTGTTGTCGAGTGCCTCGTTCGCGAGGGGGTCGATGCGATATTCGCCTATCCCGGCGGCGCTTCCCAGGAGCTTCATCAGGCATTCGCCAGATCGGGCAAGGTCCGCGTGATTCTCCCCCGCCATGAGCAGGGAGGCGCCTTCGCCGCCGAGGGCTATGCCCGGGCAACAGGCAAGGTGGGCGTATGCATGGCCACTAGCGGCCCTGGAGCGACAAATCTGGTTTCAGCCATCGCCGATGCATACATGGATTCGACGCCCCTGGTCACCATCACGGGACAGGTTTTTTCCAAATACATTGGCAAAAGTGCGTTTCAGGAAACCGACTTTTTCGGCATCACGCTCCCGATCGTCAAGCACTCCTACCTCGTGCTGAACGTGCACGATCTGCCCCGCATCTTCAAGGAGGCCTTTCATCTCGCGCGTTCCGGGCGCCCGGGCCCGGTCGTCATCGACATTCCTAAGGATATCCAGCAGGCCCGCTACCAGCCGGTCTTCCCTGCGACGGTCGAATTCAAGAATCCGCTCGTCAGCGAGGTGCATCAGGCGTCCGACGACGCGCTCCGCCAGGTGCTGGCCATGGTCGCCGATGCCAGGCGACCCGTCCTCTACACCGGTGGCGGCATCATCTCCTCAAACGCACATCAGGAGCTCAAGGCTTTCGCGGAGGCGACCAATGTTCCCGTCGCCACGACATTGATGGGCCTCGGCGGATTCCCTGAGACCCACCCCCTGTCGATGCGCTGGTTCGGCATGCACGGAGCGGCCTTTGGCAACTGGGCTGTGGACCAGTGCGATTTGCTGCTGTGCCTCGGCGCGCGCTTCGATGACCGCATCACGGGTGACGTCAACAAGTTCGCGGGCGGGGCGAAGATAGTGCACATCGACATCGATGCCACGGAGCACAACAAGAACAAGCGGGCTCAGCTTCCGATTGTCAGCGACATCAAGTACGCGCTGGGACGCCTCGTGGAGCTGGCGAAAGCCGCCAAATTCACGCCGCCCGACACCAAGGCCTGGCAGGAGCAGATCGCCACTTGGAAGAAGGAGTACCCCTTTGACTCATCCGCGGGCTTTGGAAAGAGCCCGCACATTCTCCCGCAGGAGGCCGTTGCCACCCTGTATGAACTCACCAAGGGCGACGCCATAATCACGACCGGTGTCGGCCAGCACCAGATGTGGGCGGCGCAGTTCTATCGATTCGACCAGCCGCGGCGCTACATCAGCTCGCTGGGCCTCGGAACCATGGGCTACGGTTATCCCGCGGCGCTCGGCGCCAAGGTGGCCTGCCCGGACAAGGAAGTCATCGACATCGATGGCGACGGCTCGTTCGTCATGAACATCCAGGAACTCGCCACGGCGCATATCGAGAAGATCGCCGCCAAGGCCATGATCCTTAACAACCAGCACCTGGGCATGGTCGTGCAGTGGGAGGACCGCTTCTACGGCAGCGTCCGCGGCAATACGATTCTTGGCGATGAAAAGAACGTCGGCGGCCCGGACAACCCTGCGGGTCTTTACCCGGACTTCGTGAAGATTGCCGAGGGGTTTGGCATCAAGGGTCGTCGCATCATGAAAAAGGGCGACCTCAGACCCGCCATCCAGGAAATGCTCGATCACAAGGGTCCATACGTCCTCGACATCGTCGTCCCTTACACTGAGCACGTGCTTCCCATGATTCCGGCAGGCAGGACCGTCAAGGACATGATCCTGAAGTAGGCGCACCCGGCACTCGTCAGGAATATTTTCTTCGACTTTCCAAGGCGTTCTTCAGGGTGACGGAGTCCGCATAGAGCACACCGCCACCGCTGGGCAGTCCGAAGCCGATGCGAGACACCCGGATGTCCCTCCCGCTTGGAAGCTGGGCGGTCAGGTAGTGGCATGTGGCCTCGCCCTCGACGTCATTTGAGAGTGCGAGAATGAGTTCGTCGACTTCTCCGGAGCGCATGCGCTCAATGAGCGCGGCGAGATTCAATTGCTCCGGCCCCATGCCGTTGATCGGGGAGAGTTTTCCGTGCAGCACATGGTAGACGCCGCGGTGCGCTCCACTGCGCTCCAATGCAGCCAGATCCGGGACCTGTTCAACCACACAGACGAGACTGCGCTGCCGCGAATCGTCTGCGCAGATGGCACACAGTTCCCCTTCGGCCAGATTGCCGCATCGCACGCATCTTCGAACCGACCTTGCGGCTTCCTGCAGTGCGTTGACCAGCGCGGGAAGACGCTCGGGTTTCTCAACCAGCAGGTGAAGCGCGATTTTCTCGGAGGACCGATAGCCAAGCCCGGGCAGCTGTTTCAGCAGGTGCTGAAGGTGTTCAAATGCTGATGCCATGGGTTCAGGGTCGTGCCGCTGCCAGGAAAAACACGGCGGATCTTGAAACGTGTGCCAACCCCCGGGCGAGCCGCGGGGCGCGCGATCAAAACATTCCGGGCATTTGAAAGGCACCCGTCATCTTCTGCATTTCGGCGTCATTGTGCTCCTTCGCCTGCTTCGCGGCGTCCTGGATCGCCTGCAGGATAGTGTCGCCCACAACCTTGGCGTCCTCCTTCAGAAAATCCGGGTCAAGCGACAGTCCGATGAATTTCCCCGCGCCATTGATCCGGATTCTCACCGCGCCTCCGGCCGCGGTGAGATCGAACTCCTTCGATTCGAGCTGCGCCTGCAGGTTCTCGATCGATTTCTGCATTTTCTGGGCTTGCTTGAGAAGTTTGCCTACGCCGGCCATGGGAATGAAATGGGAAAATTGCGGTGCAAGGCGTCAGAGACAGGCAATCCGGCCACGGCTTCAAGCTTCAAGTATGCGCCGATAGCCTTCCCGAAAACTCGGAAATTGCGGCATCCACCCCAAGACTCTCTTGATCCGGGCGTTGGCTATCATCCGGTCGGGCACTGTCGATCGGCGCCCGCTGGTCATATGCCCGTCAAATGAGGGCATCGGGCATTTCAGCCGCCCGCTCAGCCAGCGCATCAGATCCTCCCTGGTCACAGCTTCATCATCGGTGACATTGAAAACCTGACCCGGGATTGAAGGCCCCGCCTGCAGTGCAAGGGCAATTCCGGATACAACGTCGTCCCTGTGAATGAGATTCAAGCGATGATCTCCCTTTCCGGCCAGTACAGTTGAACCAGCACGCAGGGCATCGAGCAGGTGGTGACGCCCCGGACCATAGATGCCCGAAAGTCGAAGGATGAACATCCTCCCTGGCCATGCGCGCGCAGCCTCCTCGGCTCGCAGAAGTATTTCGGCGCGCTCGGTCGCCGCCGGTTGGGTCGGTGCGTCTTCATCCACCCACTGTCCATCCCCCTGCGGATAAACTGAAGTGCTGCTGGTGTAGACGAACGTGCCTGCGCCCCCCGCTGCCAGCGCCCACGCAATCACCGATTCCATTCCGAGCTGATAGCTGCGCCGATAGCCTTCAAGTCCTCCACCACCCGCACTCACGCAATTCACAACGTAGTCCGGAATTCCGGGGACCTGGGCATGCCAGGCCTTGTCCGCCAGGTCGGCCACAATGCAACGCACGCCCATGCCAGCCAGCCGATGCGCCTTTTCGAGGTTCCGCGTCAGTGCGGTCGTCACCATGCCCTTGCCAATTGCCAGACGGCAGAGTTCCTCGCCGATGTATCCCGCCCCAAGCACCAGCATCTGCCTGCCGCGTTCTCCAAAGTCCTCCATATTCTCCGAAACGAGCGTTGATTTCATGAGAACCACCTCAGATCACGCGGCTTGGCGGCGGCCAGTCATCCCGGTTTATCCGCTTCAAGCGATCGGCCAGAATTTCGATGCTCTTCTCGCGAGGACCAGCTCCCGTCAAATCTATGATTTCGCCGATCACGCGAACCCTGGAAAAGGGTTTGGGAAGAAAAAAACGATCCCAGCTCCGCAGGCGCCAGGCCGATTCAAAGATCCCGCCGAGCAGAAGCATCGGCGTGTGGGCGCGGCGGGCGACTATCAATGCGCCCGGTTTCACTTCATAACAAGGACCGCGCGGCCCATCCGGAGTGATGCCAATGTCGTTTCCCTGGCGAAGGACGTCGACCAGCGCTGTCGCGGCTTCGCGCCCTCCTCTGCTGCTCGAACCGCGCACAGCACGCATCCCGACGATCTCGAAAAATGCCTCCAGCCAGGCACCATCCTTGCTCGAGCTGATCAGCGCGTGGACCGGCCGGTGGCGGCGAAAACGGCGAAAAATTTCAGCCCCTAGGAACAGTCGGTTGTGCCAAAGGGTCAGCGCTATGGGTACATCATGATAGAACAGGGCACGTTTATCCTCCGGCGTTACTTCAAAATGGAGGCTCCTTCCCCACAGATGCAGAATTCTGCCAATGATTTCAAAGACGACCCGTCTCCAGCCTCCCACTCGCTGAATATCGCGGTCATCCTGTGGTAACGGCAACGGCATGATCTGTTTGTGTGGACGGAATTCGTAACGCCAAGCGCAGAATGTCTTTGCACCCGCAACGTTGCATGTCCCCGTTTCTGGAGCGGTCGCCAGCCTTTTGATCTCCGGGGTGCCTCGCGCAACCTCCATCCAATCAGGGACTCCGCCTCCCCCGGGGCTTTTCCCCGGACCCGAAAGCTGACGCCACGGCCCGCTTGACGAAGTCGCCCGTATCTTTTTCCCTCGAACCCTTTTCCGCATGATGCCCGCTTCCTCGGTTCACACACCTCGTGCAGTTTGTCACGCACCCCAGTGAAAACACGATGCCAGGAATGGGAGCGGCTGCCGTAGTCCAACGTCTCACTTTCAAACCATACTGCATGAAATCGATTCGCCTTCTTGTTCTCGTGGCCGCGACGGCGCTTATGGCCCCTGCGCACGCGCAAATCAACTACGCGGACATTCCAGTCGAATTTCGCCCCATCAGGAACACCTCGTTCTCAGTGGGTGTTCGCTTCATCGGAGGAGCCAGCGTGCAGTTCGGCAGCCTTGGCTCGATTCCCTCATCGTTTTCGCCAAAGGGTCTTGAGGCCGGGGTGGTCGACCGAGTTTACATTGATGGCTCTGTGCACGCAGACGCTCTGCGCGCCAATGAGAAGAATGCCGACGGCACACCGAAAAGCACACCCTACGGCCGTTATTCGATTCGCGCAGAGATCTTTGACGCCGACGGAAACAAGATTCCCGACGCGGCCGATCCCGGCGGCACGGGCAACAAGACGCAGGTCAGCGCCGATTTCCTCGCCTACACACCAGGCCGCACACGAAGCTGGTCCTATGCTTCGGACTCCCAGGTCACCTCGCCGGGCGTGATCGCCATGCATGACTATGTCGCCAGCAGCTCGGGCGCGTCGTTGCCATCCGAATCAGGAGCCGGTCCGGGCTTCGAACTCACCGCCAGCCGCCGCCTCGGCTCAATCGGCCGCATCGACTGGGGCGTCATGTTTGGCGCAGGCATCACAGATATCAATGCCAAGGAGTCCAGTCGTGTTAAGGCCAACCTCACAGCGTTGACCGACTACTATCGTGTATCCGGAATTGTAGCGCCGCCATCCGGGCCCTATTCCGCTCCTTCGTCCGGTGACTTTGTCGGTGACAATGGCGCGATCTACAGTGGAAACCTGGAAACAACAGTGCCATTGGAGGCGATTCCCTTCCAGCGCAGCGTCGTCGAAACCGCCAATGGCGCTGACATCGACGGCAACTGGCAGATCAAGGGAGCCTATTTTCTATTCAAGGTGGGCCCGATGGTTCGCATTCCCATCGGCGAGCATTTCGCCGTCACGGCAAGCGCCGGATATGCCGGCGCGTATCTGGGCACGACCTATCGGGTCAAGGAATCGCTTGTCATCAATGACACGCTTTCCATTCCCTTCGAGGGCGAGGAAACCTACAGCAAACTTATCCACGGCGCTTTCGCCGAGGTGAACGCTGAATGGTGGCTCACCCAGCGCACCGGGTTTTTCCTCGGGGTCACGTTCGAGAAGCTCGGCAAATACGAGCAGTCCCTGGCCGGCCGCACCGCCGATGTCGATATAGGCGGTCATGGCGGATTTCGGATGGGCCTGACGACTCGTTTCTAGTCCGCTGCCTGTCGCGCCCGGCCTGGGGGGACATGGGCCGTCCTCGATCTCTCTGAAAAACCCGGGTGCAACTTCCAGCTGGTCTCCCGTGTTGTCAGTGCAACCATGAAAGTTCTGATGACGCTTGTACTCTGGGCCCTTCTTCTGGCCCTGTGCTGGCCGTTGGCGGTGCTCGTTCTCATCCTCTGGCCCGTACTCTGGCTGCTCTCCATTCCGTTTCGCATCATCGGCTCCGCCATGAGCGGACTCCTCGCGCTGGTACGGGCGATCCTGTTCCTGCCTGCTCGCATTCTCGGTTATCGGGAGACATGACCGCACGGCATCGCAGCCGCTCGCCGGCCCCGGCGAAACTTCCGCTGGAATTCTTCGGGAATTTCAAGCGCAGCGCTCGCAAATTGGAACATCTGTGCCACTCTGGCTTTCCTACCCTATCATCAATCCACCATCCCGCCCACGTTGTTTGACTGCCACTCCCTTTCGCAGCGGGCAACGCGACAGGCTTCACCTGAAAACGCCATGAGCTCCAAGGACTGTCTCCGCTCCATTGACATCAATGGATTCATGGCGGCATCAGGCTGAAAAAATCGCCATCCAGACTTTCAGCGAAATCCGCGGGCCCGGCCTGCGTCTCTTCAGGCAATCGGTGCCATGGCGGCCATCCCCCATGGCAATATCAAAAGCGATCCTTGTTTGGAAACCTTTCATGAACCCTCCCCTTGGTCATGACTTCGATCTTTTCCCTGCTCCCAATCCTTTCCCCCGACCTGCAGCCCACTGAAGAGGAGGTGGAGTGCTACGCTCAGATAATTGCGCAATGCGAACATGCGCCTGGTCAGTCACTGGACAATCTCCGCCATGAGGCGGAGCTTCAGATCTGGGTGACACGCTGGGCCATGCACGAAGAGAATCTGCCCCGGATGCTCCAATCTGGTGTATCCAAAACTATTTCCGCAAGACCCAGTTCATCTAGGCGGCGATGATGGCGTCGAGTTTGGTCGACAGGTGCTCAAGCCAGGAAGCGTCATCCATGGTGGGTGGATGGTACTGCTCGGTGATCAACCATCCCGAATAGCCGACGTGATCCAAAGCCAGCATGACAGCAGGCCAGTCGGAATCACCCTCCATCAAGTCAACCTGGAATCCCGCATGGGGGCCGCGTTCGTCCCGAATTTTCCGGCTGTATTCCTTGACGTGGATTTTGACAATGCGCTCCCCAAGGCTGCTTATCCACTGCTCCGGGAACCCGTAGGTGACGACGTTCCCGACATCAAAGTGCCAGCGCACCCACTTGCTCTTGAATGAGTCTACGTAGCGAACCGCTTCCAGTGGACTGAGCAGGAACTGATTCCAGACGTTTTCGATTGCAATCGCCACACGAAGGGATTCGGCGAGAGGAACCACCTTGGCTATCTCCGCCTGCGAGCGTGTGTAAGCGTCAGCATAGGAAACCTGTTTTGTCACCTTGCCCGGCACGAGCAGCACCGACGTGGCTCCATACGCCTTCGCGTCGTGCAGCGCCTGTCTCAGTCCTTCAAGCCCAACCTCCCGGACACTCGCGCTGGGATCCGTCAGGGGTTTCACCCAATGCGTGGCAACGACAACGCTGGGGACCTTCAATCCCGTCGCCTTCATCGCAGCCAGCACTTCGCCCTGGTCCATCGCACTTGGCACCTCGACGCCATGAAATCCCGCTGCTGCAAGCAGCCTGAACTTTTCAAGCACGCTCAGCTTTTCGGATGTCTTGCTCCGAAGGGTCGCCCACATGAATGCCTTCTGATGGCGTCGCATTCCAGTGCCGGCAGATGGCGGGGTGGATGCAGGCTCAGCCAGCACCTTTGCCAGGTTCGTGGTGGCGAGTGACCCAACCACGGCATTTTCGATGAAGTTGCGTCGAGTAAGCATGATTCGGGGAATGCTCAGATTTGCCTGACAAGGATGTCCTTGAACTCCACGGGATCATTGTGCCCCGCAAAACCAAAGTGTCCGCTCTTCAGGTCCTTTCCCGGGTGGGCCTTGTTCTGCAGGACCTTGGACATGTCGATCCGGCTGAGGTCTGTATCCAAAATGACAGTACCGTTCAATTCCACCCGCACCCTTGAGCCCTGGACCGTAACTTCCTCGAAATTCCATTCCCCGGTCGGATGCTGGTAACCGCGCTGGGCGGCAACCATCCCGTAAACCGATCCGTTCTGCTGGCGGGGATCGATGGGGCCCCGGTGTTTTTCGTAGTCCTGGTCGATGATCTGAACCTCGCACATGCCATCGTAGGCCGGATTGCCGGTGCCGGGATACCGGATTGCCAGGCCATTGTTGCCCGCCGGAGGAACCTTGAACAAGAGCCGAGCCTGAAAGTCGGAGAAGACGTCGTCAGTGTAGAGGACCCCACCCTTCCCTTTCTGCCAGACGAGCGCGCCATTCCGTACCGCAACGGCATCCCTCGCGCCAGACCAGCCGTCAAGATTCCTTCCATTGAAAACCGGACCGAAGGTGTCGCGGTCGCGCTGGGCCAGAATCCGGCATGCCTCGTCGCTGCCAATTTCACGGATGGCGATGTTGCGCCAGCGGGTTTCCCCTCCGTGTGTCTGCAGCTGAATCGGGCCGCGCGGCAGGATCGGCCGGCGTTGTTCCACAGGAAGCTTTTGGTCGTAGTAGTTTTCCATGATGGCATGATCAACGACGAGCCTGCCGTTCAGCCAGACACTCACCCGACTGCCAACCATCTGGATCCGAAAGGTGTTCCAGGTGCCAATGGGATTGTCCGCTTTCACCAACGGATCCTTTCCCGGGGAATTCCTGTCGTTGTTCCAGAGTCCACCCGATCCCCTGGCGTTCCCGAAGCCCTTTGGATCCGGATTGGCGGGATCCCAGATTTGCACTTGCGGCACGCCTCTCAGATAAACGCCTGAATCGGTGCCCTTGGTGATCTTCCAGTCCACCACGAATTCAAAATCGCCGTAATCTCCCACCGTGGTCGCATACCCGCCCTTGCCATCGTTGATCAACTCCCCTCCCGCCACACGCCAGTGGGGCTGACCATCCTGCAGCTCAACCAGGCTGGCATTCCATTTCGCCAGTTGCGCATCACGATCGGCGGGCGACATCGCAGCCAGCACGCGGGGATCGTGCGTTGCTCCTCCCCGCCATCCATCGAGATTCCTCCCATTGAACAGTGAGGTGAATCCCGGGGGAATCGCCGCGCGACTCTCGGGCACCCCACCGTTGAGCAGTATTAATGTCAGGACAATCCATCCGCAACGAGAAAGCATTTTCATGGTGAAGCCTCGAATAGATCCGCCTCTTGCGGGATCGGCAATTGCATATTTGAAATCGAGCGTTGAGGGTGAATACCACGCTCCCGCGACAATTTTTCCTCAATCGTTTTGGGTCTGACTCGAACATTTCGCTCCGCTCCTGATTCGCATCCATTCCTGCGGGAACATCCCCGCCGGAAAATTGATGCTATCAGCTCGCCTGCCCCAAAACCCGCCCGGATCTGCGCCCACGCAACAGGCTCTCGCCAGGAATGGCGGTCTGCATCCCCGCACTGAATCCACATCACTCTTGAAAGCATTGTTATACCCATCCTTCGATCATCTCGATGTCCGAGATCTCCCAGTTCCGCAGCCGGAGCCTGGTGAGGTCCTGCTTCGCGTCTCCGCCTGCGGACTGTGTGGAAGCGAAATCGAGACATTCAAGACTCGCAGTCCGCGTCGCACGCCTCCGCTCGTCATGGGCCACGAATTCTGCGGAGTCGTCGAACAGACGGGCTCCGGAGTGGACCACGGGCTTGCAGGTCGGCGTTTCGTCAGCAACTCAGTGATTTCCTGCGGTCACTGTGTGCGTTGCCGCCGGGGCGACACCCACCTTTGCGCCGCAAGGCAGGTGTTCGGCATGCACCGCCCCGGCGCGTTTGCCGAGTTTGTCCGCGTGCCGTGCGATGTTCTCATTCCCTGGCCGGACAACCTGCCCGCCCACGCCGCATGCCTTGCCGAACCGCTGGCAAACGGTGTCCACGTCGTCCACCTGACCCGGCACATTCCGGTTCAGTCCGCCCTCATCATTGGCGCGGGTCCGATCGGTTTGATGTGCCAGCAGGCGCTGCAGGCCATGCGCGGAGCCCGCACACTCGTTGTGGACGTGTCCGATGGCCGCCTCGCCGTCGCCCAGCGTCTCGGAGCCTCGCTTGTCCTCAATGCACGGACACGCGATGTGGCGGCGGAATGCCTCGCATCGACGGATGGCGAGGGCGTGGACCTCGTCATCGACGCCGCAGGCTCCGCTCAAACCAAGAGGGTCTCCCTCGCAGCACTGCGCCCCGGTGGGGCCGCGGTCTGGATCGGGCTTCATGAGAACCGCATGGAGCTCGATTCCTACGACATCACCCTGCCTGAAAAACAGGTCTTCGGCACCTACGCGGCGAAGAAGGAGGAACTCGCCGAGGCACTGGTGCTGATGCAGTCGGGCAAGGTGGACGTCACTTCATGGACAGAGCGCATTCCCCTGGAGAATTCCGTCGGGGGCTTCCATCGCATGCTTCGTCCCGGGCCCGCTGATCTAAAGGCCGTTTTTCTGCCCTCAAATCCATCATGAAAGTTGTCCTGACCGACCACGGTTTCTCATCCATCGAACAGGAGAAAGCTCTCCTCGCCGCCGCCGGCTGCGACCTGGTGGTCCTTCAATCGAAGGACCCTGCGGTGCTTGCCGCATCCTGTGCGGACGCCGATGCGCTGCTCGTGCAGTGGGCGCCCATCAATGCCGGCGTGATTGCCGCACTCCGTCACTGCCGGGTGATCGTGCGCTACGGCATCGGCGTCGACAATGTCGACCTGAAGGCGGCGGGTGCCCGCGGAATTCCCGTGTGCAATGTTCCCGACTATTGCATTGACGAGGTGGCCGACCATGCGCTGGCACTCGCGCTGTCGCTCGCCCGTCAGATTCCCCAGACGGATGCTGCCGTGCGCGGCGGCACATGGAAGATCCTTCCGCCCGCCGCGTTTCCATCCTTCCGCTCGACGACATTCGCCACAGCGGGTTTCGGCCGGATCGCGCGAGCGGTGCTCGAGCGCGCAAGACCCTTTGGGTTCAAGCTGGCCGCGTATGATCCCTTTGTGCCATCGGACGCCTTTGCGAAAGCGGGGGTGCGGCAACTCGACCTCGAGCAACTCTGGAGCGAGTCGGGCATGGTCTCCCTTCACCTTCCGCTGACCGCGGACACCCGCCACATCGTCGGCGAGGCTTCACTCGCGCGCATGCGAAGCGACGCCATTGTCGTCAACACGGCGCGGGGCGGATTGATCGACACGCGTGCGCTTGCCCGCTACCTCGTTGAGAAGCGGATCGCCGGCGCCGGCCTGGATGTCTTCGAAACTGAACCTCTCGAAGCGGATCATCCCATCCGCCAGTCACCGAATGTGATCCTGACCTCCCACACCGCATGGTACAGCGGCGGCAGCGTGCCTGAGCTTCAGCGCAAGAGCGCCGAGGCGGTCGTGCGCGCAATTCGCGGTGAACCGCTTGTCAATGTCGTGAACTCCTCCCACCTCACTCCCTCCTCATGAAGCTCGTCGATCTTTCCCACCCCTTGATTCACGGACAGGACAACTTCCCGTTCGATCCCAAGCTCAGCATCATCCCCCATTCGACCACGCGCACGCTGCGATACAACATGACGCAGGTGAGCATGGCCACACACCAGGGAACCCACCTGGACGCCATGTACCACTTTCTCGATGATGGCAAAACCATCGACCAGATGCCGCTTGATTGGTTCTATGGCGACGCGATCCTTCTCCGCATACCGAAGGCTCCGCGCGAGGAGATTGTGCCTGCTGACTTCCAGCGGATCGAACACCTCCTGCAGCCCGGCACGAAGTTGATCTACGAAACCGGCTGGCACCGGCAGTTTGGCAGGGAAAACTATTTCTCCGATTTTCCCAGTCTCACTCAGGATGCGGCGCGCTACCTGGTTTCGCGAAAGATCCGGCTCCTGGGCATGGACACACCGACCCCCGGGCGCGACTGGTACGAGGTGCACCATATTCTCCTGGGTCACGACGCCGAGGTTGTCGTCGTCGAGGGGCTCACCAATCTCGACAAGCTGCCCGAGCGTTTTGTCTTCAGCGGCTTTCCCCTCAACTTCAAGGGCCGTGACGGTTCGCCCATTCGCGCCGTGGCCATCCTGCCATGAAGGGCCTCAAGGGAAAGGTCGCGCTCGTCACCGGCGGACTCGGTGATCTCGGATTCGCGGCGGTTCAGAGACTTGTTGAAGAGGGATGCAGGGTCGCGGCGTTCGACGTCAAAACGGACAGCGACGGCAAACTCGCCGCCATGGGCGTGCATGCGCAGGCTGTTGATGTCACAAATCCGGGCGCAATCGAAACGGCGTGTGCCGCAGTGCGCACCCGTCTGGGGCCGATACGCATTCTCGTCAACAGCGCCGCACGTTTTGTCTTCAAGAGCGTGGACGCCACCCTGTCGGACTGGCACGACAGCCTTTCCGTCAACGTGATTGGCACATCCCTGGTGACAAATCAGGCGGTCATTCAGATGAAGGAGGCGGGGGGAGGCAGCGTCATCAACTTTTCCTCGGTCAGCGGCTTCGTGGGACAGGCGAATTTTGCCACCTACAATGCCACCAAGTTCGCCCTGCGCGGGCTCACCAAATGCTGGGCGCAGGACCTCGCGCCCTTCGGCATCCGCGTCAATACCGTCTGCCCGGGATACATCTACACGTCCGCCTTCATCAACTCCTGCAAGAAGCTCAATCTCGACATCGAGGAGGAGGATCGTCGCGCATCGGCCATGCACCTCCTCGGCCGTCAGGGCAGGCCGGAGGAGGTTGCCTCCGCGGTCGCTTTTCTCGCCAGCGACGAATCCTCGTTCATGACAGGCAGCGACCTCGTCGTTGACGGAGGCTACCTGGCGCGCTGACAGCCGCGAGGACCGCCGGCATCCGCCTTTTGATGCGCGGTGCGATCCGGACTCGATCAGGATTTCCGCCGCGGCAAATTCACCTGCTCCGGCCGCAACCGCAGGATTTTTCCGTCCGTGGCATCGATCAAAACATAAACGAGCCCATCCGGGCCGACGCGCACATCACGCACACGCCCATGGTTGCTGAAGATGACCTCGCGCTCGACGACCCGATGATCCTTGAGAACCAGCCGATGCACCTCCTGCTTCGCGAGACCTCCGGCGAGAAGGTTGTTTCTCCATTTCGGAAACGCATCCCCCTCGTACACGGCGAGACCGGATGCCGCGATTGAAGGCAGCCAGTAGATGACGGGATCCATCATGCCCGGCAGACTCGTGTCAGGCGTGAGCGGCGAACCGTCATAGTTCATGCCGTAGGAGGCCTTCGGCCATCCATAGTTCGCTCCACGCACGATCAGATTCAATTCGTCGCCGCCGCGCGGGCCATGCTCCGTCTCCCAAAGATCTCCCGTTGCCGGATGGCGGACCAGGCCCTGCGGATTGCGGTTTCCATAGCACCAGATGGTGGGCCAGGCATCCTTGCGATCCACAAAAGGATTGTCCGGCGGCACCCGCCCGTCGTCATAAATGCGGTGGATCTTTCCGTTGGGTCGCGTCAGGTCCTGGGCATGGTCACTCCGGCCGCGCTCGCCCATGCTGAAAAACAGATGGTCGCCATCAAACACGATCCGGCAGCCGAAGTGATGTCGCGTGGTTTGATAGAACTTGAGTGGAGCGCGAAAGACATCCTCCTGCTCGACCCATGCCCCATTCCTGATTTTCCCCCGTACGATCGCCGTAAGACTGACATCACTGCCGTCGAGTTCGCGCGGGTCGCTGTACGAAAGATAGATCCAGCCATTGCGCACGTAGTCCGGGTGCACGGCGACATCCAGCAGACCGCCCTGCCCGTGTGCAAACACGCTGGGCGTTCCTTTGACCGGAGCGGAAAGCTTGTTTTTCCCGTCGAGAATCCGGAGTCGTCCGGGTCGTTCAGTGACGAGTCGGTTTCCATCGGGCAGCCAGGCCAGCGACCACGGATTCTCGAGTCCGGTCACCACGGTCTCGATCCGGTAGGTGTGCTCCTTAGTGACCACGGGCTTCCTGTCCGCTGAAGCATCGCGCTTTTCCGGCTTCACCTGCGCGGCCGCGTACGCCTGCTCGCGGATGTAGATGGCCAGTGCCCGCAGCGTGCTTTCGCCGAGACTTCCCCACCCGATCATCGGCGTGTCGGGCACGCCGTCCCTTATCACCTTGAAAAGGCTGTCGGAGTCCCCGCCGTGCTTCCAAACCGGCCCAAGCAGAGCCGAGCCGGAGCCTCCTTCAAGCCTGGCACCATGGCAGCTCGCGCAATTCTGCTGATAGACATCCTCGACCTTCACTTTCTGGCCAAATGCAGCAACCGCGGAAACGGCGGCTGCAACGAGCGGAATGCGCAGAAAATGAGGATGGCGGAGAATTCGCATGGTGAGGGGCTAAGGCAGGGGGAGCGCGAATGCAAACAAGGTTATTTTCCGATGTTCCGCTGCGCAGGATTGTGCATGCCTCTCCCGTCCACTCAATATGTCCGCGGAACAATCCCTCTCTCAAACTCTCGCGCACAAGCCCGCTGCGACATTGCGGGCACAAAGCCATCCTGCCGACACCTCTCCATCCTGATGACCGTAACAACCCTCATGCGATACTTCAGCCTTCACGCGATGGCGCTTCTGCTTCTGGGGCACGGCGCATTTGCTCAAAGCGGCGACAAACCGGGCGAGGCACAGGCCGACCCTCCAAGCCATCTGGTGATTCCGCCGGCGCCCGCCCTGCCCGTCGATCAGGCGCTGCGGACCTTTCAAGTCGCGCCCGGATTTCGGATCGAGGCCGTGGCTTCCGAACCCCTGCTGCACGACCCGGTCGTCCTGGAGATCGATGAGGCCGGCCGCTACTGGATTGTCGAGATGCGCGGCTTCATGCCGAATGTCGACGGTGTCGGCGAAAACAAGCCCGTCGGCACGATAGCCGTGCTCGACGACACGGACGGCGACGGCCGACCCGATCGGCGCACCGAGTTTGCCTCCGGCCTGGTCATGCCACGAGCCCTGCTGCGCGTGGGTGACGGCATCCTTGTCGGGGAGCCTCCGCACCTTTGGTTCATGCGCGACACGAACGGCGACGGGCGCGCAGATGAAAAGGTCGAGGTGGCCGGCGACTATGGCAGCCAGACCAATCCGGAGCACACTGCCAACGGCTTGACGTGGGGGCTGGACAACTGGATATACAGCGCGAATTTCACGGCGCGGTTTCGTCGCAATCGTGACGGCACCTGGACGCGCCAGCCCACCTCATTTCGCGGACAATGGGGGCTCACCGAGGACAACCTCGGCAATTTCTATTACAACAACAACAGCGTGCCGCTGCAGGCCGACGCCTTCCCGGCGGAATACCTCGCTCGAAATCCCGCGCAGCCGTTTTCACAGGGAGTCAACCGCACGCTTTCACCACCCGAAAAGATCACGCTTTTTCCAAGCCGTGTCACACCTGGCATCAATCGCGGCTATCGCACACTCGGTGAGGACGGAATCCTGCGGACGGTCACCGCTGCGTGCGCACCTCTTTTCTATCGGGAATCGCTGTTCCCTCCGGGGTTTGCAGGCAGCGTCTTCATCTGCGAACCCGCGGCAAATCTGGTCAAGCGTATCCTTGTTTCCAATACCGATGGCGTGCTGACGGCGCGGAACGCCTACCGATCATCGGAATTCCTAACGTCTACCGACGAAAGATTCCGCCCGGTGAATCTGACGGCCGGACCGGATGGCGCACTCTACATCGTCGACATGTACCGCGGCATCCTCCAGCACCGCATCTATGTCACTTCGTATCTGCGACGACAGATCGAGGCCCGTCATCTCGACACGCCGATCGGACTGGGGCGAATCTACCGGATCCTGCCTGAAAGCAGCGGCAGAACCGCACCGGCTTCACGGCTGCCGTCGAGAATGACAACCGCGGAGCTCGTCTCCGCGTTGAACAGCGCGAGCGGATGGTGGAGGGACACAGCTCAGCGGCTTCTCGTGCAGGCGAATGATGCTTCAGCCATCCCGCTGCTCCGAAAGGCCGCCACCAACGCCGCAGACACGGCATTGGGGCGCGTGCATGCGCTTTGGACGCTCCATGGGATGGATGCGCTTGACGGCCCCACCGTGCAGGCCGCGCTCCAGGACCGAGACCCGCGGGTCCTGGTCACCGCAATCCGCGTGGCGGAAGACGGACTGAAGTCCGGTGATGCATCGATCACCGCCGCAGTCATCGCCCTCACAAGAAGCAGCGACGCGAGCGTGCGCCTGCAGGCCGCCTTGTCACTCGGCGAATCAAAAACAACTCAGGCGCGCGATGCCTTGTTTGCCCTCGCTCGTGCGCATGGTGATCAACCCTACATTAACGAAGCGCTCGTCAGCAGCCTGGCTGGGCGCGAATTTGAACTGCTCGAGTCCGTCCTTGGAGACTCAAACGCGCGGAAGCTGGAGAGAAACAAGGCGGTTGTGGTCACCGCCGCTGCATCGGTGGTGCTTGGCGATGACCCTGCAGCCCAGGCAAGGCTGTTCTCCCTGTTGAGTCCCGGCGCAGGCACATCCGCCGCAAACCGGCTTTCACTGCTTGAAGGCATTGAGTACGCTCAGCAGAAGGATGGTGGAAAGACGGCGTCAGCCCTGACAATTGCGGTCGTGCCGGATGGATTGATCGCATGGTCAGCGGCCAAGGGCCTGGCCCCGGAGATTGGGAGCCGGGTGCGCAAGGCAGTCGGCCTCCTGCGCTGGCCGGGACACAAGGATTCCGTCCGCGCATCCCCAGCAGTCGTGCTCAGCAAGCAGGAAAAGGCGCTGTTCGAAAAAGGGCGGGAGAATTTCGCCATCTGCGCCGGCTGTCATCAGCCCGACGGGAAGGGTCTCGCGGGTCTCGCGCCCCCGCTGGTGAATTCCCGCTGGGTGCTCGGACCGACTGAAGTTCTCGCCCGCATTGTGCTGCACGGAAAGGAAAACCCTCCCCAGGTGATGCCCCCGCTGGGAGCGCTGGACGACGCCACGATCGCCTCGGTTCTGACCTACATCCGTCACTCCTGGGGCCACGCAGCCTCCGCGGTAAGCCCGGAAGCGGTCGCTGCGGTTCGCGCAGCCACCAAGGGCCGCGACGAACCCTGGAAGGAGGCGGAGCTGGAGGCGCTGCTGCGTTGAGAGCAACGCGCATGGTTGACTACAACACGCCTCGCGGTTGCCGCGGCAGCCACGCTGCGGAACTGCTATTCCCCACCCGCCACATAAGCACGGTAATGTTCGGCAACCTGCGCCTGCGCGGTGTCGCCCTCGTGAACGTAGATGCGATACTTTAGTGTCAGTGACTTTCCAGCCGGGACCGTCAGGTCGCCGATGTGAGGCTGGTCCTTGAGTCCCTCGAAGTCATGCCGTCCAAAAGGATTCGCCGCGAACAATCCGTAGTCGCGCGCATGCCACCAGGTCGGATGCCGCACATTTGACGGATGGTCGAAAATAGCGATGCCGTAAACCTTGCCGTCTTTCGGCGCGTGGTAATCGGCCCACGCGGCGCGCCTGCCCCAGGCGGCGGCATCATGATCACCAGCGCTGTTGACGATGCTTCCGCGGCCCTGCACCGCCGCACCCTTGAGTTTGTGCGTGAGAGTCATCCATTGCGCCACACGAACCGCCATCGACCCCTCCTTGGTGTCTCCAAACACGAGCGGCGAATCCTTCAGTGCGTGAAAGGTGATCTCGTAATCGAGCAGCCTTCCGTGCGGCACCGCCCGGATGCGAACCGTGAGTTCTTCCCTGGCGACCAGCTTCTTCTCCGAAGTCTGCCAGCGGTGCCGTGCACGTATCACGCCCACGTCTCCGCTGGACGTCTCATCCAGAGACTCAAGCACCACCCGGCCCGATGTGGGTTTTTCCAGCCAGAAATCCACTCCGTTGATGTCGCCATGGGCAAACCAGAGGGAGCGATGGTGCGGATGGTCCTGCTCCTCACCCGGCGTGCTGGCCATCGGGAAATCCCTGGTCAATCGCGTGCCGTCGGGTGCCAGCACGGGATAGAAATACGAACGCGGCGCATCCGGCCCGTGGATGAACTCCGTGAAAGGCTTCCCTTCAACCGAGACCGCCACGCGATTCTCTCCGCGCGTCACCCTGACCGCCGGTGCCGGAGCCGCGGCCGAAAGCGACACTGCGGCCGCGAGGAAAGCAGCGGGCAGCAGACCGGTGCTGAACAGATTTCCCCGACAAGACTGCAGGCGTGCAGCGGAAGTCCTGGGCATTAGCGAGAGGTTCATGATGCGCATGATGGATTCAAAAGGGGTCGAAGTGAACGGCCGGTGCCATCTCACCGTGCTCCGCGATGGGAACCGAGGCAAGCGCGCAAAACCGGCCTGCGCCACTGAGCTCAGAAGAAACGGATGTAGAGCCCGATGACACACGCTATCAGCAGGGTGGACCACAATCCAAACGAGCGCCACCAGGGCACGGTGCGAAGAAACGCCTCCATCTCAGCGGACGATGAATGGTCCACCACCGCCGACGCAGGCACCGTCGCCCGCACGATGTCGGTGTTGGCGACCGACCTGAATCCACCGTAAATCGCGTAGGCGCCTGCCAGGCCAAAAATCATCAGCCCAAACTCAAGTCACAGGCCGAAGATCGAATGCACCGCCAGCGCCCCGGTGTACAGCACAACCGCAAGCTCGATCACGACGTAGCCGATGAGACAGATGACGGCCTAGACAAGCCGCACGCGATGATCAAACCGCCGCTCGAGGAACTCCGGCATCGTGGTGATCCGTGTCCTGAGGTAGCAGGGCAGAAAGAACTTTGCGTACAGGATCAGCACAATGGCGGCCATCCACTCGTAACTGGCCACCGCCAGGCCCACATGGAAGGCGAGGCCGCCCATCCCGATGAAGTGATGCGTCGAAATGTTGGCGGCGATCATTGATCCGCCGATGAGCCACCAGGTCAGGTTTCGGCTGACTAGAAAATAGTCGTCATTGGCCCCGCCCTTGCGTGCGGCCGCAAAGCCCACCGCAACAATCGTCGCGAGAAAAGCTCCGAAAACAACGAGATCGAAACTGTTGTGGGACACCAGCGAGGCAGACTGGGGCTGGAATGCGGACCGTAAACTCGCTATTCTGTTGCTGCGCCATGCGTCAACGGAACTCCGCGTTTTATTGCAAAGTGACGCTGGCTTGTACCCACCGGTGTGACGCCAGCCATCCTGATCGCAACATCACGATCAGCGGGGAGCTCAGCGAATGCTAAGCTGCGATGTCCAGGCCCAGCCGGAGTCCTGATCCATCAGAGAAACCACCAGCGGAATTTGCGTTCCGCGCATCTCCTCCAAGGAAATCTCCAGCCATGGATGCGGGGCAATCCGGCCAACAATCCTGTCGCCCACGGAAGCCGGAGCCGGCAACTGCATCCATTCCAGCCTCGTTTGCAGTTCCGCAGAATCCGGCTCGACGGGAAGATCGCCGGGTGACTCAAGTTGGGTTGAAATCCAGACCGATGCGCGCAATCCATCGCCAAGAGCGACTGTGATCTCACCCGACGCACCCACGCCAATCGTCATGGCTCTCACAGACCCGCTGTCGCTGACCCACTCAATCTGCTCCACCTTCTGGGTGGGACCGTCGGGGAACCGAAGAAGCACCCTTTTCCCCTCGCGCCACACGATCAGGCCGTCTCCCCCTTGAGCACGCCTGGATTCGAAGGCGAAGGATGCGTCAGTCTGCTCAACGGCAAAGCCCCATGAGAACTTTGCGTCCCGAAGCGCCCGGGGGGCATGAGCAAGCCGCTCCTGGAGCACCACGCGCCGGATTGACTCGGAATCATCTGTCGAGCCAAGGGGGACGGGGCGGGTTGAAATCACCGCGTCGCGCACAAGCTCAAAGGTCCAGGGAGAAATCCCAATTTTCATCGTGCGAAGGCCTGCGCCGAAGGCCCCATGCCGAACCGATCCCGAACTCGCCGCGTCTGCAGCCGCCCTGGAGGCCGTCCCGACGCTGGCGGACTCACCCTCCTCCGACACCTCCCCAGGTCCCGCCGATGCCGCAGCCTCTCGATCAGAAATCGAAACGCGCGTTCGCTTGGTCTTCACCGGGGCTGCGTCAGGGGATCGCTGATTTGCCTCAGGTGTGTCTGGCCCTGTGTGTGATGCCCTCGGGTTCTCCGGCAATGACAGGGATCGGCCGACACTGGAACGCCCCACTCCCGCATCGGAATGGAAATCGGCCTGTCCCGAAGTAAATCCATCATTCGCTTTCACGTTGTCCGATGGTTCGATCGAATGCTTCCCCAGCGTCCTGTCGGCCCGAATCCGTGATGCGGATCCCGCTCCCAGCCCGGCATCAATCGACAGGCCCGGCGCATCTGACATGGCCGCTCCTCCGAGGACTGGGACGGTGCTGTTGTTCGGTGAAAAGACAAGAGGCCGTTCGGCGGCAATTTCCCCCTGCACAGTCACTGGGCTTTCACTACTGGAAAACACCATCGCGCGCTCACGCAACGCCGCGGGCGATGCAGGAGCATTCAAGCTTCCAGTCGCTTCCAACTCAAGGTCGCCCCCAAAGTATCCTGGTGTGCTCGACGAAGGGGGTTTGGCTGCGGATCCTCCCAAGCCGTCTCCCGATTCATCACGGTCTGCGGCGATCCTCGCCCGGCCTGACGGAACGATCCGGGTGGATTCTCCCGGCAAGGCATCCGAGGTCTCCGGGACTGGGCGTTCCAGAACTGCCCCTGGCCGTGGAACCCCGTGGTAGCGCACGCCTGGAATCATGAGCGTGAGCATTGCGACGCCAAGCCCCACCCCCCAAAGCCATCTCTTCCTTACCCAGCCTCGTCCGCGACGACCTGACTGCATCGCACCACCCTGGCACGGCTGATCCGCACCCCAATCGGGCGCCTCATTTGCCCGAGCATTCAATGCAGGTTGATCAGACACACGCAGATCTCCGACTGCCGGCACAATGTCTGTGGCAGGGCTTGTCTTTTCTCGCACACCCCTCGGATCAGCAGCTTTCAACGAACCCCAGCTGTGAATCATGACTCCACCCGTGGTGCGCGCGGCATAGGCAGCGAGTTGCCGGTCGGATTTTTCCGCCAACGAAGCAGCCACGGCGGACATTGCCAAATGAACCTCGAGCAGTGCTTCGTTGGCCGCGTTTCCCTCGTTTGATTCCGCGAGCTCCGTGAACTCGGACTCCATGCGCCGCAGTCTCTTTCGCAAATGCGAGAGCTCCTCCGCCGAGAGATTCGCCGCCTCTCCAGGCTCGTCCCAGATCCAGCTGACGCTTCGATCCGTGACTCGCTCACAAGGGGAAAGCAGCAGCGAACGCGCCTGATGCTGAATCCACGGCCAGTAGTGGGTCAACGGCCTGCCACGCACCCGACGGATGGAACGCGGGTCCGCATTCTGCTGAACTTCGACAGTCCGCTGGCTTTCCTCCCGGCTCGAACTGAGTGTGCTCATGGCAGTCCGCGTCGCGGCGCAGATTCGGACAGGAGCGTGAGCAGGGGCCAGCGATAGTGCCGGCCTGCTTCAAATTTCTCCTCGATCGAGCGAGAAAGATCCCGGTTGCCGGAAAAACCCACCGCCTCCTGCCCAATCGCGTAGGTGCCCGGCGCAACCTCGATTGATACCGTTCCACCCGCAGGCACAGCAATGACCCGCCCTCGCTGCCCATCCCGCTGGAATGTCAGCTTCCACACGTAGGAAGTCCGATTCTCCACTTCGACAAGGGCAGTCGACCTCGCATCTTCACTCCGGCCCTGGCGGGATGCCGTTGAACATCCGGATGCCAGAATGGCGACGATCACAGCCAAAGCGCATCCGGCCTCCGCACGGGGAGTCCGTACTGCCGCTCTTGACTGAAGGTTCGATGGCACCGGAGCTCCAGCCATCGGCACAATTGGCTGACTCAGTAGTGTGAATCAGCCCATCCAATGCCGGCGCAGGGACCCTGTTCGCCACGCTCTGGCAACAGACCGCATGAGTCTCCGCACAAAATGCGCTTCACTGGGACCTTCCAGCCAGTGCAGCCAGCCGCAGTTTAACGTTCAGGTCAGTTTCGCTTGTATCTGTCTGCTGACCGCTCCGAAATCGATGCTCCCTGCTTCGGGTAACTGCTTGAGAGCCGCAATGACCTTGCCCATTTCCTTCTTCGACTGTGCGCCCGTCGTTCGGATTGCGTCAGCTATGAGCGCATCGACTTTGGCGGGATCCAAGCCCTGGGGGAGGTACTTTTCGAGGATGCGGATTTCGGCGGTGTTGGCATCCGCAAGGTCCGCCCGGCCACCCTTTTCAAATTCTACCCGAGCATCGGTCAGGTTCTTGACCGCCTTTCGCAGGGTCGCAGTCACAAGCGCATCGTCAATCGGTTTGCCCAGATCCATCGATGCGCGCTGAATGGCAGCGTCGCTTGTGCGGAGTATCACCGCCGTCCTGGAGTCGCGGGCTTTCATCGCGGCGACAATGTCGGCGCGGAGCCTTTCATATTGGGTCGACATCGCGCCACTCTGTCATCCTTCGGCGCGCTGTCGAGAATCCACTCGACCCCGCGTTTTCGCGCGGGTGACTCGGGAAACGACGCGTCCCAACTCGCAACGCCCAATGTCACGCGCATCCCATCGCACGCTTGGATTCGGCATCATCGGCGCAGGAATGATCGCCGACTTCCATGCACGGGCCATCAAGGACGCCCCCAACTGCCGGCTCGTCGGGGTTTGCGGTCGTTCTGCGGATCGCACGGCAGAATTTGCGCGACGCCACGCCGCCCACTTTTCAACAACCGACCCCGCTGCACTGTTCGCCCGCTCCGACATTGATGTCGTCTGCATCGTCACTCCAAGCGGCGCGCACCTGGAGCCTGCGCTGGAGGCCGCAAGGGCGGGCAAGCACATTGTCATGGAGAAACCGCTTGAGGTGTCGCTCGCACGCATCGACACGATGCTCGAAGCGGTCCGAAAGGCGGGCGTGGTGTTGATGCCCATCTTCCAGGCGCGCACCGGCGCGAACGCGATGCGCATGAAAGGCGCCCTGGATTCCGGCCGGTTTGGAAGGCTCGTTCTCGCCAGCGCCTACGTCAAATGGCATCGCTCCGCATCCTACTACAGGGACAGCTGGCACGGCACCCTCAAGCTCGATGGCGGCGGAGCCCTCATCAATCAGGCGATTCACGGCATTGATTTGCTGCAATGGTTTGCCGGCGTGCCCGCCGAGGTTTTTTCATGGAACACGCGTCGCGTGCACACGGGTATCGAAGGGGAGGACACTGCAGTCGGCGCACTGCGGTTTCCCTGCGGTGCGCTGGGGTCGATTGAGGCGACGACGGCAGCACATCCGGGATGGGCGCGCCGCATCGAAATCTGCGGCGAAGGCGGCTCCGCGGTGCTCGAGGACGACTGCCTCGTGCGCTGGGATTTCCGCGAACCTCGCGACGGTGACGATGCAATTCTTGCCGCGCGCCCGGATCCCTCCATGCGCTCCGGCGCCGGCGCACCGGATCAGATGTCCCACGAGGGACACCTTCGCCAGATCACCAATCTCGCGGATCACCTTCGCTTCGGAACGGCATTGGATGTGGATGGACCCGAGGCCCGAAAGGCAGTCGCGATCATCCAGGCCCTCTATCGCTCCGCAGAATCTGGTCGCTCCATCCGAGTCGATGCCTGACTTTTCGCAACCATATCCATCAACACTCCCATGACTGAACAACCCCAACCCTGGTGGCGGCTTCTCACTCGCGAACATTGGTTCGTTTTCACAATCGCATCTCTCGCGTGGTTTTTTGACTGCCTTGATCAGCAGCTCTTCAACCTGGCCCGCGACGGCGCCATGGAGCAGCTCATGCCCACAAAGGCCATGGCGATTGAATACGCACCCTACACCACCTCGGTGTTCCTGGTTGGCTGGGCGATCGGGGGCTTGTTCTTCGGTGCGCTTGGCGATCGTTTCGGACGCGCCCGCATCCTGACCTTTTCCGTGCTGCTCTACTCCATCAGCACGGGTTTGAACGCCCTGTCGACAGGCTTCGTCGATTTCTGCGTCTACCGTTTCCTTACTGGCACAGGCGTCGGCGGCGTCTTCGGACTGGCTGTTGCGCTGGTCGCCGACACCGTTCACGACAAGGCGCGCGCACCGGCTCTCGGGCTGCTGCAGTCGCTCTCCACGGTGGGAAACATCACCGCCGGCCTCATCGGCATGGGCGTTGGTTTGCTCGCACTGCGCGAACTGCTTCCCTTCGGTCTCAAAGGCTGGCAGTTGATGTTCCTCATTGGCGCAACTCCGGCGTTTCTATGCGTCTTCATCATGGCGGGATTGAAAGAGCCCAAGAAATGGGTCGATGCAAAGGCGGCGGGCGCAAAAACCGGGGTCAAGTTCGGATCCTACAAGGTCCTGCTCACCCACCCGCGCTGGAAGCGTCACGCTTGGGCGGGCCTCGCTCTTTGCAGCGCCGGCATCATCGGCCTCTGGGGAGTGGGCAATTTTCATCCCAAGATAGTTCGAACGATCGTTGAAACCCACCTGGCCGCGCAGAACCTTTCCCCCGAGAAGCTCGCCAGTGAAAAGACATTCTGGGCGTCCATGGGACTGCTGCTCCAGAACATCGGTGCGTTCATCGGCATGATGACTCTGGCCAAGGTGGCCCAGGTTCGGGGCCGCAAGTTCGCCTTCGCGGTCTCGCTCATCATCGCCTTTGCATCGACCATCCTCGTGTTCAAGGGCATGCGCGAATTCAGCCACATTTTCTGGATGATTCCGCTGATGGGTTTCGGGCAGTTGTCGGTGTTCGCGGTTTACGCGATCTACCTCCCCGAACTTTTCCCCACGAGCCTGCGAAGCACGGGCACCAGTTTCTGCTACAATGTCGGCCGGCTGATAGCCGCCACGGCGCCGTTCACCGTCGGGCAGCTCACGCGAAGTCTGGGCGGAAACATCGAGGGTTTCCGCACCGCGGGCATGATCGTCTCGGTGGTGCTGCTGCTCGGCCTGCTGGTTCTGCCGCTGCTGCCGGAGACCAAGGACCAGCCGCTGCCGGAAGAATAGACCCGCAGGGACAGTCCCCACGGCACATTGTCCGCGAACCTCTCAAGCCGGTGCTTCTGGCGGGGGCACCCAGTGCCTTCCCTTGATGGGTTCAATGTGGCGGACCGCATTGATTCCTTTGGCCACATCCGCCCACATCCCTTGCGGCGCGGCCCAGGCGACGGCGTTGGCGATCACCCGCCGGACGTTCGCGTCATGGTAAGTTGGATACGTTTCGTGCCCCGGGCGAAAGTAGAAGATTTTGCCATTGCCCCGCCGCCAGGTGCAGCCGCTGCGGAAGACCTCCCCGCCTTCAAACCAGGAGATGAATATCTGCTCCTCCGGCGCCGGCACCCCGAAGGGTTCGCCGTACATTTCCTCCTCCGGAAGCTCAAAACTCGCCCCGAGTCCGTCAACAATGGGATGCCCCGGATTGCACACCCACAGGCGTTCGCGCTCCCCCGCCTCCCGCCAGGTCAGCATGCAGGACGTGCCCATCAACCGGCGAAAGATCTTTGAGCAGTGTCCGGAATGCAGAACGATGAGGCCCATGCCCTCCAAGACCCGTTGCTGAATCCTGTCCACCACGGCATCGCTCACGTCGCCATGCGCGAGATGCCCCCACCAGGTCAATACATCCGTCTGCTCCAGGCGCTCCGCAGAAAGGCCGTGCTCCGGCTCCTGGAGCGTGGCCGTCGATACGCTCGCCGAAGCAAGCTGATCCCGAAGCCCGGCGGCGATTGCGTGATGCATCCCCTTCGGGTATATCCGGGCAACTGCCGGGTTGCGATGTTCATGAACATTCTCCCCCCAGACAACGATGCGTAGCGCAGGCATGCTCCGGGTATGAGGCAAAATTCGTCATTTACAAACCCCTCGCCACGCACATAAATGCAATTACAGTGCATATGGAGTTCGTCGCCTCACCCAACCGCCTTCAGGAAACCGCCAGCCACGAGCGTCCTCAGGAACGTCTCATGAACCTTGGGCCCGCCGCCCTGGCCGACACCGAACTGCTGGCCATGCTCGTCAGAAATGGCACCCGAGGACAGGATGTGATGACACTCGCGTCGCGACTGATCCAGGCATCGGGCTCCCTCGCCGGACTGGTCACCTGGAGAGAGTCCGATTTCCGGCGGCACAAGGGCATAGGCCGCGTCAAGGCTCTTCAGTTGGTGGCCACCATGGAGATTGCGCGACGAGTCATGGGGCAGCCTTCGATCCAGGAGCCGATGCTCGATCAGGCTGAAAGCGTCGCCGCCTACATGGCTCCCATTGCCGCCGGACTCGAGGTCGAGAAATTCTGGGTCCTCTGCCTGAACCGAAAGGGACGCCTCATACGCCGGGTCGAGGTGACCTCCGGCACCGCATCGAGCACTCTTGTGCACCCGCGCGAGGTGTTCCGGGAGGCAATCCGCGAGGCGGCCTCCGGAATCATCTGCGTGCACAACCACCCGAGCGGAGACCCCAGTCCGAGCTCCCAGGACATTCGCATCACCCGTTCGCTGCGCGATGCCGCGGGTGCTGTGGAGATTTCCCTGCTTGATCATGTCATCCTGGGACGCCCCGAGGCGGATCCGCAGCGGCGCGGCCACTACAGTTTTCGCACGGCTGGAATACTTTGATTCCGGGCACGTGCGGATTTCAGCCGCTTGCAACCCCATGCGCGTACTCCACAATCTCGACAATCAAGAGCACGTCCACAGCCATGCGCCTGCCAGGCGAATTTCAGGAGCCATCGCATCGTCTCCGACCGGCGCGTTGCAGGCCCGCCACCATGCCTGTGTCCGGCGCAGCCTTGATCCTGTTCGCGATGGGGGCTGCCACGCTCATCGGACAGGAGTCGGATTTTGAAAAGGCGCGCACCTTGTATCAGGATCAACACTACGCGGAGGCCCAGCCGATTTTCGAAAGGATCACCTCCGCCGATCCGCGAAATGCCACGGCGTTCTACTTTCTCGGAGCCCTTGCGCTCCGGCGCAATGAGCTTCCCGAGGCCGTCAGGCGCCTTGAGATGGCAACCCGGCTGGATCCGGCATCCGCACTTTATCAAGCCGAGCTTGGCGACGCCTATGGCGCATCCGCGCTTCAAGCCGGCTGGATCTCCAGCGTAAGCCTCGCCAGGAAATCACAGTCGGCCTATCAGCGGGCCGTGAAGCTTGAGCCGGCAAACATCACTCATCGGCTCCGGCTGATGAACTTTTACGTCCACGCCCCCCGCCTCGCGGGCGGCGGCATCGAAAAAGCCTATGACGTGGCCGAGGCCATCCGCAGCCGCGACCCCCTGCAGGGGGGGCTCGCCATCATCACGCTTCATCTCGGCCAGAAACGCTGGCCGCAGGCGTTTGCGGAAATCGACGCCCTGCAGCCAGCCCACTCGGAGAAACCCGAGTTCAACTACCTGCTTGCGCGCCTGGCTGCGGCTTCCGGGCAGCAGCTCGATCGGGGCGAGGCCGCGCTTCTCTTTTTTCTGTCACACCCGGCCCCGGCCGGAATCGCCACCAAGGCCAAGGCCCATGCCCTGCTCGGTGAAATCCGGGAAAAGATTGGAAATCGTTCCGGTGCACTGGCCGCCTACCGCGCGGCAGTCGAATTGGACTCAAACTTTCTCACGGCGCGCCAAGGCATCGAACGTTTGCAGGGGGCAAGGTAGCGCCGTGTGTTTTTCAGGGCATGAGGTAAACTTCGACCAGCACGACGCCAGAAATTCCCGCCGGTCCGGTGATATTGGCGGTATAGGCACCGGGTGGCAGAGTGATGACAAGAGCGGAGTCCTTGCTTGTGGCTGATTTCAGCGGAAACGCAGCCACTGACGCCATGGCATCGATCAGCACACTGCCGCCCAGCCAGTCGTCATTCTCAGCAACCAAGGTGCCTTCCCGAAACAATCCCAATCGAGGATCGGCAAGTGTTCCCGGCACTTGAAAGTCATCGAGCCCAGGGCCCACCGCACGCACCACCACGGTTCGGTTCGTGTTTCCACCAATGACAAAACCCGCAATCAAGGTGCGGCCGGCGTCGAGTTGCGTCCGGGCAGACAGATTGATGAATCTCGGCGCATCCGGCGGTCCGGGTTGTTCATAGACTTCGGCCATGGCTTCCCCCACCGCACCCGCTGTCCCAACCACTTGAGCGGTGTATCCTCCAGGCGCAACTGAAACGTTCAGCACCGCATCCTTGCTGCCGGTGGGAAGGACAAATCCGCCCACCTCGCGACCGTCCGACCCACTCCAGTTGTCATTCGATTGAATCGGCGTTTGATCCGAATTGAAGAGAACCAGTTGGGGGTCCGACAAGACATCAGGCACATTGAATTGTGCAAGCGTCGGTCCGACTCCGCGAATCACCATGGATCCATTGCCAGAGCCGGCCAGGACAAACCCGGCGGTCAGTGTCTGGCCACCTATGCCCGCGAAGGATCGCACGGAAAGGTTGATCAACCGACCGGGAGTTGTGGATGTCACCAGGGTCAGGTGAGCCGGCGCACTGGTTGCCTGGCCGCCGGAGTTGCTGACTGTCGCCGTGTAGTCGCCTTCCTGCGCATTGGACGCATTTTTCAGCAGCAATTGGGATGACGTTGCGCCGGGAATGGGCTGGCTGTTGCGAGCCCATTGATAGGCAAGGTTGGACCCGGTTGTGCCAACCTCAAACACCACGGTCCCTCCTGTCAAAATTGTCTGCGAAACGGGCTGCTTGACGAGCACCGGCGCAGCCACTGCCGGAGTGACCGTCAGCGTGGCGGCATTGCTGGTCACCGAGCCGGCACCATTTGTGGCGGTCACACGGTATGCCCCCGCCGAACCCAGGGTTGTCGTCGACAACGTGAGTGTCGCCATTGTCATTCCGGCGAGCGGCACTCCATCCTTCGTCCATTGAAAAGCGACGGGCGAAGTGCCGGTGACTGCGACTGAAAATACCACACCCTGCCCTTCGATTACAGACTGGCTGAGCGGATGGGTTGTGAACGACGGCGCCGTGGCCGTCGCCGCCTGTATCGTGATATCCAGAGGAAAAGTGATCTGTCCACCGACTCCCTTCTTGTTCCTCTCGGAGAAGCCGCGGATGTTCAGTCGATAGCTGCCGGCGGTCAGCGGTGTGCCTTTAAGCTCCCCAAAATCGGCGTTCAGGAGATCTCCCTGCAGGCCTGTGACCGTCATTCCGGGCGGAAACTGTCCCTTGACCTCATACGAGCCCCCGCTCGACACCGATCCCCCCGTAAAGGCAAAGACAACCGTGAGGGGAACTCCGACCGTGCCGGAAACCGGCGGAGCCGGGTTTGTCGTAAGCTGCGTTGCTCCGGCCAATGCATGATACGACCCAAGTGCCGCGGCGCCAAACACCCCCTTGAGAATCGCCGCGATCGAGTTGGAGAGAGCCGACTCCGCACTGATTCCAAGCCGAAGCATTGGCGCGCGCTGCAGCAGGAGCGACAGAATCGCCACGGGAATGTGCAGACACCGCAACCGATGCCAGGCGAGGACGTTGATCATAAGTTACAGTATGAGTCGCAACCGCATCATCCGGTTCCCGATCCGGGTGCACCGCCGGCACTCGCCGGATTCGCCTCAATTCTCGACCACATAGCCGAAAAAACCCCGTGTCTGGTGGCGCCCGCGCGAAGTCACCACGCAGCCTTCCGCACCAAGCGTTTCCTGAATCATGCGGATGCCCGATTCCGCTCCGAGCACAAAGGCTGCCGTCGAAAGCACCCCCGCCTGCAGGCAGGTGGGGGCGATCACGGTCACCTGCTGGCAGCCGTTCGACACCGGCCAGCCCGTGCGAGGATCGATGATGTGACCGTAACGCCGGCCATTGTGCGTGAAGCCGCGGACATAGTCACCCGAGGAGGCAACGCCGCGATTCGTCACCGCGATGCTCCCCCAGCAGCTTCCCGGCGCGGCGGGGTTCTCCAGCCCGACATGCCAGGCAGGCTTTCCCGGCGGAAGCCCCAGTGCCCGCAGGTCATGGCCAAAGTCCACCAGCAGCGCCTTGATTCCGTGGGCCTCGCCAATCTGCGCGACTGCGTCGACGGCGAACTCCTTTCCCCATCCCCCAAAATCGATCGCCATCCCCGGTTCCGGCAGAAACACCCTTCCCGGTGCGCGCTGCACCTTTGCCCATCCGACACGTTTCTTCGCTTCCGCTATGGCCGCGTCAGACGGGATGCCTGGCACCGCAGCCCGGAAATCCCAAAGCTTGAGCAGCGGCAGGCTCGTGACATCGAGAACACCCTGTGTCATGAAATGCAGCGATCCGCTGAGATCCAGCATGCGCGACATTTCCTCGTCAATCGTCACCCACTCTCTTCCGGCCGCGGCATTGATTCGGCTCAATTCACTTCCAGGGATGAACCGCGAATAGCGAGACTCGAATTGTGAGACCCATTGCCGCGCCGCTCCGATGAACGCGTTCGCGATGGCCGTGTCAGGCGCGACGAATTGAAGGCTGCATTCGGTCCCAAGCGCCCGCCACGAGGCTGTCTGTAATGTGCCCGCCGGTCCGGTTGCACTGGGTTTCAGGCTGTCGCGTTGTTTGGTGGCGAGAAGCATGGCTGCCTTGATGAACGATTGACTGCACGAAGGGTTACACGGTGCAACTACCAGGAATACTGAATTCCGGTCGTAAAAACGTCTGCGTCGGCATAGGCGCTCCTCGACGTGACCCCATCACGACCATTCATCGCATAACGTTCATAGGCGGCATCAATGGTCAACGACCCCGGAATGATTTCCCAGACGACTTTCAGCCCGGCCGTCCAGGTGTCCATTTCCGAGAGCCGGTAGTCGGCCGAAAAATAAGGCGCATGTCCCTCTGCGGAAGGACCCGGAGTGATCGATGATCCATCGAGCGACAGTCGGTAGAAATCCGCAGCGGACTGTCGGTAGAGACGCAGCATGGGGCGAACTGTCAGTCCGGTGCGCACGGTCTGGAACCATTCCAAGCCCAGCGTATGGCTGGTGGTCCCCCAATCGTCATGGAAGATGCGGTAACTCGCCTCAACGGCACCTTCAATATTTCGAAAGGCAAGGTTCATCGAGGCGAAGCCGATCCATTTGTCGCGTTCGGTCGGCCGATTTTCAGCGTATGTCAGGGGCAGAAACAGTCCGGGCACCACTTCGGTGTTCTTCTGAATGACCTTGTAGGGATCGGATTGATAGCCGTCGACGACGCCATGGGTCAGATTGATCGTGAGCGATGCGCGCGCGCTGAGCAACTGGGCGACGCCGACAATGAAATCCCTGCTCTTCTTCCGTCGCGGCGCGCCGAGCGTGCGGGCGGTCACATCATCATCCGCCAGGGCAAATCCGACGAGGAGGGTCGTGTTCTTCTGATTGAAGTCCGAGAGTGAATTCACCGCCCACGCCTTCGACAGGTAGTCACTCTCCCGACTCTGCGCATAAGTCAGCGCGACGTTGGTCCGATCGAATTGGCGCGACATGTCTGCGGACCACGCCTTGCGCCTGTCCGTCAACTGCGTGAGCGGCACCTGCGTGGCGCCCGGCTGAAGCGGCTGCCCGGTGGGTGTCGCACCCGCAATGGCATCCACCAATCCGACCAGCTTGAGCCTGACTTCCCGCGGCAGGTCCGACTCCACCATGCCGTAATGCGCATCAACGCGGATCCTGCCTGCATCCTCCTGCCACGACTGAAACTTGTAGCGCATGAAACTTTCCGTGCGTCCGCTCCGAGGAGCACAAAGCCCCAGCAGGACCATTGTTGGAAGTATGCGGTCGAAGGAGCTCCTTGCGGGGTGATGGCTCATGAAACCCGGTGCATCCCATCTGGCCGTGCAATCCATCCGCCGGCAACCACTCTCGGTGTCTGAATCACGCTCCCCAGGCCGTTTGACATCGTCTTGACCATGACCCGGGACCATTCGACGGGCATCATTTACCGGGCGAGTTCGACCGAGGTGACGAGGAAATTCGCGTTCAACTGATGCGGATTCGACCGATCCGCCGCGAGTGTGACGCTCTCAAGGCCAATGTAGGGCGCGCGCTTGATCACTTCCTGATAGAATGAATCCAGAACGCCGAAATCCACCCGGCGCGCAATGAATCGAACCGTGTGGATCGTTCCGAAACCGCCGCTCTTGTTCGTTGGAACGGCTTCAATTGAATAGCCGCTCCGGATTCCCACGTTGGCGGCTATGCTGGACAGCTCGCTGTTGAGCTTCACGGCGCTGAACGTCTTTTTCGGATCCCAGCTTTCCAATGCGGCCTTGGCATCAGCCTCGATCTTCGCCTTTCGAGAAAGCCAGCCCTGCTGCATGTCGAGTTCCATCGACGTCAGTTTGATCTCGCGTGCCTGGAGAGCCACGCGATCACTGAGATTCGAGCACCAGATAGCCACACCCAGCAATACAAAGGCCAGGAGGAGGACCTTCTCGCGCAGCTGCCGTTCAAAGAAGAATTGCCTGAGTCGCTTCATGGCTTGGGTGCGCCTGCGCGAAACGTCTCAGGCTTGAACTTGAGGGTGATGCGGAAAGTGGAGACTCCATCGCGTTCTGTGGGCGGAGTCATGTCCACCTTTTCGAACGCTGCACTGGCTCGAAGCGTCGCCTCGTAGGCGCCGATGTCGGCGGAATTGCGCGTGGTTGCCTCGATGATGAGAACATTCACATCACGGGCCTCGGTTGACAGAAAATAGATGCTGTCCGGCTTGTCATTGGCGAGGTTGATCATCTCGAACGGACGCAGGGTCTCGGAGAGCTGGGCGATCCGCCGGGTCAGGGTGTCGTTGCTGATCACGCGCTCGACCTCGGCCCGTTGCGCCTCAACCCGCTGCACGCGGCTCCTCTGCCAGGTTCGCATGCCGATCAGTCCAACCTCAAGAGCGCCGGCCAGGATGCCCAGCACGATCAATCCCACCAAAATTCTCCACAACAGCAGATCCCGCGATCGTGCCTTCCTCCGCGCGCCGAGTTCGGCCTTGTCCCGGATGTCGACGGAATCGAGCACAGATTCCGGCAGCACCGCATGGGCCTCTCCAACGGCGAAATCGCAGTCGCTCTGGTCGGGGTCGTCTCCCGAGGCAAGCGGAGCGGGGCCCGCCAGCTCGATGATGCGCAAGCTGCCCCCAAGCTCGCGAATGATGCCATCACGCACACGCGCGCGGTCCTCATCGGAAGCGTCTGACGCCAGTGATTCCGCAAGCACTCGTGAGGGGACAGCTCCAACCGCCCCCCAGTGCACGCCAGTCACGCTGGCGTCGCACATCTGGATGACCGTAGTGTCTGGCTCCGGTCTGAGGCCCAGGACGCTGGCGAACTCGGGAATGACCAGATCCGCATCCCGCCAGGTGTCGGTCTCGGCAGTCGTGAAGCGACGACGGAACGCGGCGTAAATGAGGGCCGATGTCTCACCGGGCAGCCAGTAGTGCCCATGGTAGAGTTGAGAGACGGGAAAGGGCGAAAGGGCCTCCAGGGCGAGTTCAACTTGCGGTGCCACGTCCGCACTCGTGGCGCCGGCCGCCACCTGAATTGTCCGCACAAAAAACCGGGTGTCAGGCAGACGCACCACGCGACGCGTCGTCGGCATCCCTTCCCCTGCGGACACGGGGGAACTGGGCGGAGGTTCAAGCTCAGAGGGCATGCTGGAGTTCAGTGTTGGGTGCGTGGGAAATGGACATCACCACGTTTTCAGTGATTTCCAAGAGCGTAAAAGGGTAGTTCAGCTTTTTTGATGCACCCGCATCACGGCCACTGCGCGCTGGCCGGGGTGTTGGCGTCGGGGTTGGAGCCGCCTTCGAGGCGCCTGCAGAAGCCTTGCCAGTCCGTGTCGAAGTGACGATGCCGGGCTTGACGAGCTGAGCGCCGCCAGGCGGCGCCACGACTGCTGAAAGCTGGTACCGGGCGGCGCCTCGTGAAACGGTTATCCGGATGCGCAGGGCCTGTATCTCCACGCCAAAGCCGTCAGGTGACGCCTGCTGTCCAAGCAGGCTCGCGGCTTCAGCTGCGGATTTGAAATAGCCCGGGCCATCGCGTTCATAGGAACCCAGCCCCCGTCGAAAATCATCCAGGCGCCGCTGTTGATTCGGATCAAGCTGCCCGAGTGCGGCCATGGCGTCGGCAGCCGCGCCGTTCAGGTTCGGCTTGTTGTATTGATAAAGCGATACGGCATCCTTGAAGCGCTTGAAATTGGCGTTCGGCGTGCCCGACTCGTCGAAGAAGAAATCGCGAGCAACTTCAATTGCGGCGAGTTCGGAAAACGATCGCATCGCCCGGCCAGGAGGCTGATAGGGCAGATCTCCCTGCTCGTAATCCTCGGGTCGCGGGGAGCTTGCCGACGCCGGCACGTAGTCTGGGCGCATCCATCCAAGAAGCGCGTCGGTCAGTTTCTCCGCATCGGTCCTTGGCATCTCCCAGGAGACAAAGAGCTGGATCAGCGCCACGGAATCGAGCGTGGGAAGCGACAGCTTGCCGCTCTCGTCCTCAAACTCCACCTGCACTGTCGTGTCCGGCCCGGGATCGTAGCCGGCAAAGGCGAGCGGATCAGCCCAGCCCTCGGCCGGACTGCGCAGGCCACTGTTGACCCGGCGAAAATCCTCGAGCACGGCCAGCACCGTTTCCATGGCCGACATGGCTTCGGTCCGCAGGCGGCGCGCGTCCGCTTCGCGCACTTCCACAAGCAGATCATTGCTCGCCTTCTCCATGAACGCAAACAACGCCACGCTCGTGAAAAGAATCGTCACGAGCACGATGACCAGCACCGTTCCGCCTTCACCGCGCCCGGCATGCGGATCCGCTGCAGCCACACCCAGCCGATGGCGATGCCCGTTGGATTTTACCAGGTGCATCGCGCCTAGAACATCGGCAGGCCCTCTCCCACCTGCGGAAGACTGATGATGGACTCCTCCGAAAGCCTGCCGTGCCGAAAGGTCAGGCGCAGGCGCTGGGGCGTGTCATAGCTGTCCTGAAGCCCGCTCGTGCGCCGGAGATTCGTCTCCGTTTTCCAGAGCTTGGAATCTTCATCGTAATAGTCATAGGCCATCGACGCGACCCAGGGTGAAATCGTCGTTTCCCGGGGTGCATCGTCATCAAAGCGCGTTTCCAGCCTCGAATGCCAGAGCAGGAGCAGGCCATCTCCTTCTCGCACGGCCAGTGAGCACACAACCTCGGGCAGCGCACGCTCCGGCCAGACCATCAGGCGATTGCCCTCCCTGACTTCGAATGTGAGCAGCGGGCTGTCGAGTCCTGTGGCCGCCTTTATTTCCTGAACCGATACGGCTCCGGAACCAGCAGCCACATTTGGCGGAAAACTAGCGCTCCGCAGTTCGCGCTCAAGGAACCGCGACACGTTCCGCACATGCAGGTCAAAGAGCCGCACGTCGCCGCCGCGCCCCCACAGCTCCCCCATCGAGAACACAAACGTGTTCATCGCAATCATGATCAGTCCGATGATCGCGAGCGCAATCAGCACCTCGATGATCGTAAACGCCGATTCCCGGGCGCGGGCCCTTCCCCGATTTGCACAATGCCCGTTCGCAGGGGTGTTCATTGTCTCTTCACCTGCATTTCCAGAATCCGCTTCTGCGACTCCGCGCGAAGCTTGTCGCGTTCGCCGGCCTCGGACCAGGTGGGACGCAGCAGCCGGAACACCTGGTCGGTGGTTCTCGTTTCCTCAAGCGTGCTGCCGGCGACTTCACAGTGGAAGGTCACGCTGAACAAATCTGCGATTGTCGTGGGTTCCACGGTTGCGCTCCACCGCACGCGGTGTCCATCCATGGTCGCAAAGTCCGCCCCCTCCTCCACTTTCTTCAGGTCCGGCTCGGCAAGAAGCATGGATCGGGCGAAGCCGAAATCGGCCTCCGCCCGGACTGACTTCTTCATCACGAAATAGCTGTTGATGACGTTCGCGTAGGACGAGCCGAGGACAATTGCCGCAAGCGCGAGAATCGCCAGTGCCACCAGCACTTCAATGATCGTGAATCCCTGTCTCGACCTGCGCATGGTCTTCAGGAATTCGAGTCCGTTTGCGCAAGCATTGGCGCACACGTCCAGGGATCGATCCTCACATAACGGGCCTCGCCCTGATCCTGTCGAAGCTGCGCGCGGAAATTCGAGCAGGTGCCGTCCGCGTAAAAGGTCACGTAGGGAAGCGTCTGCGTCTCCACCAGGGTGCCTCCGATGAGCACCGTCGTGCGTCCGCCCTTGGTCACCCCAAGGAAATCGATTTCAAGGTCGCCCTCGATCGGCACGGGAAAGCTTCGCGATCCCTCCGCCGTCGAAGCCCTGAAGGCCTTCTCCTTTGCGTCAAAGGACAGCCTGACGTCGATGCCCTGGAGCAGAGCATACTTGCGCGCCTCGGTCACTGCCTTCCAAAACACGTCCTCAACATTCACCTTTCTATCACCTGCAAGGGCTCCAACGTTGCTGACAAAGATCCCGGCCAGCAGGCCGAGGAGCGCCAGACCCACCAGGACTTCCATCAGCGTGAATGCCGCGACTCGACGCGCTTGCGTGCGCGCAGGGTGCGGGCGCCTGACCGTGAATGAAATCCTCACCAGTTTCCGATATCGTCGTCGGTGCCGTCAGCCTTGTCCTGCCCCTTCGACCAAAGATCGTAGCCGCCTTTGTTCTTCGTCCCAGGGTACCGGTATTGATAGGGCTCGCCCCATGGATCAAGCGGCACCTTGCCATCCTTCGCCTCGATGTAAGGTCCCGCCCAGCGCTCACTCTTGTTTGCGGGTGCGACGATCAGCGCCTGTATGCCTTCGGCAGTCGACGGGTATTCCCCCAACGCCATGCGGTACTGCATGAGCGGACCGCTCAGGCTGGATTTCACAAACATTCCCGCAATTTTCTTTTCGTTGCCTTCGAGAACATTGGTAAACTTGGTGACGGTCAGGCCCACCAGAAGGCCGATGATCGCGAGCACGACAAGAATCTCCATGAGCGTGAACCCGGTTCGCGAGCGCAACGCGGTCGCACGGGCGTGGCTGGCGGTTTGTGAACGGAGGTCAATGGTCTGGCTTGGAGGCATGTGAATAGGAAAGCGGGATCGGAGGCCCAGTGTCGAGTCTGCTAATCAGAGGCGATTAGACTTCTGATTCGACGCCGCGTTCCGTTCGAGATGACGTTGACCATGCGGTTGTCCTGCGGATTTGCTGAAAATGCGGCTGGCCGTTCACACCGCTTCCGGATCACGTAGCCTCATGCCCGACCGAGAGTTCCAATCCGCCCCAAAAGATTTTTTCTCGCCGGCCCAACGGCGCATGATAACGGCGGCGCTTTCATTCCTGGCGTTTGCATTGATTCTCGCCCTGCTCGTTGGCGGGATCCGGGTGCTCGGCATCCTGGTTTCCCGCTTCGCTGGAGTCCTCTGGCCAATCGCCGTCGCCGGAATCATCGCACTCATGCTCCGACCGCTGGTGGAGCTTTTCGAGGAGCGGCTCAATGGTCGCAGGCTCGCCGCGGTCCTCATCGTCGTGGGCCTCATGCTCGCGGTCTTCGCCCTCATCCTCCTGATGGTTGTTCCACCAGCGATTGACCAGATCCTGGATCTGATCGCATTCGTGCCGAAACTGTGGAAGGACAGCTTGGAATACATCGGGCAACACTACCCCAACTGGATCGAGCTCACGCAAAAGCAGCTTCAGAATCCAACCGTGCGATCAATTGTCGACCAGCTCTCCCAGGAGCTTCAGACCCTTTTCAAGCATGCGGTGCCATCGCTCAAGGCGGCGGGAACGGGGCTGCTGGGAATCGCCGGCTTCGCCACACACCTTGCGGTCGTGCCGATCTATCTGTTCTTCTTTCTGCTCTCGCGCGCGCAACCGGCGGACAGGCTTCCGGAGCACCTGCCGTTCCTGTCACCAGCGGTCCGTGAGGATGTCGTCTTCCTGTTTCGCGAGTTCGTCTCGATAGTGATCTCCTTTTTTCGCGGACAGCTCCTCATCGGATTGATCATGGGGGTGCTCTACGCCATCGGGTTCAGCATTGTGGGACTCAAGTTCGGCGCGGTGGTCGGCATGGCGCTGGGATTCCTGAATATCATCCCCTACCTCGGCTCGATCATGGGTTTTGTTGTCACCGTGCCGCTGGCCCTGTTCCAACCCGGCGGAGGATGGAAACTGGTGGCCCTCGTGCTCACGGTTCAGGTGATCGTGCAGAACATTGAGGGCTGGATTCTCACGCCGAAGATCATGTCGGACCGCACCGGCCTCCATCCCGTCGCGGTCATATTCGCCATCTTTTTCTGGGGAACAGCGTTGGATGGACTTCTGGGAATGATCCTTGCCATCCCGCTGACGGCATTTTTCGTCACTGCCTGGCGCCTGGCCAAGCGGAAATATCTTTCCCATTGGAGCCCGCCCTCCACGACTGATCCTGCAGCCGCCAGGGGAGGCGGCTGACCTTGCAATCCTCCGGCTGCTCAACGCCGGGGATCAGGGGAAATGCTCGCGGGATCAGGGGTGTTGACCACGGCATCCACACTCACGCGCCTGCCCGCGGACCCGGTGTCCCTCGGGGGAGGCGGCAGTTCCACGGACGCCGACTGTTTCGAATGGAGCTGCGCAGCCAGGCTGACGACACGCCGGTTCATTCTCCGTCGAACGGTCTTCTGGAAGAAAAGATTGTTGGGTATCTGGTAAAGCGCGCCCTCATGGTCGACCAGGGTGGTGAAAAAGAAATTGAGGTTCGCCACGCGCCCGCGCACCGATTCCCCTGGAAACTCAAGGTCATCCCCGATCTCAAAAGGCTGCAACAGGAGGATGATCATCGTTGCCGAGGTGTGACTGATGATGCTCCAGACCGCTACAAACCCGATCGCCACCAGGCCAAAGATCGTGGAAAGCACGGCCCAGACGCCGCCCATCTCAAAGCCAAAAACGTTCACGATCAGCACTGCTCCTATGAGCCAGATCAGCCAGCGTGCAATCCGGCGGATGGGCAGCACGTCCAGTTCAGTGAGGGCTGCGCGCCGTGCAAACAGGTGCAGCGCCCGACCCACGACAAGGCTGACCAGAAAGGTCACCGCCACAATCCCAAGAGCGAGAGGCAGTGCGCCCAGGAAGCGCGGCAGAAACGCGGAAAGTCGTTCGAGAAATTCGGAGGTTCGCATGTGCGAATGACAATCCACCCGCGGCCGGATCTGGGAAGCAAAAACAAAGGCCGATCCCAGTGGATCGGCCAAGTCGGTCAATGCCCGTCGGGCGATGAACATCACCCGGCCGGTTCAGCCGGGCTGATTCAACTCCTGGGGGTTATTGCTTCGGCTTCTTCCCGCCATGATTGCCCATTGCAGCGCGCAGCTCCTCACGCGTGACATATCCGTCCTTGTTCGTGTCGGTCTCGGCGAACTTGGCCTTGGCTGCCGCCGCGTCCAACTTGTTCTTGTTGAAGGCGGCGAATTCCGCCGGATTGAGCTTCCCGTCGCCATCCTTGTCCGCGGCCGCAAATGCGGCTGCAGCCTTTTCTTTCCTGGCATTAGCGTCCGCGGCGTGCGCCGAAAACGTTGTGAGAAGCGAAACCGCCGCGACTGCGGCAGTGATGACAATGCGATTTTTCATGTGAGATAAC